>CAWISY010000102.1:0-4342 GCA_963838455.1 Bryobacterales bacterium
TCCATAAAATCAATAGCTTGGGCGAATCAAGCAACTTCCTTCACTCCATTTCACTCAGTTAAGCGGTGAGAACGGCCTTTTCGAGCTGTTCCGCCGCTTCAGCGCGCCTGGACAGGGCGGCCTTGGTGTAAACGTCAATCGCCACGCCGATGCCATGCCCGCGCTGATCGGCTGCGACTTTAGGATCGATCCCGGCGTCATGGCCGAGACTGGCATGGGTTCTTCTGAGCACCTGATCATGCAGCCCCTCAACGAAAGGAGAAGTACCATGAGCAATACTAAACCTTCACATCGAGCCTATGTCGTGAGCCAGCCGAAATCCGGCACCGACCAGAAGGGATTCTGGCACGAGATCGGGGTCGTGTGGCCTCACAAGTCCGGCAAGGGCTTCGACATCGTGATCCACGACGGCATCAGCGTCAGTGGACGGATCGTTTGCACCGAGCCGAAGAAGGACGCTGCAGCCGAGTAGGTGACGGCCGCCCGCTAGAGCTTCGGTTCTGGCGGGCGGTTCTCTGCATCCAGGCAGGGCACCCATCCGGGTGTCCCGCCTTTTTGCTTCCTGTTGCCCGGCCCGATCGCGGTTACCGGGGTAGTCATTTCGTGCGCGGAATCCCGAGAAAAGTTGTTGAGGCCCGATTGATTCTCCGATTCAGTCGCAGGATGATTCGGGTGTCGAAGCTGGACAGCAAGTTGTCTCTGGTTACACCAGAGCACGACATTGACGACGCGCCTACGGCGCGTCGAATGTCTCAACTTGCGAAGGGCAGGGGCGGAGCCCCTTCCCGTTCGATCCCTTCCCCTGTGCGGCTGTTCGCCGCAGCGGAAACCGTGCCCGTTTCCGCACCTTCGGCTGGGGTGCGCCCGTGACCGCGCCGGAATCCGCCGCGCAGGTGCCGGCGCGGCCGTCGACGCGGGGAAAGAAAGGCGGGCGCACCCGCTTCCTCGCGCTTCGCCTCGATGAGGTCGAGTATCTTCTCATCGGGGAATATGCCCGGATGGCCGGGCTCAGCCGAGGAAGCTTTCTTCGTGCGGCGGCGCTCGGCTCTCCCGGTGTCCGCGCGCAGCGCGCGCCAACCGTCAACGCCGAAGCTCTGGCGCATGCCACCGCCGCGCTCAATAAGGTCGGCAGCAATCTGAACCAGATTGCGCGCGCCCTGAACTCCGGCGGCGCGCCGGTTGCCGCCGATGCATGCGCGAAAGTCCTCGCGGATGTCCGTGCCGCCGCTGCCCGAATCCTCGACATCGTCGGGCGCAGCAAGCGCCTATGATCTCGAAAGGCACCACCCACGATTCGGGCGGCCGACTTGCGCGGTACCTTGTCAACGGCAAGGAAGGCGAACGCACAGAGCTTTATGAGCTCCGCGGGTTCGCCTCGGCCGATATCGTCGACGCCTTCCGCAGCGTTCATGTGATCGCCGAAGCCACAAAGTGCCAGAAACCGTTCTTCCACGTTCAAATAAGGCTGCCTGAAAAGGAGCAGCTTAAGGACGACCAATGGGTTTACACAGCCAATCGCATTGAGCGAATGATGGGTTTGACGGATCAGCCGCGAGCGATTGCATTTCATGTCGACGAAAAATCCGGCGAACGGCACATGCACGTAGCATGGTCGCGGATCGATGACACGACGCTCACGGCGAAGCCGCTGCCGTATTATAAGGAGCGCTTGAAAAGGGTCAGCAGGGAATTGGAGGTGCATTTCGATCTGACTTTGGTGCCAAACGAGCGCGAGAGCACGATCAAATATGCGCCGACCCGCGCCGAAGGCGAACAGGCCCGCCGGCTTGGCGTGGACATCCACGCCATCCGGCAGACCATCCGGGACTGTTACGAGAAATCCGACTGCGGGCGCAGCTTCGAAGCGGCCCTTGCCGATGAAAATCTTCTCCTCGCGAAGGGTGACAGAAGGGACTATGTCGTGGTCGATCCGGCGGGCGGGACGCACGCAATCGGCAAGAGAATCCTCGGAGTTTCGGCAAAGGACATTCGGCAGCATTTGAGCGATCTGGACCCCAATCACCTCCTGACCGTCGAGCAGGCTCGGGAAAGGGCCACGGTTCAAAAGGACAGCAGGGAGAAGGATGAGGTCGTCTGGGATCGGGACAAAGACCACAGCCGGTGGCTCGATGAAGTCGTCAAGGCCGCGATCGAAAAAGAGAAGGCGGAGCGGCAATTCGTCGAACCGGCTCGGCGGCCGGCCACGAACGAAATCGAGCGCAGCCCCTTCGCACCACCCGAGCCGAAGTCACCGGCGCATCCCTTGCTCAATGTGACGCCTCCCGAGTTCTGGTTCAGCGATGCGGGCCGGGAGGTCGCTCGCGACACGACCCCGCAAGTTGCGCCCGACCATCTAAAGGGCGCCGTTGCCGAGATCTGGCTTGCGTATAACCAGGCTTCTCATGGGCGCGACTTTGCCGCACGCCTGGAAAGCCACGGGATGGTACTCGCCAGTGTGACGAAGGAGGAGGCCGATCAGAGCTATCGGGAAGCAATCTTCGCCAAGGCCGTCGGAAATTTCGCGCCGGTGTACCGGGAAGGCGAAACCGTGGTGGTGACGGAAAACGAGCGGGTCTACAAGCTGAACGAACGGACCACCGGCGACAACCGCGCCGGCGTCGATAAATTCCTGGCGCGGCTGGACCGCGCCGGGATGCAGGGGATCGCGGCGACCAAGCAGGCCCTTATCGAGCGCGCCGACCAGCGTGAAATCGAGCGGCAGGCTTTCCGGGACCTGAGCGCCGTCGGCCTTCTCGACCGCAATGAAAAACCGGCTCGGCAGAATACCGGAAGAGATTTAGCCGCGCCGGCCCTAAGAAGCATTGCCGGGAAGACGTTCGACGCGGTTGCCAACGCCGTCGCCGAGGTCTTCGAATTGTTCGGCGCGACCGCCATGACGCCCGAGCGGATCGAGGCAGCAGCTGAGGCGCGTGAGCGGGCGGTCGAGCAAGCCGAGATCGACCATGGCCTTTCGCAGGCGGAGATGGATGACCTCATTCGGGTCGAGAACAGGCGAGAACACGAGGCCGAAGCGCAGCGCGAGCGCGAGTATTACGAGCAGGGGCTTGACGACCGCCAACGATGACAGGCCAGCGGGGGATTTCCGCCCCCGCTGGCCCGCATACTGGAGATCGAAACGGCACCGGTTTCGCTGCAAGGCTCCGACGGCAGTTCCGGGAAGTCCTGAAGCACTTGACGGCCCGCGCTCCGCGGCCGGGAACGCGGCGGCGCGGCAAGCGAACCGGGGAAGGTTTCAGCTCCGTGGCGCGCTCGCTTTTGGCACGCCGGGACGAGCCGGCCGGTCCTGTCTGGGATGTCTGGGTCTTGATGCAGCTCTGGCCCTACAACGAATTCGCCGGTACGGATCTGGGGTACGACTGCATACAGGGATATTCGGGCTTGTCGAGGGCGCCGGGGCCGTGATAGACGGCCCGCATGGCCGAGACGAAACCGAGCTACATCGTCTATTCGCTGAAGCGCGACAGCCGCACCTCCTGGCGCTGGCTGGAGATCGGCACCGCGACCATGGACGAGGACGGCAGGGGATTCCGCGCCCTGCTGGACCGCCTGCCGATCGGGTTCGATGGGAGAATTCATGTCCGCGCGAATGACGCCCGGCCGCAGTCGCCAATGCCGGCGGACCTCCCGGCGGAAGGCGAGGGATTTTAGGAACGCGCCACCTCATTCGGAGGGATCGCGCCGCCATTCGGCTTACTCGCCCGCTCGACGAAACAGATAGATCCTCACCGATTGCGCCGGGACGTTTTCCGCCTGGTCAAGGTACTCGCTTGTCTCGCCGTCCTCGTGGACTGGGCTCAAATTCTTCAGAAGGCGCGGCCGGCCGCGACTGTCGCAGTCATAAACCCGCACCCAGTCGGGTTTCCGGCGGAGAAAGGTCAAATGAACCGAGCTTCGGCCGATCCTCTCCTGATGGAATGACAATGTCGAGGTGTAGTAGCCGATGCCCTGTTTATAGGTCCCGGGCAGGCGGCAGTGGAGCATGACATCGAAGGGCTCTTGAGCGCGCAGCGGCTCAAGAAAGGGCACGGCGATTTTCTTTGAGATGCCGTCGGGGCCGACAAGCAGGGGCTGAATCTTGTGCTTCTTCTCGGGATCGCGCTTGAGATCGTAGGCGTAACAGTCGAGCCTCTCGAACGGAATCGTGTTTCCCGAATCGACGCTGAATTCCATTGCCGTTTCGCGGGCGGCGCGGCAGAACCCCGCATAACGCCAGACCATGTCCAGATCGGCACCGTCGATCGTCGCGAAATGATCCGCGGCCCGCAATGCACACTCCTGGTCTACATCGACGACGCCACCAGTCAGCTGATGCATCTGAAGT
>CAWISY010000103.1:0-12530 GCA_963838455.1 Bryobacterales bacterium
ATACCGTCTACCTGGTTCCGTATTGGAAAGAGACGCTGGACTTCGACATGCATTCCAAACCGGGGGCGGCGACGCCGGTGAAGAATCTGGTGACGGCGATGGTCGGTGTGGTCAATATCGGCCTGGATGAAAATTGGACCGGCAATCATCTCTCGCAATCGAATCTTTACGGGTTCGGGCGCCTGGCGTGGAATCCGGATTTGAGCGCGCAACAGATTGACGATGAGTGGATCAAGCTCACCTTCAGCAACGATCCGGAGGTGCTTGGCGTCCTTTCCATGATTCAGCGCAATTCGTGGCGAACGTATGAGAACTACACCGGCCCGCTGGGGCTGCAGACGCTGACCGACATCACCGGCAATCACTACGGCGTGAACGTGGAGGCCTCGGAGCGCAACGGCTGGGGCCAGTGGCATCGAGCGGATTCACAGGGCGTGGGCATGGATCGCACCGTCACTACAGGCACCGGCTACACGGGTCAATATAGCCCCGAGGTTGCTCGCATCTTCGAGAATCTCGCAAGCACGCCCGACGACATCGTGCTCTTCTTCCACCACGTGCCGTACACGTACGTTCTGCACTCCGGCAAAACCGTGATCCAGACTATCTACGACATGCACTACGAGGGGCAAGAAGCCGTCGAAGGCTACGTGCACGAGTGGCGCAGGCTCGGGAGCAGGATCGACGAGGAGCGGCGCAACGCCGTGCTGGCGCAGCTCGAATATCAGGCCGGGCAAGCCGAGGTTTGGCAGGACGCGGTCAATACGTGGTTCTTCAAAGCTTCTGGCATTCCCGATGCCCAGCGCCGTGTGGGCAACTCTCCCGACCGCATCGAAGCTGAATCAATGACTCTCGACGGCTACACGCCCGTCGACGTGACGCCATCAGAGGACGCCTCCGGAGGCAAGGCCGTCTCCTGCTCCGCGAAGACGTGCTCAGCCTCGTTCAAATACAAATTTGGGTGCGGGTACTTCGCCCTGCATCCCGGCGGGCCGGGCGTCTGCGACATACGCATCGAGTACTTCGATCAAAGCACCGGTTCCGCCCATTATCGCGTCTTCGTCAACGACAAGATGATTGATGAGTGGACCGCCGACATGCGCATGCTTCCGGGGCGCAATGACGCGCGGCTCGATTCGACCACATCCACGCGCCACACCGTTCCCAGACTTTCGTTGCGCGATGGCGACATCATCCGCATCGAAGGCGCTCCGGACGGGCGCGAAACCGCTGCGCTCGACTACGTGGAGTTCGTTCCTCCCCAATAATGTTCTGGCTAGGTCTCGATATCGGCACCGGCGGCTCCCGAGCCATCCTCGTCGATCGCGACGGAAAACAGATCGCCGCGGTCACCGCTCCGCACGAAGACATCCGCATGGAGCAGCCGCTCTACGCCGAGCAGCGCCCGGAAAACTGGTGGGATGCGGCGCAGCTCGCGATCCAGGGCGTTCTGTCCGCGGCCGGCGCAACCGGTGCGCAAGTCCGTGGCGTCGGCCTGTCCGGCCAAATGCACGGCTCGGTGATTCTCGATGCAGCGAACAACGTCATTCGTCCCGCGCTGATCTGGTGCGATCAGCGCTCGCAAGCGCAGGTCGACTTCATTCACGCGAAGCTGGGCCGCGAAAACGTGGTCAAAGCCATCGCCAACCCGGTTCTGACTGGTTTCACTTTGCCCAAGCTGCTGTGGGTCCGCGACCATGAGCCGCAGAATTTCGACCGCGTCCGCAAGCTGCTTCTTCCGAAAGATTACATTCGGTTCGAACTCACCGGCGAATTCGCCACCGAAGTCTCCGACGCTTCGGGCACGGCATTGCTCGACGTAATGAACCGGCGCTGGTCACAAACCATGCTCGATGGCCTCGGTCTGGACGCCGCGATTCTGCCCCGAGTCTATGAATCGAGCGATATCACCGGAACCATCTCGGCTCGAGCGGCCTCGCTCACCGGGCTCGCCGAGGGCACGCCGGTGGTGGGCGGCGGAGGCGATCAAGCCGCCAGCGCGGTCGGCAACGGCATCGTCGAGAGCGGCATCGTCTCTTGCACGCTGGGCACCTCGGGCGTAGTCTTCGCGCACATGGACAACGTGGCGTATGATCCACAAGGCCGCGTCCACACCTTCTGCCACGCGGTGCGAGACAAATGGCACGTGATGGGAGTCACGCAGGGCGCGGGCTTGAGCTTGCAATGGCTGCGCAATCAGCTTGCTCCCGGCTCGACCTACGATGAGCTCACGGCGGAAGCGGCCAAGTCGCCGGCCGGAGCCGAGGGTCTGTTCTGGCTTCCGTATCTGATGGGCGAGCGCACGCCGCACCTGGACCCGCATGCCCGCGGAGGCTGGATCGGACTGACGGCGCGCCACACTCGCGCCGATCTGATTCGCGCCGTGATCGAAGGCGTTTCTTTCAGCCAAAAGGATTGCCTGGACATTATTGGCGAGCTCGGCGTCGCGATCACCTCCGTGCGAGCCTCCGGCGGCGGAGCGCGCAGCCCGTTCTGGCGTCAGATCCTGGCCGACGTTTTCGGCAAGCGCGTGGCCAGCCTGGAAACCCAGGAGGGCTCGGCCTACGGCGCAGCGCTGCTGGCGATGGTGGGCACCGGCGAATACGCGAGCGTCCCCGAAGTTTGCCGCGCCGTCATCCAGGAGCGCGAATCGCTGGAGCCGCGTCCGGCGGAAGCGGCGCTTTACGCACAAGCCCACAAAACCTATCGGGCGCTCTATCCCGCGCTGCGTCGTGCGTTCGCGCAGGCGTAGAACGGTGATGGTGCTCTCGGGATGCTATGCTCATGGCAGGCGGGATGTCCTCTCGAAAATCACTTTGGGCCGCGGCAGGCGCGCTGGCGTTTGCCTCGATTCTCGCCGCCCAGATGCCCTGGCGCGTGTATCGCAGCCTGGAGGGCTACGACAACGTCGCGGTGCCGGAAGATTACCAGGTGCCAAAGGACTGGGTGTTCGCGCGCCTGATGTATCCGCCGCATCCGCGAGCGCGCTTCACCCCGCGCGGCTTCGGCATGATCCAGGACTGGACCCAGGGCGGCACCAGTTGGAGCCAGGATTACCCTCGCGCGGACCGGCACTTTGCCGCCGCCCTCCGCCGCCTCACCAACATGGACGTCCGCTCCGTGGAGCAACCGGTGAATCTGGATGACGGCGACGACGTTTACAACTGGCCATGGCTGGCAGCCGGCGAAATGGGCGATTGGCAGCTCACCGCGCCGCAGATCGTGAAGCTGCGCGACTACTTGATGCGCGGCGGATTTTTGTATCTGGACGATTTCTGGAACACCGTCGAATGGGATCGCTTCGATGAGACCATGCACCAGGTGTTTCCCGATCGCCCCATCGTCGAAATCCCCAATAAAGACGCCATATTTCACACCGTCTACGATCTGGACGACCGCTATCAGATTCTGGGTTCCTGGGCCATCGGGCTGTGCGGCAGCGGCGGCTTTGGCCAGAGCGACCGCTGGGTGGGAACCAAGGCGCAGTGGAAGGGCATCTACGACGACAAGAACCGCTTGATGGTCGCCATCAGCTTCAACTCCGATATCGGCGATTCCTGGGAGTGGGCGGACAACCCCTGCTACCCGGAAAAATATTCGGCGCTGGGAATTCGCATCGGCGTCAATTACGTGACGTACGATTTGACGCACTAAAGAAAGACCGCCTCCTCCGATCGCGGCTCAGCTTCGGCGCCTTTTACAGAGCCGCGACCGGGGTGCCCTCTGGGCCGAGCGGAAGGCGTTCTACGGTCGCGTTCGGTACAGCATCCGCGGGAACGCGATGGTCTCGCGAATGTGCTCCAGCCCGCACATCCACGCCGTGAACCGCTCCACACCCATGCCGAATCCGGCGTGCGGAACCGAGCCATACTTACGCAGATCGATGTACCAGTCGAAGGCCTCACGCGGCAGGTGGTGTTCTTCCAGGCGCTTCAGCAGCAGATCCAGATCGTGGATGCGCTGGCCGCCGCCGATAATTTCGCCGTAGCCCTCGGGCGCAATGAAATCGACGCCCAGCGCCAATTGCGGATTCTCCGGCGCGGGCTGGAAGTAGAACGCCTTGACGGCTGCCGGATAGCGGTCCACCATCAGCGGGCGGTCCAGATCGTCGGTCAGCAGCGTCTCATCGGTGTTGCCGAAATCACTGCCCCATTGAATCTCACTTCCCTTGGCTTGCAGCTTCTTGACCGCCGCATCGTAGCTCATGCGCGGGAAGGGTGACTTGACGGCTTCCAGCTTGGAGACGTCGCGCTCCAGTTCCTTGAGCTCTTCCTGCGAGGTCTCGATCACGCGCCCGATCACGAAGACCACCATCTCCTCGCCCACGCGCTTGACCTCTTCCAGGTCGGCGAAGGCCATCTCGGGCTCCACCATCCAGAATTCGGTCAGGTGCCGGCGCGTCTTGGATTTTTCCGCGCGGAAGGTTGGCCCGAAGCAGTACACCTTCCCGAACGACGCCGCCGAGGCTTCGCTGTAAAGCTGCCCGGATTGCGCCAGGTAGACATTCTCCTCATCGGAGTACTTCACTTCGAACAAGGTGGTGGTGCCTTCGCACGCGGCGGGAGTGAAGATGGGCGTGTCCACCAGAATGAATCCGTGCGAATCGAAATAATCGCGGATGGCCTTGATCACCTGGTGGCGCACCTTCAGCGCGGCGTGCTGCCGCCGGCTGCGCAGCCACAGATGGCGGTGATCCATCAGAAAGTCGATGCCGTGTTCTTTGGGAGTGATGGGGTACGGATCGGTTTCCGGAACGCGCTGCACGATCTCGGCCGATTCCACGTCCATCTCATAACCGCCGGGCGCGCGAGCCTCCGCGCGAATCTTGCCGCGCACAATCAGAGAAGATTCCTGGGTAAGATCCTTGAGCTTCTCGAAGGTTTCCTCAGGCAGGTTGCTCTTCACCGCCACGCACTGAATGGTTCCCGTGCCGTCGCGCACCTGCGGGAAGCAGATCTTGCCGCCGCGCCGCAGATTGTACAACCACCCCGCGATTTCCACCGTTTGCCCGGCGTGACGGCCGGCATCGGCAACCGTGATGCGCGGAATTTCAAGACTCATGTTGGGTTAAGCTCAGCTTCTCCAAATGCTCGAACACACGCACCGCGCTGTCCACCGGCTTCTCCACGTTGGGCGCGCAACGCAGTTCCAGCAGCATGGGAAATTGCCCCTCCGGAGCCGACCGAAGCTGTCCCATGGCGCTGTCCCAGTCAATCGTGCCGCCGGGATCCACAAACGGAAACAGGTGCTGGTCCAATTTCCCGTCGTTGTCGTGAATATGCGTGGAGCGGATGCGCGGCGCCAGTAAACGGAACGCCGCGTCTACCCCTTCATTCATGTTGGCGTGCCCCAGATCGAAGCACACGTTCAGATTCAGATGCGTGGTGTCCAGGAAATATTTCAGCCGCTGGGCGCTCGAAAGCGCGTTGGGCGTATTCTCCAGCAGCACCTCCACGCCGCGCTGCCGGGCGAACAGGCTGATCTCCTCGAGCGCGGCAAAGGCCGCTTCCACCTTGCGCTCCTCCCACTCCTCCTCCGCCACACCCAAGTGCTGGATCAGGTAGCGGAAGGGGATCTTCTCGGCGATCTCGATCGCGCGCTTGACCTCCTCGATGATCCGGACGCGCCTGATCTTCACCGGCTCGGTGATGTCCAACACCGAATCGGGGCCGGTGCGGCCCCAGGCATCGTCGGAGTACATCGGGGAGTGCAGCGAATGCAGCTTGAGCTCGGAATCGCGAAACCAATAGCCGAGCTCGTTGATCTGCGCCTTATCGTGATAATCCAGGTGCTGGCGGGCGCAGAAGATTTCCACCGTGGGAATGCCCGCGTCCCAAATCCGGTCCAGCCACACGGTGGTCAGGTGATGATTCACCAGCAGGTGAGTCGAAAGGGCTCGTTGCATTCAGGTGTTAACTATCAGTATCCCGCGGAATCAGTATCCCGCAGCTTTAGTATCCAGACGCCTTGCCCGGTCTGCGGCCGTCCACTCCGCCCTGCAGCCACCCTCCATTACTTACGATCGCTTCGACCACGGCGGCGACGCCGGCAGAGCTTCCGCTGGCCTCCTCCACTTTGTGCCCGCGAGCCCTCAACAGCGCGACGGTATCCGGCGAAAATCCGCGCTCCATGGAGATCTGGTCCGGCATCCATTGATGATGGAACCGCGGAGTATCCACCGCGTCCTGCACGTTCATGCCGAAATCGACCACGTCTAAGAGTACCTGAAGCACGGCGGTGGGGATGCGCGAGCCGCCCGGCCCGCCCGCTATCATGAACAGCTTGCCGTCCTTGGTGAGGATGGTGGGACTCATGGAAGATACCGGCCGCTTGCCGGGATGAATCGAGTTGGCTTCGCCGGAGCGGAGCCCAAACATATTCGGCGCGCTTGGTTTGGCGGAGAAATCGTCCATCTCGTTGTTGAGCAGGAATCCCGCGCCGGGGACGGTGATGCCGTTGCCGTAGCCGCCGTTGAGCGTATACGTCACCCCGACCGCGTTGCCTTCCGCGTCCACCACGTTGAAGTGTGTGGTCTCCGTGCTCTCCGCGCCTGCCGGTCCGCCGGGCAGCACCTGCTGGCTGGGGGTGGCGTGCGCGGGATCGATGGTCGCGCGGCGCTTCTGAATGTAAGCCGGATCCAGCAGACCAATCACCGGCACCTTCACGAAATCCGGATCGCCCAGATATTGGCTGCGGTCGGCATAAAACCGGCGCATCACCTCGGCCATGTAATGAATGGTCGCCGCCGACAAGGCTCCCGTCTTCTCATACCCGGAGCCTTCCAGCATCCCCATCATCTGCAGAATGCCGATGCCGCCGGAGCTCGGGGGAGGCGCGCTGATCACGCCGTAATCGCGATACTTGCCGGTGACCGGCGCGCGCTCCACGGCCGCGTACTTCTTCAGATCGTCGAGCGTGATCAGGCCGCCGTTCTTGGCCATCGCATCGGTGAGCAGCTTGGCGGTCTCGCCTTCGTAAAAATCCTTGGAGCCGAGCTTCGCAATCCGCTCCAGCGTCTTGGCCAGATCGGGCTGGACAAGCGTATCGCCCGCCTGATAAAACGCTCCATCTTTAAGGAAGATCGCCTTGGAGGTTGCGTCGCGGCCCAGGCTGCGCGAACCTTTCAACTGCTCCGCAGTCGCGTAAGTCACCGGAAAACCCTTGGCGGCCAATTCCACCGCCGGCTCAACCAGCGACTCCCACTTCGCCTTGCCGTATTTGCGCTGCGCCAGCTCAAAGCCGCGCACCGTCCCCGGCACACCGCTGGAGCGCCAGCCTTCGATGCTCTCGCGCGTTGGATTTCCCTGCGCGTCGAGATACATGTCGTGCGAGGCCTTGCCGGGAGCCTCTTCGCGAAAATCGATGAAAGTGGAGCGGCCGTCGGCGAGACGGATCAGCATGAATCCGCCTCCACCCAGATTTCCCGCGTAAGGATACGTGACGGACATCGCGAAACCCACCGCTACCGCCGCATCCACCGCGTTGCCGCCGTTCTGGAGAACTTTTGCGCCGATGTCGGCGGCGAGAGCATCTCCCGCGACCACCATGGCATGTTTTGCGTGTTCAGGCTGCCGGGCAGCCAGTGTTCCACACAGCGCGGTGAGGAAGAGGAAGGAAAAAGCAGATTTGCGCCGTACCATCCACTAATTTTACTTCTTTGCGGCGCCCAATGGCGTGCCCTCCCGGATCTCGTCGGTGGCCTGTTTCACTACCAGGTCGCCGGGCTGCAGCGATCCCGTCACCTCGACCAGATCGCCCGCTACCGCGCCTTTCCGGACGTCCACCCATTCCGCGTGCCCGTCGCGATTCCGCACCACGAAGACGCGCTCCGTCGTCGTCACCACGCTGGTGCGGGGAACCAGCAACGCCGGGCGCGACTGCCGGATCGGCCACTTGACCGACGGATACATGCCCGGCGAAAGAGAGCCGTCGCGATTGTCCACGTCGAGCTCGACGGGCATCGTTCGCGTTTTCACATCGAGGGCGTGAGCGACGCGGGCCACCGTGCCGAAGTAGGCTCGCTCCGGATACGCCGGCACGTGGAACTCGATTTTCGTCCCGTTGACGATGCTCGCGGTGTCTTCCTCCGGAACCGGCACCACCACGCGCAATCGCGAAACCTGCTGCAGCACCAAGAGCGCCGTATCCGCGCCCGGCCCGGCTCCAGTCCCGGCTCCAGTCCCAACGAGCGCGCCGGGATGAACCAACCGCTCCGTGATCACGCCATCGAACGGCGCAGTGATGCGCAAGTACGCCTCCATGTCCTTCTGCGCGTCGGCCGCGGCCTGAGCGGCGCGGATGGCCTGCTCGCGCGATTTCACCAGAGCCTCGGCCGCCTCCACTTGCTTCTGCGCCAGGATCAATTCATTGCCCGCGATCGCGCCGGGAGTTTGCGAAGCTTTTTCCAACCGCTCCGCTGTGCTCCGCGCCGCGGCAAGTTGCGCCTCGGCTTGCCCCCGCTCCGATTCAGCCTCTTGCACTTTGGACTCGGCCGCGGCAATCTGGGCTTTCAGCTCCGGCGCACTCAGCTCCACCAGCACCTGCCCGCTATCGACCGCGCTGCCCCGATCCACGGTGATCTTTTCGACGTATCCGGGAACGCGTGCGTGAAGGGGCACCGCGAGATACGGCTGAATCTCGGCCGGCAGCTCCGTGACTCGAGATACCGGCTTGGAGATCACGGGCACAAGAGTCACGGTCTGCGGCCATGCCGCGACGCACGCGAATAATGGAAGCAATCTAGCGAGGGTCATAATAGCGGCTGGCCGGATCCAGCGGATTCAGGGATGGAGAGTTCAATGAGGCCCTCCCTTGCAGGATGGAATAAATCGCGGGCAGAACGCTGAGCGTGGTGAAAGTGGCAAGCAGCAGACCGCCGATCACCGCGCGGCCCAGCGGCGCGGCCTGAGCGCCGTTTTCGCCCAGGCCGATAGCCATCGGCAGCATCCCGAAAATCATCGCCGCGGCGGTCATCAGAATGGCGCGCAATCGTCCCGCCGCGCCTTCGGAAACGGCCTCCACGGCGGTCTTGCCCTCATGCCGCGCTCTTTCGGCGAAGGTCACCATCAGGATTGAGTTCGCCACCGCGATGCCGGTCGCCATGATCGCGCCCATGAAGGACTGGACGTTCAGCGTGGTCCCGGTGAAGCGCAGCATCAGCACCACACCGCACAGAACCGCTGGAATGGTCAGCACGATGGACAGCGCCAGGCGAAGGGACTGGAAGTTCGCGGCCAGCAACAGGAAGATCGCGGCAATGGCCAGCAGCAGGCCCACGCGCAATCCGGCGATGGTCTGGTCCAGCGCGGGAATCTCGCCGCGCATTCGGACCGACACGCCGCGCGGAGGACCGGGAATTCGGGCAAGCGCCGCATTCAACTCCCGCGCCGCATCGCCCAAAGTCACGCCACTCACGTTGGCCGTCAAGCTGACTACGCGCTGCCCGTTGCTGCGCTCGATCAACCCCGGCATGGTGCCCAGTTTCAGGCCCGCAATATCGGAGAGACGCGGCTGCGAGTGCCCGTCCAGCATCACTGGAATCTCGCCGATCGCGTCCACGCTCTGGATGCGGTTCTGGGGTAGCTCCACTTGAATCTGGAACGCGTTTCCGGAGTTCGGATCGCGCCAATAGTTGGGCTGGGTGAAGCGCGACGAAGAGGTCGCCGGTGAGACCGATCGCACCACATCCGCCATGGTCAGACCGAACTGCCCGGCGCGGTCGCGGTTGATGTTGATATCGAGCGTCGGGTAATTCACTTCCTGCGCAAACTGGAGGTCGCGCAGGAAACCCAGCTTCGCCATCTGCTCGCGGATTTTTTGCGCGTAGGCATAGTTGTCGTTGAGGTTGGAGCCCAGCACCGCGACCTCCACCGGCGTGGGCGAGCCGAAGCTCATCACCTGGCTGACGATGTCGCCGGCCTCAAAGGAAACCTGGGTCCCGGGCAGTTCCTGCGCGAGATCGCGGCGCAACTTCTCGCGCAGCGGCTCGCCGCGCGGAGCGTCCGCTTTGAGCGCCACTTGAATCACAGCCTCCTGCGGACCGCTGGTGAACAGATGAATCAGGTCCACCGGGTAGCTGGAGGGAACCACGCCGACGAAGTCGCTGGTGATCTGGACTCCGTTGCCGGCATCACGCTGGATCACATTGAGGGCGCGCAGCACCAACCGTTCCGTCTCCTCCACCCGAGTCCCCACCGGAGCCCGCAAGCGCAGCCGCAGCAGACGCGCGTTGGTGTCGGGAAAAATTTCGGTTCCCAGCCGCGGCGCCAGGAGATAAACCAGGACGATGGACGCGGCCACGTAGCCGATGGCTAGCGGCCAGCGCACCTTCAACAGTCCGCCCAGATAGCGCACGTACATGCGCCGGGCCCAGTCATTCCCTTCCCCGGGCTTCTTCATGATCCAGGCGGCGAACACCGGAACCAGGGTGCTGGAAAGCAGGTAGGACGCGATCATGGCGAAGCCCACCGCCAGCGAGAGCGGCACAAACAATTGCCGGCCCACTCCAGTCATAAAGAACGACGGAACAAACACGGCGAGAATGCACAGCATGGAGAGCAGCCGCGCCAGCGCCGTGCGGCTGCACGCCTCCACTACGGCGCGGGCCTTGGAGACGCCGGGCAGCATCCGCGTAGTGATGTTCTCGATCTCCACCGTCGCTTCGTCCACCAGCACCCCCACCGCCAGCGCCAGCCCGCCCAGCGTCATGATGTTGATGGTCTGCCCGGTGAGCCACAGCAGAATCACGGCGGCCAGAAGCGCGAAGGGGATGTTCAGAATGACGATCAGCGCGCTGCGCCAGTCCCGCAGGAAGATCAGAACCATCAGGCCCGTCAAGGCCGCGCCCAGCAGGCCTTCCGTCACCAGGCTGCGGATCGAATTGGTGACGAACGGCGACTGGTCGAACTCCAGGCGCACGTCCACATCCTCCGGCACCGCCTTGCGGAAATCCGGCAGGGCCGCCTTCACCGCGTCGATCACCGCCAGAGTGGAGGCGTCCGCGCGCTTGGTCACCGGAATGTACACCGTCCGCTTGCCGTTGACGTGCGCGTAGGCGGTGACCAGGTCCGTTCCGTTTTCGATAGTGCCGATGTCGCGCAGATACACGGTAGCGCCGGGACCGGGACGGATCGGCGTGCTCAACAGCTCCGCCAGGTTCGGGCCCAGCGCGGCGTTGGTGCGCGCGATACGCTCGATCTCGCCGGTCCACATATTGCCGGAGGGCATCACCAGAGTGGCCTTGCTGACGGCGCCGATCGCTTCATCGGGCGAGATGTGATACTGCTGCAGCTTGTCCGGATCCAGCGTCACCACGATGGTCCGCTGATTTCCTCCGAACGGAGGCGGCGCGGAGACTCCCGGCAGCGTCGCAAACAGCGGACGCACCCGGTTCAGCGCGTAGTCCTGCAGCTCACCCTGCGTATGCGCGTCGCTGGAGAACACCAGTTGCCCCACCGCGACGCTGCCCGCGTCGAAGCGGGTGATGAACGGCGGCACCGTGCCCGGAGGCATGAAGGCGCGCGCGCGATTGACGTAACCCACCGTTTCCGACATGGCCTGACTCATGTTGGTGCCTTCGTGGAACACCAGCTTCATCAGCGCCGCGCCCTGGATGCTCTTGCTCTCCACGTGATCGATGCCGGTGATGTAGAGGAAATGATACTCGTAGTAGTAAGTGAGGTAGCCTTCCATCTGCGCCGGATCCATGCCGCCGTACGGCTGCGCGACGTAGATCGCCGCGTCGCCCACCTGCGGGAAAATATCCACGGGCATGCGCTCCAGCGCCAGCACCGCGATCAGCGCGATGGCGATCAGAGCGATGACCACGGTGATGGGGCGCGTCAGCGCGGCCAAAACGATGCGCATCAGCGGCTGGCCTCCGTGAGGAAGGGCTGGATATCTCCACGCGCGGTGTCGACCTCGAGGCGCGCGCGCCAAACTCCCAGCCGCGCCAGAGAATCGTCGATCTGCGCGCTCACCAGCAATCGCTGCGCCTGCGCCACGTCGTCAATGGGCGCGAGCCCCGACTGATAGCGCGCCGTAGCTTGATCGAGCGCCGTACGCGCGGAGGAAACCTCAGTGGGGGTGATCGCCGCGACGCGCCGCGCACCCGCCAGTGCAGCAGCCGCCGCGTTGTAGCCGGCCTCGAGTTGGACCGCGATCACTTGCGATTCGGCTTGCGCTGCCCGCAGATTGGCGCTCTGCTCCGCCTCCTGCTCGCGAATCGCAAAGCGGTCCATAAAGGGAAAGGTCACCGTCAGACCCAGCCCGAAGTTTTCCACGGTCGGCGCCATTCCGTTGAGGTCGCCTAGCCGGCTTCCGTTACTCTCCAGGCCGGTGCCTCTCGATCCGGCGAATCCCTGCACCGCAAACTGCGGATAATTCACTTTTGACAAAGCATCCAACCGCGCTTTTTCCTCCGCGGTTGCGGCGATCTGCTCCAGCGCGGCCGGATGAGCGCCTGCGTTTAACGGAGATGCCTCCGCCGGCATCTGTCGAGCATCCTGCCGGCGGCCGCAGGATTCACGATG
>CAWISY010000104.1:0-11960 GCA_963838455.1 Bryobacterales bacterium
AGCGAAGAACGGCCGGTTGCATCCTCTGCAGGAAGCGTTTCTCGAGCATCAAGCCTTGCAGTGCGGCTACTGCACGCCGGGGATGATCCTGGCCGGCACGGCGTTGCTGGCCAAGACGCCCAACCCCACACGGGAGCAAATCGTCAGCAACCTGCAGGGCAACGTCTGCCGCTGTGGAACTTACCCGCGCATTATTGCTGCCATCCAAACGGCAGCGGCGAAGCGGAAGGGAGCTGCGGCATGAACTTCGAACCGGGCAGCATGAAATTCGAACTGGATAGACATCCGATGGAACCCGAGCGTTACGAACTTTCAAGCGGCCCCCTGCACCAATTTGAAGCCGGACGCCGCGATTTCTTCAAAGCCTTGGGCGGGGGCATCGCGGTCGCGGTGGTGTGGACGGCCGCCGGAAAAGCCCAAGAATCGGGTGGAGGACGCGCGGGCAGAGGACAGGGCGGCCGGGGAGGGCAAGCCGCGCCGCAGGAGATCGGCGCCGGGCTGGGCGCATGGATTCACATCGGCTCCAGCGGGACGGTGACCGTGTTCACCGGCAAAGTGGAGGTCGGGCAGAACGCGCGCACTTCGCTGAGCATGGCCGTCGCCGAGGAGCTCGGCGTGGAGCTGAGCGCGGTCGAGCTGGTGATGGGCGATACCGGCCGCACTCCCTACGATTTCGGCACGGTCGGCAGCCAGACCACGCCGACCATGGTGCCGCAGCTTCGCCGCGCGGCGGCCACGGCTCGCCAGGCGCTGATCGAGGTGGCGGCGGCGAAGTGGGGTGTCCCGGCGAACTCGCTGCGCGCCGCCAACGGGATGGTCACCGGCGGCACGCAATCCGCGACGTACGGCGAGCTGGCCTCCCATCAGGAGATCTACAAACGCGCCGGCACACCCACTGCGGTCAAGGCCACCTCCGAGTGGACCGTCATGGGCAAATCCACGCCCAAGGTCGGTGGGCGGGATTTTGTGACCGGGCAGCACCAATACACCTTCGACATGAAGCTCCCTGGGATGCTGTACGGCCGGGTGCTGCGTCCGGAGACCTTCGGTGCGAGCCTGGCTGCCCTCGACTCCAAGGCGGCCGAAGGGATGCCCGGCGTGACCGTGGTGCGGGACGGAGATTTCGCCGGGGTCACGGCTGGCACGCCGGCTGAGGCGGCTTCGGCGCTAGCGTCCCTGCATGCCAATTGGAAGAATGCGCCGCAGAGCTCAGCGCGCACACTGTTTACGGATCTGCGCGAGCCGGTGGACGCAAGCCCCGCCATCGATAAGGCGCTAGCCCAAGCGCACCACAAGCTGGAGCGCACGTATCCGGTCGCCTACATTGCGCACACGCCATTGGAGCCTCGCGCGGCGGTCGCGCAGTGGGACCGCGACAAGCTGACGGTTTGGACCGGAACCCAGCGGCCCTTCGGGGTTCGATCGGAGCTGGCGCAAGCGTTCCGCACGGCGGAGGAGAACGTTCGCGTGCTGGTCCCGGACACCGGGTCCGGATACGGAGGCAAGCACACCGGAGACGCGGCCCTGGAGGCGGCTCGGCTGGCCAAGGCTGCGGGCAAGCCGGTCAAAGTGACCTGGACTCGCCAGGAGGAGTTCACCTGGGCCTATTTCCGTCCGGCGGGCGTGATCGACGTTCGCAGCGGGGTGGATTCATCGGGAAAACTGACGGTTTGGGAATTCCACAATTTCAACTCCGGCAACTCCGGCATGAACACATACTACGACGTGACGAACAAGCGGGTGGAGTTTCACAACACCAAGAGCCCGTTGCGGCAGGGATCCTACCGGGGCCTGGCCGCGACGGCGAACCACTTCGCACGTGAGGCTCACATGAGTGAACTGGCCGCGCTGGCGGGAATCGACCCGCTCGAATTCCGGCTCAGGAACCTGAGCGACGCGCGCGTGCGGGCGGTGCTGGAAGCTGCGGCGGACAAGTTCGGATGGGGGAAGCGGAAAGCCGCGCCAGGCACCGGTTTTGGGATCGCCGCCGGATTCGAAAAGGGCGGTTATGTGGCCACCTGCGCGGAAGTGAGCGTCGAAGCCGGCCGCGAGCCGCGGGTGCTGCGGCTGACCGAAGCCTTCGAATGCGGGGCCATCGTCAACCCCGATCACCTGCACGCGCAGGTGGAAGGGGCGATGATCATGGGCCTGGGAGGAGCCTTGTTTGAGGCGATCGACTTCGCCGACGGCAAGATTCTCAATCCTTTCCTGGCGCGCTACCGGGTTCCCCGTTTTCGCGACGTGCCGCCGCAGATCGACGTGGTGCTGGTGGACCGCAAGGACCTGCCTTCGGCGGGCGCGGGCGAGACCCCGATTGTGGGCGTGGCGCCCGCGATTGCCGGCGCCATCCATGCCGCCACAGCCGGGGCTGCCACCGGCGGGGCTGCGACGGGCGAATGGCGCCGGTCCCTGCCGATGATGGCTGGACGGGACGGCAACGTCGGCCAGTCGGGCGGAGCGGCTTTCTAGGCATTCGCGCCGCCCCGATAGTGCTTCGCCGTTCGCGCTGATTGCTTAGGCCTTCGCTGCCGAGGACCGGCGCGTGCTCGCCGAGGCCTTTTGCGCCGAAATATTGATCATCCCGTTATCCAGCGACGCCGTCACCTGCCCGGTATCGATGGAAGACGGCAGGTCAAAGCGCCGGTACAGCATCCGCGAATCAACGTCGCTGAAGACGATGTTCCCCTGGCTCCCGGATGTCGAGCTCATGCCGTTACCCGAAGTGCTCCGCACCGTCAACGAGTTGGAAGTGGCAATCACCTCCAGGTTGTTGGAAGTATTTCCGGCCGCCGCGACCTGGATGCTGAACTGCTGGTCGCTTTCCGATAGCGTGGCCTCCGGCACGCAGAACAGATCCCGTTCCGCCTGGAGCCAGTTGCGAGTAGCATCGCTGCTGGAACCCGATCCTGATCCGGATCCCGTTCCCGTACCCGACCCGCTCTGCGCTAACTGGTTTGCGCGATTGCGGATCGCATTGGTTATGTTGTTGAGGCTCTGGATAGAGCTGTCATTGTCGGCCTTCAGGACCGTTACTTGTGACATGGTAGAACCCTCCTCCCTGTAAGTGCGCGCGGCGAGGGATTTCTCTATAGAACAATTACGGCCGCGCCATCTATCGCGTCGTTTTTGAGGGCCAGCAGAGCCTCGTTGGCCTGCGCCAGAGGAAACGGCGTTAGCCGCGGACGCAGGCCAATTTCCGCGGCCAATTGGAGAAAATCCCGAGCGTCGGCGCGGGTCATGTTGGCTACGCTGCGGATTTGGCGTTCCCCCCAGAGGAGATGGTCATAGTCAAACTCTGGGATCCGGTCCAGGTGAATCGCGTTGATCGCCACCACTCCGCCCTTGCGCAGGCTGGCCAGGGCTGCGATCACTACGTCCCCGCTGGGCGCGAAGGTCACGGCTCGATCCAAGGCCACGGGAGGCCGGTCGCGCTCGGCACCCACCCAATCGGCGCCCAGTGAGGCAGCCAGCTTGCGGTGCGATTCGCCGCGCGTGCTGACGAAGACCTCGCAGTTCCACGCCTTCAACACCGGCAGAGCCAAGTGCGCCGAAGCGCCGAAGCCGAACAATCCCACCCGCTCGCCTTTCTCGACGCCGGCGACGCGCAGGCTGCGGAAGCCGATGATGCCGGCGCACAGCAGCGGAGCCGCGGCCAGATCGTCGAGCGCATCCGGCAGCGGCACGGTGAAATCGGCGCGCGCCGCCGCGAACTCCGCATAGCCGCCGTCGACCGTATACCCGGTGAAGACCGGAGCGTCGCACAGGTTCTCCTCGCCGCGGCGGCAATAGGGGCATGACCCGTCGGTGCCGCCCAGCCAGGATACGCCGACGCGGGCCCCGTGTTTGAGTCCTACGCCCGAGACTACCTCGCCGACGATCTGGTGCCCGGGGATGATGTGCGGGGCGCGGGGCGGAAGCTCGCCTTCGACCACGTGCAGATCGGTGCGGCAGACGCCACAGGCTTTCACCTTGAGGAGCACTTGCCCGGGTTGCAGCTCCGGCTGCGGGACTTCTTCTAGCGTGAGAGGACGCTGCTGAATCGGTCCAGGCGCTCTTAGAACCGCGGCGCGCACGTCACAGACTCAAGACCGGGCAAGGAGATAGGCGGATGACTTCGTAGGATTGTGTCCGCAGCCGTCCGAAGGTCTCGTGCATGACGCCGCGGCCGATTACCAGCAGATCGGCGTTGTGATCCAGCGCCACCTGATGAACCACCTTGCCGACTGGACCGGCGAGCACCGACGCCTCCAGATTGGTCCCGGCCTCCTGTTGCAGCTTGGCCATATCCTTGCGCGCGGTGTCGAGCAGGAACAGGCTGAACTCGTCGCCGCCGGTATCGGCGAGCTGGCGCTCGGCTCCCGGAACGGCGTGCACCAGGCGCAGGCTCGCGCCGAATTCCTTGGCCAATTCCACGGCGCGGTGCAGCACCGGAGCCTGCTCCGCTCCCCGGTCGACCGCAACCAGAACATTGCGGCACGGCAGGTGTTTCTGCATCGCGGGATCTTCGGCGTGAGGCGCGGTCCAGACGGCGCAATCGGCGTCGTGCAGAACCTTGGAGACCACCGATCCCATCAACAGGCTGCGAAATTTTCCGTAGCCGTGAGTCGGCATCATGATCAGATCGACGCCATGCTGGCTGGCGTAATCCGCGATGACGACCGAGGGATCGCCCAACTCCACCGCGATCTCGGGCGCTCCGGGGCCGGACGGTACTTGCATGAACTCGGCCAGACGCCGCTTGATCACCGGCTCGACCGCCGCATAATCGAACATGACGGGGAAAGAGCGGTCCACGCCCCCGAAGGTGTCGAGCGGTATGCCCACCACGTTCAGCAGCGTGAGCTTGGCGTGGAATTGATTCACCCAGCTCTGTATGTATGGGCACAGCGCCTTGGAGCGCTCGGAAAAATCTACCGGAAAGAGGATGTGCTGGAAGGCGGCCATATGTTAGCGTTGCTCCGCTAAGGCGAACACGCATTATATACTACCCGCTGGGGTCAACATGAATTCGAGACTTTCACGCCGGAACATATTGAAGGCTGCGGCGAGCGGTGTGGCGCTGGCCCCGCAAGCCGCGAACGCGCAAGCTGCCGGCGGCCGGCGCTTCCGGGCGTTTGTGCGGCATGCCACCGGAACGTCGGTGGAAGAGATGCGCCTGCTGCCGATTCAGCCGCGGGAAGTGGTGATCCGCACGCAAGCTTCGGCGGTCTGTTACACCATCACCGGGCAAGTGCTCGGGACCAATAATGTCCAGCGCTGGTCGATTCCGAATCATTCCGGCATGGGCGTGGTGGAGGAGGTCGGGCCGCAGGTCAAGCGCGTGCAAGCGGGCGATCGCGTGATCGTACCGGGCACGCCGCAGTGCGGCCAGTGCTACCAGTGCCTGCAGGGCCGGTCCGATTGGTGCCAGTTTCTCTCCACCAATCCCGCGCACCCCATCGCCGTGACCGCCGACGGCACGCAAGTCTACGAAGGCGCGATGCTGGGCGGCCTGAGCGAGATCATGGTGGTGGCCGAGGAATATTGCTGCCCGGTCTTCACCGGCGTTCCCGCAGCCGAGCTCTGCATGCTGGGCGATACCGTCGGCACGGGTCTGGCCGCCGGCCACAATCTGGTGGCGATTCAACCCGGCGACGACGTGGTGGTGCTGGGAGCGGGACCGGTGGGCTTGGGCGCGGTGCAATCGGCGCGCATCGCCGGCGCAACCCAGATTATTTCGGTTGAGCCGATCAAAGCGCGGCGCGAGATGGCGTTGAAAGTTGGCGCGACTCTGGCGCTCGATCCTAATGCCGAAGGCATGGGCCTGGTCAACAAGATTCGCGATCTGTGCAAGGGTCCGACCGACCGCAGGTTCGCGGGAGGGCGAGCGTGGGGCGACGATTTATTCGCAGTGCCGCGCGGGCCGGACGTGACCATCGAAGCTGTGGGCGGCGACAGCTTCCCGCCGAAAGTGGAAGTGGGTCCGGATCCAACCGGCATTCTCTCGCTGCAGCAAGCCTATGACATGACGCGCGGCGGCGGGCACATCGTCACGCTGGGATTCGGGCAGCGCGGCAACGTCTCGTTCCCGGCGTCAAGCTTCGCCAACCGCGGCCGCACGTTTCATGCCGGTCAACAGGGCGGATTGAACATGATGCGCGACCTGCCGCGCTACGTGAAGCTGATCGAAAAAGGCGTGCTGGATGTGAAGTCGCTGGTGACGGCCACTTATCCGCTGGAGCGGACGCGCGAGGCCGTGCAGGCGGTCGCGGACCGGACGCAGTTGGGCGCCGTGATCGTGTTTTCTTGAGGGAGGCATCGCTTGAGGGAGGCATTGACATGAAAAGAACATTTCTGGGGGTCTTTGTGGGCCTGTTGGCCTTGACGGCCGCGGACACCAATCCCACCTCGGCGACCTATGTGACCAGCTCGGATCTGCAGGCGACACTCCAGCGCGCGCCCGCCGACAGCGCGACGGATCAGGAGGTGCGCGTGGTGAATGCCGGGAAGCTGAACGTGGGCGTCGGAGTGGTGTACCGCTCGGCCAAGGCCAAGCAGAGCGCCGTCGCGCACGACAACCTAACCGAGGTTTACGAGATCATCGAGGGCTCCGGCACGCTGGTGACAGGCGGCCAGATTCTGGACGCGAGCGGCAAACCTTCGACGGCTCACGACGCCAGCGGCCCCAGCGGGCCCAGCCAGCGCGGCACCGCGCTGCGCGGCGGTCAGGCGCGGCACGTCGGCCCCGGTGACATGGTCATCATTCCGCCGAACGTCGCCCATGTCTTCACCCAGATCGACGGAACGATCAAGTATGCCGTGGTGCGCGTCGACCCGGACCGGGTGTTGCCGCTCAAGTAGGGCCCGCCTCCTGTGGTCGCGGCTCTGCTTCGGTTGCGATTTCAAACCGCCGCCGCGCGGGCGATGTCGCCGGCGCTGGCGAGCTTCTCCGCGTTCCAGCACAGCTCGATCATCTTGCGCGCCTGCTCGACCGGCAAGATGCCGTTCGATAGATCCAGGAACTTGGCTTCAATGGCGGAATCCGAAAGCGGATTCTCCAGGCTCCCGATGACTTTGTCGACCGATTTTTCCAAACGGCGGCCGTCCTTCAGCGTGATCGCGATCTTCACCTGTGCCTCGCCTACTGACGGATCTACCGTCGCTGTCACCCGATCCCGCAGCGCGACGATTACGGGATCGCGCACCAGGGTGTCGCTGAATTCGCGCTCGCCCGCGGCGCCTTTTACAATCGCCAGAGCCGCGACGTAGTACACGCTGAACTTGCCCTCCAGCCCGGTTTGCGGAGTCTTCTTGCCGGTCAGCTCCAGCACCAGCGGATGAACTCCCAGGTCGATGCGCTGGATCTGATCCGCGGTGAGGTGATACTCATTCCGGAGCTGGATGCAGCCGTCGATGGCGGGATGGATCACGATTCCGCAGGCGAAGGGCTTGTAGGTATTGAGCGAAATCTCCCAGGTGCGCCCCAGCATTTTGGTCAGCTCCGAATAATCGCGCGAGGTTGACAGCACGTTCATCCAGCCGCTTTTGGCCTCCAGCGGCTGCTCTGAGCTGGTGAATCCGCGCGCAGCCAGAATCGCCGCGGTCAGGCCGTTCTGCGCGGCGCGGCCGGGGTGGAAGCTCTTGGTCATGGTGCCGAACATCTCGCGCAGTCCCACCGGCTGCGTGGCCGCCAGTCCCAGAGCCCAGGTGGTCTGCTGCTGGTTCAGCCCCATCAGCTGCGCGGCAGCCGCGGCGGAGCCGAACACTCCCGCGGTTCCGGTGATGTGCCAGCCCGCATCGTAGTGGGCGGGATAAACCGCGTTGCCGATGCGGCACTCGACCTCGACGCCCAGCACCAGTGCGTGCATGAAATCGCGCCCCGTGATCGGGCCGTATTCCGACAACGCCCGGTATTCCGACCACGCCAGGATCGCCGACGCCACCGGCCCCGCCGGATGAATCACGGTGCGCAGATGCGTATCGTCGTAATCGAAGATGTGCGAGGCTATGCCGTTGATCAGCGCCGCGTTGAAGACGTCCATCCGCTCCCTGCGCCCGAGCAGCGTTGCTTGCGGAGGTCCGCTGAAAGGCGCCAGCGCGCCCACGGCAATGTCGACGGTCTCATGCCGCGACCCTCCCACCGCGCACGCAGCCCAGTTCAAGAGCGTACGCGCGGCTTCCTTGTTGACCAGGTGGGGCACGTCGTCCGGCTGCGAAGTCACGACAAAATTCGCCAGCTTGCGGGTGACGTCCTTGCCGGCCGCAACGGAATCGGAACTCCGCGCCGAGTCGTCGCCCTGCGCGTCATCCACCGAAGCTTCCGCGGCGATACCGGCCAGCGCCATCCCGCGCAGAAAATCGCGGCGGTCCAACACTGAATTAACCGGCGAAGCCATAACCCGAGAATATCAGCCCGGAAATTGCAGGTCGAGCGAGCCTCCCGGCTCAACCTCGGACCATTTGGTGAACAGTTCGCTGCGCAGCTTGCGCACGCGCACCAGGTCAATGTCGTTGAGCGGGCGCGGCGAAAACTGATTGAAGTCGGCCGCAGTCTGGATCACGCCGCCGGCGCGCTCAGTGTCGAAGAGGCCCACGATGCGCTCCACCTCCGTAGCCTCACGCGGGAGCTTGCCCCGCGCGCCCTTGCCCGTGGTGTCCTCGATGTCCCAACCCGCTGCGATCAGTCCATAGAAACCGTTGCGGTATCCCAACGTGGTTTCCACCGCGTAATGCGTCAAATCATGCAGAGCGAAGTGCGCCGCGTGATGTTCGGGCTGCTTCTGCCAGGTGACGGAGCCATCCGCGCGAGTGCAGCGCAGCACTCCGCCGCCGTCCGCTTTCTTGGTGATCTGAACTTTGAGCACTGTGACTTCACAATAACAGCCCGGAAAACGGAGCGCGTGGGCTGCTTGCGTCTGGTTTGTCGAGGGGGCCCACGCGCGCTTTGTGGGCCAACCAAGCTAGGCCCATCTGAGTTGCTCTTCTAGTTCTAGGCGTGTGACCATGGGTTTGATGACGAAGGAGTACGTATCTCTCGGCGAGGGCGCATACCGAGTCGGGGATACGCGCGTATCCCTCGATTCACTGGTGTATCTCTTCCGCGAGGGGATGTCGGCGGAAAGCATGGTCGAGAGCTACCCGGCGCTGACGCTCGAGCAAGTGCACGGAGCTCTCGCATTTTACCTCGCGAACCAAAAAGAAATCGACGCCTACCTTGCTGATGGGCAGCGCGCCGCGGAGTCGCAACATCGGCAATCGAGGCAAACGAACGCCGAATTGATTGCCAAGCTGCAGCGGGCGCGGTATGCGAGTCAGATTCCAGGCTGACGCCGACTTAGACGGGCGCATCATACGCGGGTTGCGACGGGCAGCTCCCGAGATCGACATCCGCACTTCTGGCGACGCCAGTCTTGCCGGTTTGGGAGATCCAGAAGTTCTGCGGATCGCCGCGGACTCAGGACGAATCCTCGTCAGCCAGGATCGGCGGACGATGCCTGCACATTTCGCTCGCTTCACGTCTGACGCTCAAAGTCCCGGCGTTATTCTGCTACGCGAGGCGATCCCCATCTCGAACGCGATTGAAGAGCTCGCTCTAATCTGGAACGCTAGCGAAGGTGAAGAATGGGTCAACCGAATCGTGTGGATCCCGCTTTAGGAACAGTCCGCCCACTTACCCACCCATAGGCGGGCGGCAGTCTGCCGGGCGGCAGCTGGCTTCGGTGCAGGGTCTGCTTCAGCGAATCCGGACCATCCCGCAGACTGAGCGTTTTCGCCCTAAGGTTTGCTACACGACAAGAGGCATTGAATGACCGGCAACGGCTTTTGATGACTATTGAATCCGGCAAGCACACGCTGTCGAAAGGAAAATATGAATATTCCCACCAAAGAAGTCGAACTCTCCCTTTTAGACAATGACCACTGCAAACGGCTAAAAGATCCGTCTTCTGCTGGCTTGTTCCACATGGAAAGCTGGCTCCCGTTCGCGGAAGCACCGAAACTCGATCGCGGCAACGCCAACGTTCGGCCCGCGTCGGAGCGGAAGAAACCATTCAAAGACATGATCGAAACAGTGGAAACCGATCCTTCCAGTTTCCACCTGAAAAATCGCGGCATCATCTACCGCTGTGAGAAATTCGAGTACGACAATGCCAAGCGGAGTTTGCGAGTAACCGTGCCGGATATTTCGCCGGAGCAGTTCGCCGAGTTGGAGAACGACGAACCGAAGTTCGGCATCGCGGACGGTGGCCATACGTTCGAAGTGATCCAACAGACCATGTCGCGCTGGAACGAACTGAACGAACGGGAAGGTTGGAAGGAGTCGTTTGTGCGAGTTCATTTTCTGGCAGGGAACGCGTCAGAGGTTGAACTGGATCAGGTAGTCGAGGCGCTCAATGTGTCTTCCCAGGTTCAGCAGTACACCCTGGATGAGTACCAGAACAAATTCGATGAACTCAGAGAGGCGCTGAAGAAAACGGGTTTCGACGTGAGCCTCATTGCCTTCCGGGAGAATGAAGAGAAGGAATGGGACGTCCGTGAAATCATCCAGCGGATGGCATGCTTCCTCAAAGATCGATGGAAGAGCGTACAGCCCACCAGCATGTATCGTTCAAAAGGAAAGGCCCTCGACCTCTTCACAAACGAGACTAGCCGCGATGAATTCCGCAAGCTGTACGACGTGGTTGGCGACATCATCACGTTGCCGGAGTTCATTCAGTCGGAATTCAGCCGGGGGGAGTCCGTGAAAGGCCGCAAATTCGGTAAGGTACGGGCTGTAAAGACGCTCAAGGCCACTTGGACACGGCCTGGCACAGCCTTTCAGACCGACCACGAGATGGACCTGGCCGCTTCGCTGCCGATTGCTGCGGCGTTCCGCGAGTTGCTGGAACTTAAAGGCGATCGCTATCACTGGCGCGTGGATTACAAGAAGGTCTTCGCGCACGGAAACGAAGAACTCTACAAGGCGCTTCTGAACAAGGTGCGCACAGCCAAAGCCGTAAATGCGCTGGGCGCTGATACGGAATACTGGACGCAGGCAGCAAACATCGTGCTTCGCGCTAAGGATGAGGCCCTTTCGGCCTCGCTCAAGAGCTAGCCAAACATATTTGAAATTTTGATTCCACCGGCCGTCTGACCGAAGATCATGTTGTCGAGACCTGATCCGAGGAGGAACGGCCGATGGAGACGTTCACAAAGCTGTTTGGCAGCCTGCTTGTCTTTGTATACCATTGCTTCGACCGCATCGTCATCAATGGGTACTTGAGCGGTTTGTCGCGGCCCGAGCAGGTGGTCTACTTCTTCCGGGATGTGGTGGGTGTTGCGGTCATAGAAAAGACCGTGCTGTCGCAGCGCACCGAAGTCTACCGGAACTGGGTGGAAGCCTACGCCGGCAATCACAAGCTGCCCGTCGAGTGGGCGGAAAAGGGCGTGCGCAAAGAAGACTATGTGCGGCCGCATCTGCGCCGCATGGTGAAGAACAACGCCTACGGCGTGTACTTCATCTTCAAGAGCATGGAGCAAGGGGCGACGTTCCGAGTCAGCATCCCCAAGTTTCCCACCCAGGATCCCAACCATCGCATTCTGGCCCATCAGCGCAGCCGTTTCACGCACTACTATTTCTACGTGCGCGATCAGGTCCTGGGACCGATGGTGATTCGCGTGGCGTCCTTCTTTCGGCTCTGAGCAGGAATTCGACTGGCTTCAATAACGCCGCACTGATCCATTGACGCGTACGCTAGCCTGAGGGCATGAAGGAGCGAGACTGGACAAGAGTCCTGGGATGGCCGGGATACCAGGTGTATGCGAAGGAAATCGATGAGCCGCGCAAAAAGCTGAAGCTGTGGGTGAGGCGGAAGAAGGCGGGGCTTAAATTGATCTGCTCCGGGT
The DNA here is from genome assembly GCA_963838455.1 of Bryobacterales bacterium. GTDB lineage: Bacteria > Acidobacteriota > Terriglobia > Bryobacterales > Bryobacteraceae > Palsa-187. The sequence continues at coordinate 11,863 of CAWISY010000104.1, forward strand.
GCGGTCAGCCTGTACCGGCCAGCAAGATCCAAGAGATCAGCGAGCGGGAGGTACGGGACCTGCCCTGCTTCGAGTACTCGACGACGGTGGTGGTAGAG
>CAWISY010000105.1:0-29948 GCA_963838455.1 Bryobacterales bacterium
TTTTTTTTTTTTCTTGGTTCGGTTGCGTATTGCTCCCGCGATCTGGTAGTGGAGGCTACGGCGAGCGCGTACCTGCAAATTATCGCGGACTCCTCGCGTGTAGACGCGATCCGTTCGCAGGTGGAGACCGCGAAGGCGTTATATGATCGCACTGCCGACCAGCAGACAGCGGGCACGGCCGCCGGGATCGATGTGCTGCGGTCCCAGGTGGAGCTGAAGCAGCAACAGCAGCGTCTCCTGGCCCAGCAGGATCAGCTCGACAAAGACAAACTGGCGCTGGGACGCGTGATCGGGCTGCCTGGCGGCCAGAGCTTCAACCTGGCGGAGGCTGCGCCGTTTGCGCCGCTGAACTCCTTGAACCAGGAACAGGCGTTGCAGACGGCCATGCAGGAGCGTGCCGATTACCAGAGCGGCCAGGCTCGCGTGCGTGCCGCCGAGGAAGCCGTCGCCGCAGCGCGCGGGGAGCATTATCCCACCGCCGAAATCAACGCCGATTACGGCGACGTGGGGGCTACGCTGGCCACCTCGCACGGCACCTTCACCGTGACGGCTTCGGCGAAGATTTCGGTGTTCGATGGAGGGAAAATCTCCTCCGACCTGATCCAGGCCAAGGCGGCGCTGAAGCAGCGGCAGGATGAGCTGGGCGATCTCGCCGGGCAGATCGATTACCAGGTGCGCGCGGCGTTTCTGGATATTCGCTCCGCCGCGGACCAGGTTGCGGTTGCGCAGGATAATCTGGATCTGGCGAATCAGACGCTGGTCCAGGCGCGGGACCGCTTCTCCGCGGGTGTGACGGACAACATCGAGGTAGTGCAGGCGCAGGAATCGGTAGCCTCAGCCAATGACACGCTGATTTCGGCCCTGTACGCGCATAATCTCGCGAAGGTGGCGCTGGCGCGCGCCATGGGCGGCGCCGAACAAGGAATCCAAAAGTTGTTGCCTGCATCAGCAAAGGACGCGGGAATTACCAAGGAGGTTAAGTAGCCATGGCGGAGGCTTTGCGGGACAAGCTGGGACCTCGCAAGAAATCGAAGGTGCTGCGCTGGATCGTGGTGCTGGTGATCCTGGGCGTGGTGGGCGCGGCAGGTGTTTTGCTGTGGCGGTACTTCAACACCTATGAGAGCACCGACGATGCGCAGATCGACGGCCACATCAACGCAATCAGCGCAAGAATCGCGGGCAATGTGATCCAGATCGACGCCGAAGACGAGCAGTACGTGAAGGAGGGCGACGTGCTGGTGAAACTGGATCCGCGCGATTATGAGGTCGCTCTGGCGAAGGCGCAGGCAGACCTGGCGGACGCCGAAGCGGCCTTGGAAAGCTCGCGCATCGGCGTGCCGGTGACCGCGACCAATACCGCCAGCACGCTGACCTCGGCGCGATCTTCGAAGGCCGATGCGTCGGCGTTTGTGGCGGGCGCGCAGAAACAGTTCACGGCGGCGCAGGCTCGGCTGGAGTCCACGCAGGCCGACGTTCGCGAGGCCGAAGCCAATCTCCAGAAGGCCGACGACGACGTGCGGCGCTACAAGCTGCTGGTGGACAAGAACGAGATTCCCCGCCAGACGTACGATACCGCCGTGCAGGCGGCAGCCGCAGCAAAAGCTGCCGTCGAATCGCGCCAGGCGGCGGTGCGCGAGGCGCAGGACAACATCCAGGTGGCGCAGACCGCAGTGGATCAGGCCAACCAGCGCGTCACGCAAGCCGATGCGTCGATCCAATCCGCCCTGACCGCGCCGCAACAAGTGCAGATCACCCAGGCCCGCGTGAAATCGGCCGCGGCCCAGGTCGAGCAGAAGCGGACGGCGGTGGACCAGGCCAAGCTGAACCTGAGCTATTGCACCATCCTTTCGCCGGCCACCGGCATCGTCGGCAAAAAGACAGTGGAGCTGGGCGAGAACGTTTCGCCGGGAGAGCAGTTGATGGCGGTGGTCCCGCTGGAAGACATCTGGGTGATCGCGAATTTCAAAGAGACACAGCTCAGCCGGATGCAGCCGGGCCAGCGCGTGAAGTTCTCCGTCGACGCCTACGGAAAAATGTACACGGGCAAAATTGTTGCGGTGGGCGGAGCCAGCGGCTCGCGCTTCAGCCTGCTTCCTCCCGAAAACGCCACCGGCAACTACGTGAAGGTGGTGCAGCGCATTCCGGTGCGCATCAACCTGGATCCGGGTCAGAACGGGGACCGCAGGCTGCGGCCGGGAATGTCCGTGGATCCGACGGTATATCTGGAGTAATGCCGTGGCCGACACCGACATCGTCGATTCAAATCAGGTCGATTTCAATCAACCCTGGGTACCGAAGTACAATCCCTGGCTGATTGCCGTTGTTGTGGCGCTGGCCGCGTTCATGGAGGTGCTGGACACCAGCATCGCCAACGTAGCCCTGCCGCACATCGCCGGGAACGTGGGCGCCAGCAACGACGAAAGCACATGGGTGCTGACTTCCTACCTGGTTTCGAACGCGATCGTGCTGCCGATCAGCGGCTGGATCGCCAACCGCTTCGGGCGCAAACGCTTCTTCATGAGCTGCATCATGCTGTTCACGGTCGCCTCGCTTCTGTGCGGAGCGGCGCAGGGCCTGGGGATGCTGATTCTGTTTCGCGTGATTCAGGGCGCGGGCGGCGGAGGGTTGCAGCCCATGGCGCAGGCCATTCTGGCCGATACGTTCCCGCCGGCCAAGCGCGGCCTGGCGTTCGCGCTCTACGGCATCACCGCGATCATGGCGCCCACCATCGGCCCCACGCTGGGCGGCTGGATCACCGACAACTACTCCTGGCGCTGGATCTTCTACATCAACCTGCCGGTCGGCATCATCGCGCTGTTCCTGGTGCTGCGGCTGGTGGAGGACCCGCCCTACCTGGCCAAGCTGCGGGGCCATGGCGCAGGCATCGATTTCATCGGCATTTCGCTGCTGGCGCTGGGCATCGGCGCGCTGCAGGTCATACTCGATAAAGGCCAGGAAGACGATTGGTTTGGTTCGCACTTCATCGTGACCCTGGCCGCGGTCTCGGCGGTGTGCCTGACCTCGCTGGTGTTCTGGGAACTGCGCCAGAAGGCCCCGGTGATCGACATCCGAATGTATAAAAGCTTCAACTTCGCGGTATCGAATTTGATGATGTTCACCCTCGGCGTGCTGCTGTTCAGCAGCCTGGTAATGATGCCGCAGTTCCTGCAGACGCTGATGGGATATACAGCCGAATCGGCGGGCCTGGTGCTCTCCGCAGCCGGAGTCATGCTGCTGCTGGAGATGCCGGTCGTCGGCCAGTTGACCACCAAGATTCCCGCGAAATACATCATGATGTTCGGCTGGCTATGCCTGGCCATCGGCATGTATGTTTCCACCAAGCGAATGGACCTGCTGATCAGCTTCGGCGCCGCAAGCTCGCTGCGAATCATACAGTCGTTTGGGCTGGGCTTCCTGTTCGTGCCGATCTCGCTGGTGGCCTACGTCGGCATCGCTCCCGAAAAAGGCAGCAGCGTTTCCGGGCTGATCAACTTCATGCGCAACATCGGCAGCAGCGTGGGGACCTCCATGGTGACCACGCTTCTGGCCCGGCGCGCGCAGTATCACCAGTCCGTTCTGGCCTACCACGCCACCAACTACGATCCCGCGTTCCGGGCGCAGCTCGCGGGCTTGAGCTCGCAACTGATGCACGCCGGCGCCAGCCCTCCTGACGCACAGCTCCAGGCCTACGGCCGCATCTATCAGTCGCTCGGCGTGCAGTCGCAGACCCTGGCGTACATCGACACCTATATGGTTCTGGCCATCGCAGCGAGTATCATGTGTGTGCTGGCCTTCGTCGTCAAGAGAAACGATCCGAGCGGCGGCGGCCATGTTGTCGCGGAATGACACGTCGCTGTCGAATAACGTGGAGCGGGCGCGCATGATCAAAGTACTGACCATCGAGCGGGAGTACGGAAGCGGGGCGGCCGAGATCGCACAACAGGTCGCGCAGCGGCTGGGCTGGAAGTTGTGGGACCAGCATCTGACTGACGAAATCGCGCGCCGGATGCAGTGCGACAAGGCGCAGGTGGAGGCGCGGCAGGAGCGCCGCGATCCGCTCGCCTACCGCCTGCTCAAATCCTTCATGCGCGGCAGCTTCGAGGGGAGCATGGTGGGGCCGCAGTTGAAGGTGGCCGACGCGGAAGGAATCCGCAGAGTGGCCGAGCAACTGGTGCGGCAGGCTGCCGAGGAAGGCAATTGCGTGATCGTCGGCCGCGGCGCGGCGTATTACCTGCATGACCGCGCCGACGCCTTCCACGTGTTCATTTATGCGCCCTTCGATGAGAAGGTGAAGCGTCTGCAGGGCGCCGGCAAAACCGAGCAGGAAGCCGTCGAGCTGGTCCAGGCCGTGGATGTGGAGCGCACCGATTTCATCAAACAGCAGTTCGGCATCGATTGGCCGTCCCGCTCGTTCTTCCACATGATGGTGAACTCGATGATGGGCGAGAACCCCGCGGCCGAGACCATCGTGAACGGGTTGAGCGCGTTCCAGAAGAAGTGAGGCGCCCGTGGGCAGTCCCCTGAGGGCAGTCCCCTGTAGGTAGTGATGTATACTTGCGCAGGAGCTTTTATGCGACGCCACATTCCTCTGGTTCTCCTCGCTCTCTCATCGGCTGCCGTTGCCGTCGCGGCGCCTGCCTCAAGTCTCGATCAACCCGTGAAGCTGGATACCGGACTGGTCTCCGGCGCGCCGGAAAAGAATCCCGAAGTCCGGGTCTTCAAGGGCATTCCCTACGCTGCGCCGCCGGTCGGCGATTTGCGTTGGAAGCCGCCTCAACCAGCGGCGAAATGGGAGGGAGTGAAGGCCGCGGATCAGTTCGGTAATTCGTGCATGCAGGGCGGAGCCGGAGGAGGCCGCGGTCGTGGAGGTGCAGCCAAGGGCGGCGCGCCAAAGGGTCCTGCGGCGGCTCCTAAAGGCGATGCTCCTCCCGCGCGAGCCGGCCGAGGCCCCGCCGGTCCCCCCAACAGCGAGGATTGTCTGTACCTGAACGTGTGGACGGCGGCGCGAACGGCGTCGGAACGACGCCCTGTCATGGTGTGGCTGCATCCCGGCGGCTACACCAGCGGATCGGGCTCCTCGCCGGCAACCGACGGCGAGAACCTGGCGATGAAGGGCGCCGTGCTGGTGACCATCAATTACCGGCTCGGCATCTTCGGCTTTTTCGCGCATCCCGAATTGACGGCGGAATCGCCGCATCATGCTTCCGGCAATTACGCCTTCCTGGATCAGCAGGCCGCGCTGGCGTGGGTGCAGCGCAACATCGCCGGCTTCGGCGGCGATCCCAAGCGGGTTCTGGTGTTCGGCGATTCGGCCGGCTCGACCAGCATCGGCAACCTGGTCGCCTCGCCGCTTTCGAAAGGCTTGTTCCAGCGCGCGCTGGGCGAGAGCGGAGCCTGGCTCGGCCTCGGCATCGCACCGGTGCCAAAACTCGCCGCTGCCGAACAGCGCGGAGTGCAGACCGCGCAAAGGCTAGGAGCAACGACTCTCGCCGAACTGCGCGCCAAACCGGCCTCAGAAGTGCTGGCCGCCGGCGGGCAGAACGGACCGGTCATCGACGGCTGGTTTCTGCCCGACGATCCGGCCAACATTTACGCGCAGGGCAAGCAGAACGATGTGCCTCTGCTGCTCGGCTCGAACAAGGACGAGGCCACGTTCTTCCAGGGCCCCACCACCGCGGCCACGTTCACGCAGCAATCCAAGACTCGCTACGGCGATGCGGCGGACCAGTTTCTGAAACTGTATCCGGCGGGATCGGACGAGGACGCCACGCGGTCTTCTTTCGCGGCGTTCCGCGATCAGCTCGGATTCGTGATGCGCAACTGGGCCTCGCTGCAGACCAAGACCGGCAAGTCCAAGGCGTATGTCTACTACTTCACACATGAGCCGCCAATCCCAGGTGGCAATCCGCCTCCGACCGATGTGGTGACGGTGCGCCAGCAGGGCGCGACACACGGAGCCGAAGCCGCCTACGTGTTCGAAAATTTGGGCGCCGGCCGCCCGTGGATGGATTATGATCGCATGCTGTCAGACATCATCTCTTCCTATTGGGTGAATTTCGCGGCCAGCGGGAATCCCAACGGCAAGGGCCTTCCCTCCTGGCCCGCGTTCAACGAGAAAGAGAATCAGCGGCTGGTGCTGGGCGACAAGATCGAGCCCGGCCAGGATTTGAGCAAGGATCAGATCGCGATGTATCAGCAGTATTACGAAAAGGTTCGCAAACAATGAAGAAGCTGGCGTTGGCTATAGCGGCGCTTTTCGCGCTGAATTGCACGACCTTTGCTCAGCAAGCCCAGAATAAACAGAAGGGCGCTCCCAAAGGTCCGCCCGCGCCTCCGTTGATGGGTTGCGGCGTCCACGGCGACATCGAGATTTTGTGCGGCGCCCGCTCGCCGGAAGACATCGAAGCCACGCCCGACGGCAAATTCCTGATCGTGCCGCAGTTCGCTGGAGCGGGCCGCGGCGGAGGTCCAGGTGGAGCTCAGGCCACCCCCGCGGTGATGGAGATTTTCGATATCGCCAAGAAGACGTACTCGAAGCTGCCCGTTACCAATGAGCCGCGCAGAGAAGGAAAGGACGCGTGGGGCGATGCGTCTTGCCCCGGGCCGGTCGGCGATGCACTGGTGGGGCACGGAATCTCGCTCGCCAAGCGCAACGGGGGAGTCTGGGAACTCTACGTAGTCAACCACGGCGGCATGCGCCAGTCGATGGAGATGTTTGAACTGAAGCAAACCGGCGGGGCTTGGGGATTGATCTGGCACGGCTGCGTGGTTTCGCCGAGGGACTTCAACGATGTGGCCGCGCTGGCCGACGGCAGCTTCATCGCCACCTATCCGACCGCGCTGCAGACTCCGGGCATGGATCTATTCACCGGCTCGCCCAGCGGCTACGTGGTGAAGTGGACCGCGGCCAAGGGGATTCAAGAGATCCCCGGCACCCGCGTCGGATATCCCAACGGCGTCCTGGTCAGCTCCGATGGCCGCTACATGTATCTGAACGCGTGGACCGCCAAGGAAGTCCACAAGTACGATCTGAAGGAAGGCAAGGAGCTGAAGGTGGTCAAGCTCGACTTCATGCCCGACAACGTGACATGGACTCCCAAGCGTCAGATCCTGGCGGCGGGCGTAAAGGGCTCGCGCGGGGATTGCCCGGCCGGGAGCGGCACGCCCTGCAACCAAACCTTCGGAATCGCGCAGATCGATCCGGCGACGATGGCCGTGAAAACGGTCTTTGATTCCCAAGGTAAAGGCGCGTTGATCAGCGGAGTCTCCGTGGCGTATGAGACCGGCGGGTCCATCTACATCGGGGCGTTTTCAGGCGACCGGCTGGTGAAGATCCCCGCCCCGAAGTAACGTGGTGGTGCTGGTGCCCGGGGTGGGACTTGAACCCACACTCTCCTTGCGGAAAAAGGGATTTTAAGTCCCTTGCGTCTGCCGATTTCGCCACCCGGGCTCATTGAATCTTCACTATTCATTACACCACGGCCTCAAGAGCCCGCTTGCCTGTAGGGGAAATCTGTGGGGACCCGTTGCAGCCGAGCGCCGTCACTCGTCCTATGGTGGCGGACCCGGGTTATACTAAGGCGCCGGCGTCTCGAAAGGGGAGACTCATGAAACAATCGGCGTTAATTGTGGGACTACTCGTCTATTTGGGCCTTTGTTACCCGAAGGAGGTCCGTGGCGCCAGTAAATACTCGAAAGAGACGGTCGCCGATATGTCGAAGGCGAAGACTATTTTCCTCGGCTGGGTGGATCTTTCTCCTGACGGGTGGAGTCTGTGGGGCTATCAGAACAAGGAGGAGTGGACGAATGTCATCTCCGACTTGAATCTCGATTTTCAGAGTAGCTGTAAGGGCCAGTATCTCGCTGGCCGGACGGTCACAGCCGCGAAGAATGCCAATGACGAAGACGCTGCGGGTAATGACCTCTACATTAAGCTCTCCGATGTCAACACCGATCACACTTACTACGGAATTCGTTTGTCGATCCATTTCATCGATCCGAAGACCAACGCCGAAATCGCATCGATTCCGTCTCGTGTCTACTATGAAAAGCGGTGGTTCAAGTTCCAGCTATACTTACGGGCTGCTTTGGACGACATCGGCAAGAAGATCCAGGCAGAGGTTGCCGGCGCCCTTCCCAAAAAGAAGTGATGACGGCGGCCGGGGCGGGCGGTGGCGTTAGCCCCCGCCTCCTAGGCCCGCTGCGATTCGGCCAATAACGCCGCGTATAGTCTTCGCAATTCGGCAAGCATTTCTAACGGTTCGGAAAGTATTATTCCCACCTCGTATGCATCGTGATTGAATTCGCAGTGGGCGATGGTTCCGAACAGCATCAGCTCCTGCGCTTCGATTCTGACAACTGTCCCTGCCGGAACGGCCTCCGGAACCCGCAGTCGCACACCGCTCGAAGAAAGATCCAAAACCCAGGCCTCCATGGGGAGCATATTCGCCGTTGTCAGGAGCGCTGCGTGGCCAGCCTTGATGCGCGGTTCTCCCCGCCGCTCCAAAGTCGCAATCGCCTGTTGATTCTGTTTTTGGTTAACCATATAACTCGCCTCCAAGCAGCTCTCCTCCCTTGCAGGCAATTCAGCGACCAGAACATGCCAGGGCAGTGTTAGAAGTGCTCCGGGTAGCCTTCAGCTCGCGGTGAAACACGACCAGTGCCAGCGTGTGGGGCATCCCACCCCGCACTCCGCGCTAATTGCCCTAAGGTGGAGAACGTATTCCGCCGTACGCTGATCGGGTTGAAAGGGAGTCAGCCCGAGCAACCCTCCCGTGGGATTCAGCAATGGAAAGGCTTCCAAAAACCGGTCCCGATGCGTCCATCTGTCCAGACCCGGGCAGCACGTCTAAGTCGGACTCCCTGGTCACCCTGATTTTGAAGGAGTATGCTTGGGACGCGAAAAGGGAGGAGTCCTATGCTCTACGTTCCGATGACGGCATTCGCAGCGCTCCTGCTCTGCGCGCCAGTGCTGGCCGATGATGTTTCTGATCGGGGGAAGTTGCTCGGCACTTGGCAGCGGCAAGACGAGTCCAGCAAGGAGGCGGCGGTTTGGGTTCTTGAGATGAAGGGCGCGGCCCTACACATAACGGAATCACTCGGGGATCAAAAGGTTTCTGAATTCGAGTGTCCGCCCAAGGGGGCAGAGTGTGAGGGAACCGTTAAGGGTGTGAAAGCCATGGTGACCATGTACTACGACGGTGCGGCGCTCGTCCAATTCGAGACCAAGGGCTCGGACGTAACCAAGCGGCGATTCGCCGTTGCCGGGCCGCCTGACATGATGGAGATCGAGGTGATGCCCATCGTGGGCGGCGACAAAGCGGAGACGCTGCATATGAAGCGCATCAAACTCTCGTCCGAAGTGCGCTGAACAGCCGCCCTGGTTGCGGAACTGCGACGGACTACCCTGCTACAGTGCGACCGTCGCCTTCACGCTGCTGCTAGCCGCGGCGAGCATCCCGCTGGTGGCGACTGAAAACCGCTCGCCGCACGTGAAGTAGCCGCTGAGGGGGAGCCTAGGCCGGACCGGCAGGCGTGCGGTGACCGTCGTCACGCCGTGGATTCGCGAGTCGGGCGCTAGGCTCCGTAAGGGCAGCATGGCAGCCTTCCGCCAGCCGCGCCAATAGATCAAGAGTGCCACGAGGCTGGTACGGTTCGACTAAGCCGGGAGGCTAATACTTAGCACCCTAGAAAGTTACCCTTGGGGCGTTCCACGTAGCTGCGCAAACGCTGAGAATCGGAGCATGAGAAAGCGTTGCCGGGAATGCGGCTCGACTTCAAATATTGAAGCCCCCTGGTGCGATGCCTGCGGGTGCCCCTTCGTCCAGGCTTCACGCGGTGGAGACGCCGGGGATACCTGGAAAGGCCGAATCCTTTCGATCTCCTGTGGGTCTCTCCTGATCGCGGCGGCGATCTACGGAGCTCTTAACATCTGACCGGGCCGTTTCACCAGAACCGTCGTTGACTCGCCGAGCCAGCCGGTAAAATGGAGTCTGCTGTGGGCTACCTTCCTCGGAGGGAACGTCATTCGCTGGCGTTCAGAGCCGGGGGAATACATAAGCTCGAATCTCTTCCCACTTTTGCGATATGGAGAGTCAGTTCTGTGTCTTGAGAACCATGATTGACTTGGCCACCCCCGCTCGGGCGCGCAACCTGCTCAAGCAGTTGCCTGCGTTCTCACCCATCGCCATCAGGCTTATGGCGTTGGTTGCGGATGAAAACGTGTCCTTCAAGGAAGTAGCCAAGCTGTTCTCATTAGATCCAGTTTTGGCAGGACAAGTCCTCCAACTCGCCAACTCCGGACTGTATGGGCGCGAAAGAAACATTCATTCCGTTCTTCACGCCCTTGCCCTGCTCGGGTTGAGGAACATCAGCCGCATCGCTATCACAGCGGCCCTGTCCCATGGCTTGCCTCGCCGTACCTCACCCTGGATGCGGACTTGGTGGCGGCACAGTATTGCATCCGCGCTGCTCGCAGATCATGTCGGCATCAAGCAATTGGACCTTGATTTCGGTTACACAGCAGGCCTCCTGCATGCGGTGGGGCAGCTTGCGCTCTTTCAGAATGCTCCCGATGACTACCGGAAGCTCCTGGATTCGACTGCCGATGGCGACGGTGCGGACCTCATCCAGTGCGAGCGCGAGTGCTTTGGCGCGGATCACGCCGAACTATCGGGCTTGGTCCTCGCCGAGTGGGGACTGCCCCGAAGTCTCCAGCGAGCGGTATCGGAATACCGCCTCCCCAACCCCTCCGAGGCTCTAACAGCAACAGTCCAGGCCGGATGTGCGTATGCGGAATCCCTGGGCTTTGGACAGTGCGGTTGCTTACCCGCCGTAGGGGGCCATACCACAGGGAGACTTTTAGACAAGTATCTATTGGATGTTCTAGCCACCGAGGTGAACCTCATCGAGTGTTCCCTCGGCTGAGTTCCCGGCTGCTCAAGCTGGCGATGGCGCCACGATAGGGGTGGAGGGTACCTTCGTGAACGGGCCGGGTCTAACGACCCGCTCCGGCGACAGCGGCCCTTCCGATTACTTCGCAACGGACGGTTCCCATCTGGTCGAGCAGGCTCAGCTTAAACTTGATTCCCGCGATTAAAGTGTCCTTGTATGTGCCCTCGGGCAGTTGCTCGACAACGCTCAGCCGATAAAGCTCCCAGTCGCGCTCAATCATCCAATTCTTCCGGCGAGAGCGGACCGGCTAGTCACGTCTGTCCGGCGCTCTCAACCAGCAATGATAGGGGGCCGCAAGCGCCCGCTCAATTGCCAATTCGTACTGGCACGTACTTGGGTGTGCCGTACCACCGGGGATCGTCACCTGGATCGTCACCACGGCGGCAAACGGGCCTAGCCGTCTAGGATGCTTCTATGAGGCTGACGTTGCTGCACGCGGCGATCAGTCTGGGCTTGGTAGGCTACGTGCCATACCTTAGGACGTATGACCCGAAGCCTTAACCCGCATCCCTATTTGTGCTCCGAGCTAGTATCGATCACCAGGCATGGCGCGCCCGAGTCAGCCGTCGTCCCCGGCAATCTGGAGGCTATTGGCGAACGATCCGCCGTGGTCTTGACCGAGGTCCCGTTCAAACGGGGCACAGAAATCAGCATTACTGCCAAATCCCACATCTTGCGCGGCCATGTGGAACGGTGCCTCCATGATGGGCCACTCGGTTGTTATATCGACGTTCAACTCGATTCCGAGTCGCATTGGTCAGAGCAGAGGTTCAGGCCGCAGCATTTGCTCGACCTCGGCACAGTCAAACAAGCGAAATGTTCGACTAAGGGTTTGACCTTAGATGATGTCTCAGTTACTGAGAACTTTTTACGCGCAGATTTTCTGCCGGAGCGGGAAATTCTTCCCGGTGCTGACTCAACAGCGCCGGAGGGCTTCTATCCTTTCTATGACCGGATGCGGGCCACGCTCTCTAACCCTCATGTGAACCGTAGCCGCCTGCGTCGGCGCCCCCTGAAGGCCGCCGTTCACGACTTCTCTCCCCCCGATAGCGGTGGAGATTCTATAGGGGGGTGGGAAGTACTTCTCGTGAAATCACGGGTGCGCCAAGGCCGCGCCATCCCTCCGCTGCGCCATACTGTTCGGTGAGTGAAATATTCTCGCTGGACTTCACGATTGTTCAAACTGGCGCTCGCGGTGGTAGCCGGGCTTTATCTGTTTTGGACGGCGTCCCTGTTGGCTCTGCGCTACGTGAATCCGCCGGCCACTGGAGTTCAAATTCAGCGGCGTATCGAGGCAGAGATCGCTGGCCGGCCCTATCACAAGCGCTATAAATTCGTTCCGCTGGACCGTATTTCGCCGGATCTGCAACATGCGGTGATCGCTGCTGAGGACGGCAACTTCTACCAGCACCATGGGATCGACTGGTCGCAGGTGGAGCAAGTCGCCCAGGAGAGCCGGGAATCCGGCAAGATTCGCCGAGGTGCGTCAACCATCACGCAGCAACTGATCAAGAATCTGTTTTTCACGACCTATCGAGATCCGGTGCGGAAGGCCTTTGAGTACACGCTCGCCCCGCTTGCCGATTGGATTCTTGGTAAGCGGCGCGTCTTAGAGCTATACCTCAACGTCATTGAGTGGGGGCCCGGGGTTTATGGGGCCGCGGCGGCCGCCGACTATCATTACCACACCACTCCTGCAAAGCTGGATCGGGAGCAGGCCGCCAGGCTAGCGGCAATCGTGCCCGCGCCACTGCGGTGGAAGCCCGCCTGGATGGATGATTACAGCGCCACGATCATGGAGCGGATGCGGCAGCATGGTTGGTGATCTGGACATGAGGTTTCAACCCGACTCATCCGCGTGGGCCTACCCGGCCCGCTCTGGGGGCCCGGCTCGCCCGGTTACCATCGAGTGAGATTCCGGGCTAATCTCATCGAATGAACCAGCCGATCCCTCGGCTGTGTCTCGCTGGACCCTTGCCCTCTTTCTGCTGCCCGTGGCCCTGGCTCAGAACCCACGGTCCGATCAGAAACCTGGAAGCCAGCCCGCATGGCCCTGCACTGGAACTGAGCCGTCGTTCGATCCCACCTATGCCACAGTTGCTGAAGCCACCGGTGGCCAATTGTTCTTGTTCGACCGGTCCGAGGCGGCCCGCTCCGCTGTGCTCGTTACTGCTACCTCGCGGCATCAGGAGACTATAGCTCGGGTTGCCGGGAAGCTGGATGGGTCTTACCGGGATGTTCGTGTACCCGTGGATTCTTCCGTGCACAGTCTGTTGGTGTTGGGCTCGGTGCAGTGTATGCAGATGATTGCCGTCTATGGTCCAAACGAGACTCCGCCTGAGCAAATGGGCGGTGAGAACCAGTGGTTTCGCGCAGGCCGTATCCTGACCGTGCCGAATCCAGAACCTGGCCTTTGGACAATCCGCCTGCAAGGGAGAGGTCCGTTCTTCCTATCCGTGCAAGCGGACACAAGCCTGGTTCTGCGCATACCTAAATTCGCAACATTGTTCCCGCGATTGGGGATTGAAAATCCCCTCACGGTATCGCTTAATGCTCACAGCCCCGACCTGCATTTCCGACTGGTTGATGCGGCTGGAGAGACACTCCAGCCTCTTCCGCTGCAGACCACCGAAGAGCATCCCAGTGTTTTCTCCGGAAGCGTCGTCTTGGGCTATAAGCAGTTTCGTATCCTCGCCGAGGGAACGGATGAGAATGGCTATGCGTTCCAGCGCGTTGATCCACGATTGATCGAGGCGACTGCCAGCCCCCTGCCGTGACCGCCGACAGATTCAAGGTGGAATGCGTCCAAGCGTCCTGCCCGCGTGGGTGGGACATTTCGTGAACCAGGGGTTCAAGTACTTCCGCACCGATCTGGCTCGTGTAGCTTCAACTGTTCGCGGATTTGAGCCCTTTCGACGCCAGGAACTCAGAGAGCCTCATCGGCACGGTTGCTCCGTTTGCGAGCTGCCTCCAAACTGCTCGCCGGTACCGGCGCAATAGTTTATGCAGAGTGGATGCGTCCGACTTGCAAGCATCTACATCGAGAAGGATGTCGATCTCCCACTTGTCGAATTTGCTCCGTTGCAGCTTCCCGGCGATCAGGTCGTCAATCAGTTGGCTGAGCTGGGAAAGTTTCTTCTCGGCCTCGGGCTCCATCCGGGGTTGCTTTCGAGCGCCACCGGGGGTCCCAGGAACGGTTGCAGATGTTGTGAGTGATTTCAAACCCAGCTCCTCCGATCTGGTTCTGAATTACTCCACTGTAACACTGGGGAAAGGATGCTGCGATATACTCGCTCGATATGAACCCAATCACAAACTTTACGGCGGGATGGCGATCCCAAACGAACTCGTTCGTCATCGAAATAAGGTTGGCGAGCGGGCAGACGATGGTGGTGCCGACGCCGACCGCAGAATCCTTTTGCGCAATCCTGGCGATTCTTCAGGGACCAAACCCAGCAGTGGACGCGCAAGGGGATATAATTTGCCGGAGATAAGGCGCGCCAAGGGTTGAACCGGCCGCAGAGCGGCTTTGCTTACAGCGGTCGCCCACGCCGCGAATGACCCACAGGCCGTACTTCACGCCGCTTACAACGCCATTATGCGGGGCGACTTCGACGTGTTCGGCGAGTCAGTGTCAGCCGAAGTGGAGCACCAGCAGCCGACAATTGAAGGCATAATCGCTCAAGGGCACAGCATCGCAGTCCTGTTGCGGGAGAGCGGATTCCGATCAATTCGCGGCGATTGTAGTTCATGGCTGGGTGCAACCCTTTCTGGCTTCCTCGAATCCATCAAACAGCCGCCCTGCGTTCGCACCGGCCAGCGTATTGAGCCGATGCGGCTGTCCCTTTTCGACGCTGTAACGGGCTACCGTTCCTTTCGAGCGGAGCCACTCGACTTCCTTCTGCATCTCTCCGTGCCACATGTATTCGTCATTCTCGCCGACGTACAAGAAAACGCACATCTTTGAAATTGCCTGGAGCTTGGCGGCGCTCGGCTCCCACATATAGCCGGGGAAAGCGGTCACAGACAGGAAGTACTGTGGATTCGCCGCCGCCACGTGCATCGCGGCGATTCCGCCGTTGGACGGGCCCGCGATGTGAAATTTGTTGTCTTGAATCCTGTACTCGGCCAGAATCAATTTTAGGAATTCCGGGAAGATGCGATCCCCCTCCTCGAAGAACAACTGACCGTCCGGCGCCGCCGGTGCGATCACAATGTATCCGCGCTTCTCAGCCTCTGCCCGAAGGTTGCGACTGAGGACGCTGTCCACGGTGTCCATCGTTTGTGGACCTCCGCCGAAGGCAAGAATCGCGGGATGAGCCTTGGCCGGATCATAGCCGTCGGGCAGAACCACCTTATAGTGCACCGTCGTGCCCGCGACCGTCTTGGTCTTTTCCAGCAATTCTCCCCGGACCGGTTGGGTTGCGAGGATCGTCACCGCGACTGCGGAAAACATTGCCGTCCATTTCGATCTTTGCCGTCTCATAATGGCCTCCCAAACAGCAAGATTGATTCTACCCTGAGTCAGTCCGGAACGCTGTGCGCCGGAGGGCAAGCTTCAATCAATATGAATTACGATTGAACCGGGGACTGAAATGGGCAGACAGGCAGCTATCGTGCTCTACGTGGTGGCGATGGCAGCCGTCATCGTCGGTGTAGATTTCGCGTTCTTCAGAAACCGATTCTGGGAACGGCTGGCAGTGAATATTGGAATCGTCCTGGTGTTCGCAGCGTTCTACTTCAGATTCCTGAGGCGTCCATGAACAGTCCTGCCTGGACTGGCAGAGGGGGGCGGCATCACTGGAACCAATCCTTAGGCCTGCCATCACGCCATCGCGGTGCGCATAACAGCGCGGCACGAATTCACGTGCCCAGTCCGGCGCGCTGAGGCCCAACCTCTCCGGGACCGGTCCCAGATCCGCCGCCCCGATTCGTTGTCCGGTTCTATCTGGCACCTCCTTGGGTGAACTTCCCGGCCCCGATTCGCCGGTGCTCGGTTCCTAACCATTGCCGGTTCGAATTATGTCCCCGTTCGGGGTTGATGTCAATGGGAGCCGCGACATGAGAGGCGGGTGGTACATTTCGTGAACAGGCCGCAGGGACGGACCGGCATCTCTGAATCGTTGGCTTGGCGCCGATGTCATAGGAGTATAATGTCGCGGCATCGAAATCGGCGGCTGAGATGAAAGTGAAGGTGCTGACGCTGTATCCTAGCGTGGGGATGGAGTTCACGCTGAACGATCGAATCCCAACCTTTTTCCCCGCGGCTGCGAAAGGGGACTAAGATCAAACGAAAGGTTCACTCCATGCGTAATCGCTTTACTTGGAAACTTGCTCCTCTGTTTGCGCTGGCCGCGCTCGCGCCCGCGCAGTATCTGGGTTACCCGACTGCCGGCGTACCCAAGACGCCCGACGGCAAACCGAATCTCAGCGCTCCCGCGCCGCGAACCGCGGACGGCAAGCCCGACTTCTCGGGAATGTGGGGATGGGAGACTCGGCCGCCCTGCGGGGCGCGCTGCGGCGATACACAGATCTCGCGCGAGTTTATCAACATCGCTGCGACGCTGCAGGGCGGCTTGCCCCTTCAGCCCTGGGCTGCAGAACTCATGAAGCAACGCTCCGCAGAACAAGTCCTGGATCCCAATGTTCACTGCATGCCTCGCGGAGCTCCGCGCATCTGGACGGACGACTACTACAAGCGGATCTACATGCTGCCCGGCGTGGCGATGATTATCCTGACCGAGCGCAATATCCAGTACCGGCAGATTTTCATGGACGGGCGCCCGCTCCCCGTCGATCCGAACCCAACCTGGAACGGATACTCCACCGCAAAGTGGGACGGCGACACCCTGGTTGTCGAAACCAACGGCTTCAAGGACGGCCTGTGGCTGGATGCCAATGGGAGTCCGCTGACCGACCAGGGCAGGATGACCGAAAGAATCAGCCGCCCGAACTTCGGAACACTGCGAATCGAAATCACGATCAACGATCCCAAAGCCTATACCAAGCCGTGGACGGTCACGCTCAACCAGCCCCTCATTCTCGACAGCGAAATTCTTGATTACTACTGCTTGGAGAACGAGCGCGACGCGGTTCATATGTCCGGCAGGTAGAAAGTGAGCGGCAGGATTCTGTTCTTGGCGCAGGTGCGTGTCGACCTGCCGGCGCGACAACGATCGCAATCCGACGTCAAAGGCGCCGCTTGGAGAACCCAAGCGGCCAACTCACACAATATGGCTCCGAAGCACGAGTTTGCTGAAGGGGTCCGGCCCATCCAGGGCTTTGATGACTCGACAACCCGCACACCGCGCTGGCGCACAAATACTCCCTCCTTGCTGGTCTTTTGAAGACTGCCGGTTTCTCGATCGGGACGCAGATGCTCGAAGCGCGCTGCCAGTAGATGGGTGTGGTACATCCAGGAGCATCTCCAATGACGCCGATTGGGTACGCTCTGACTCAAGGGTTGGAGGTCGTCTATAACGAATACATGGCCAAGTTTCTCGTCGGTATACTGCTGGCTGGTTTTCTGGGTGCGCAGACGCAAGCCCCGGAAGTCAAGGATCCGCTGGGCAGGACGACACCCCAGGACTCGGTCTTCGAATTCTTGGATGCCTGCCGTGCCGGCGACTACACCAAGGCCATGCGCTATCTCGATCTGCGGAGGTTGCCGGCCGCGGACCGGGCCAAAGAGGGACCGGCGTTAGCTCAGCAGTTAGAAGATCTCCTGGACGGCCCTTCCTTCGACATTACGGCGCTGAGCCGGCAGCCCGACGGTGATCAATCTGATGGGCTCTCCCGGAATCTCGAGCATCTCGCCACGTTCCACGTGGCCGGCCAGACGTTGGATCTCGAACTCGATCACGTCCAGTTGCGGTCGGGCCTTCGCGTGTGGGTGGTCTCGGCGGACAGCGTGGCCCTGATCCCGGTTGCGCATCAGGTGGTGACCGAGACTCCGTTCGAGAAGCACCTTCCGCAGGCATTGGTGACGCACCAATTGCTGGAGACACCGGTATGGCGCTGGATCGCTCTCCTGGCAATGTCGGCGATCATCTGGATCGCAGCGGGCGTTTTTTCTCGATTCATCATGCGCGCGATCCACGGGATGGTAGATGCTCCGCAGCTTCGCGCTCCGCTACGCCTGGCACTGGGCTTGGCCGGACTCCGGGCTGCCATGGAGCTGGCTTCGCCGGCGACTTTACCGCGCACGTTTATCGAGCGGGCCTTGACGATGGTTTTTTTCCTCGCTCTGGCGGCGATCGGCGCCGTGGTGATCGACCTTGTTTCGGACCGCTGGCGCCGCAGCCTCGATCCGCGGGCGCAAGCGGTCGGGTATTCCATCCTGCCGCTCGGCAGGCAAATTCTCAAGCTGTGCCTTTTCTTGGTCGCGATTCTGGGAGTGTTGACCGCGTGGGGCTACAATACCACGACGATTCTGGCGGGACTTGGCGTCGGAGGCCTGGCGGTGGCGCTCGCCGCGCAAAAAACGATCGAGAACTTGTTCGGCGGAATCTCCGTGATTGGCGACCGGCCGGTGCTGGTGGGCGACGTTTGCCGTTTTGGGGACCGCGTGGGCGAGGTGATGCACATCGGCTTGCGTTCGACTCGCATTCGCACGCCGGATCGAACCATCATCAGCATTCCCAACGCCCAATTCTCATCGATGGAACTCGAAAACATTTCGGGGCGGGACAAGATCTGGTTTCATCAGACGTTTAGTCTGCGACGGGACACGACCTCGGAACAGTTGTTGGAAGTTCTGTCGTCAATCGACCAGGTGCTGGTTGGCCACCCGAAGGTTCAGACGGGGAAGATACCCGCGCGGTTCATTGGAGTCGGTTCGTACTCGCTGGATGTGGAAGCCGACGCATATGTGACGACCGCCGATTACGATGAGTTCATGGCAATACGGCAAGAATTGCTGATCCAGATGCTTCAGGCGGTGGAACACGCGGGGACGGGACTGGCAGTGCCGATTCAAGAAAGTTTCGATGGCAAGGGAGCCGAGCAAGCGCCGCAAAGCCACGCCATATTCAAAAGGGAGACCACAACTGAGAGCCAAGCCCAGAGTTAGCGCACCCGCGAAGTTTCGACGGTCGCGGGCGAATCCCTAACCCATCCGCCCGGTCAAAAACATTGAGATGCGCGAGAAGGATGCTACCGGATCGCGGAATGGAACTGACCATGTAAAAGCGAGCCGGAGAATGGTTGGAGCCGCAGTCGTAGAGTTCATCGAACGGGTCGAAGGGCTGCGATGAAGGGATTCGAACCCTTGACCTCTTCCATGCCTTTTAAGAAATATCAATCACTTACAGACATTTTCACCAGAAACAAAAGACTCACAGAGAGGCGTTTTGGCGCCAGTGGACGCCACGAGTCCACATAGACTTCGGGACTCCATATCGGAGAATGGTCCGTGGCGTGCCTTCCCGCGCGGTTGCAGGCTGCTCTATTGGTTGTCTTCCGAAGGAGACGACAATCGGTTCCCATATAAGGATGATGCCCACATGGAGCGGTGAACGCCTTCGCGGCTTCGCAAGCCAACTTGCACTTTCGCAATATTGCGAATAGAGTGGGATCGAGTGTCCAAGACCAGAGTTGCCCTCTACCGGGAGGAAGACGGATCATGCCCGTTCATCGAGTGGTTCGACAAGTTACCGGCGAAAGTGCAGGACAAGTGCTACCTCCGGTTGGAGCGCCTGCGCGAGATGGGCCACGAACTGCGTCGGCCCGAAGCGGACTTCCTGCGCGACGGCATCTACGAACTGCGCGTCAGCCTGGGAGGCGTTCATCACCGGATCCTGTACTTCTTCCACGGCTCGGTGGCGGCCGTGGTCTCTCACGGTCTTGTGAAAGAGCGGGTGGTCCCGCCGAAAGAGATCGATCGCGCCATTGAACGCAAGAAGCGGTTTGAGGCGAATCCGGCGAAACACACTTATTAGGAGGCTTAACCATGCCCGTTAACAAAGCAAAGACGCTGAAACCGACCGGCGATGCGGTGGAGATCCTTCACCGCCGGTTCTACGAAGGCAAACCCGCCCGGCTGAAGAACCTGGAAGAGGCGCGGGCGAATGAAGAGATCGCCCGCAAAATCCAAGAACTGAGGGCAGCGGCCGCCCTCACCCAAACTCAACTTGCAAAGCTCATCGGCACCACTGCGTCGGTCATCTGCCGCCTAGAGGATGCCGATTATGAAGGCCACTCCCTGGCGATGCTGCGCAGGATAGCGGGCGCGTTGAATCAGCGGGTCGAGATCCGTTTTATACCGATCCGACGGTCCGCGTAGGCGGCGTTAATGGCCAAGCGCTCGCGACGCGTTTAGACTAAAGACGCAAGCAGAAGGCTCCGGGGAGGGCATCGGACCCCGGCCGCGAAAGTTGGCGAGTTCTGCACACAATTCTGGATCTCGGCGTGACCTCTCTCGCGACGCGGAAGGGCGCAGGCATTTTCGTAACTCTATGTTTTGTTGGGCTTTGTTTTGGTGGGCTTTGTTTTGGTGGACCTGAAGGGATTCGAACCCTTGACCTCTTCCATGCCATGGAAGCGCGCTCCCAACTGCGCCACAGGCCCGTATCGCGGGTGCTACGTAGTGAGAATAGCATGCCGGGAGGTCTCGCCGCACGCGGATCTGCGGCCCTGCGCGATTCAGCGGGCGTGCGCACGTTGCAGGTAAACTAGCAACAGGTGTCGACAAGTACAAGCCTCCCCGGCGTCAGCACGCCAGGTCCCGCCTTAACCGAGGGAAAAACCGCGTTCCGGATCCTGGCGGCGATCAGTTTCTGCCATCTGCTCAATGACCTGATGCAGTCGGTCATCCCGGCGGTGTACCCGATTCTCAAGACCTCTTACCATCTCGACTTCGGGCAAATCGGGTTGATCACGCTAACCATCCAGCTCACCGCGTCGCTGCTGCAGCCGCTGATCGGCATGTTCACGGACCGGCGTCCGACGCCGTTTTCCCTGCCGGTGGGCATGGGATTCACCCTGATCGGGCTGCTGCTGCTGGCTTCCGCGCCCACCTACCACGCGATCCTGCTGGCGGTGGGCATGGTCGGCATCGGATCCAGCGTGTTTCATCCGGAATCCTCGCGCGTGGCGCGCATGGCTTCGGGAGGCAAGCACGGACTGGCGCAGTCCCTGTTTCAAGTGGGCGGAAATTTCGGGACCTCTCTGGGCCCGCTGCTGGCCGCCTTCATCGTGCTGCCGGAGGGCCAGCGCTCCATCGCCTGGTTCTCGGCCGCGGCGTTGGTCGCCATGGTGGTGTTGACCCGGGTCGGCATATGGTACAAGCAGCACCATCGCAGCAGGGGAAAATCGCACCCGCGTGCTGCCGGAGTCGACGGGCATCCATCGTCGAAGCGCATCGTCATGGCCATCGCGGTGCTGTGCTCCCTGATGCTGTCGAAGTTCGTCTACATGGCGAGCCTGAGCAGCTACTACACCTTCTTCCTCATCAGCCGATTCCACGTTTCCGTGCGCAGCTCCCAGGTGCATCTGTTCGTGTTTCTGGGCGCGGTGGCGGCCGGAACCGTGATCGGAGGCCCCGTCGGCGACCGCATCGGCCGCAAGCTGGTAATCTGGTGCTCCATCCTGGGCATCCTGCCGTTCACCCTGCTGCTGCCCTACGCCAACCTGTTCTGGACCGGGCCGCTTACCGTGATCATCGGTCTGATGCTGGCCTCGGCCTTCCCCGCGATCGTGGTGTATGCGCAGGAGCTGGTTCCGGGTAAGGTCGGGACCATTTCCGGGCTGTTTTTTGGACTCGCCTTCGGCCTGGCCGGGCTGGGCGCCGCGGTGTTGGGGAAAGTCGCCGATTCCACCAGCATCGAATTCGTCTACCGGGTCTGTTCGGTTCTGCCGGCGCTGGGGCTGCTTACCGTGTTCCTGCCGGATATGGGAACCGCCGCACGCCGGCGCGCGTCATAGGCTGTACAATCTAAGGTATGCAGCTGTTCCACCCACGACGCTTTTGGCGACGCTATCTGATCATCGGGTGCTGTTTGGTACCCGCTGCCGTTGATTACCTGGCCGCGCCCACGGCGCTCCGTGCCGAGATGACCGTCATGGATCAGATCGTCTGCAAGGTGAACGGGGACATCATTACACAAAGCGAAATGGACCGGGCCCGCAAGGAACTGGAGCCCGCGCTGCGTGAGCAGGGCTTAACCGGCGACAATCTGCAGGAGGCGATCAAGGCAGAGGAACCCAATATTCTGCGCGACAAGATCGACGACCTGCTGCTGGAGCAAAAAGCCAAGGAGATGGACTTCAAGGTTGACAACGACGTCGACAAGCAGATGGCCGCGATCCAGAGCCGGTCGAAGATCGCCGATCCCGAAAAATTCCAGGCCTTCGTCCAGGACCAGACCGGCATGCCATATGAGGATTATCGCGGCACCCTCAAGAGCAATTTTCTGCGCCAGCGCGTGATCAGCGAGGAAGTCAGCCGCAAGATTCAATTCAAGCGCGAGGAATTGCAGGCTTACTACGACGCCCACCACGATGAGTTCATGCGCCAGGAACGCGTGACCCTGCGCGAGATCTTTGTTTCCACCCTCGGATTGAACGCCGCCGGCCAGGCCGCGGCCGAGAAGAAGGCCAAGGACCTGGTCTCGCGCGCCAACAAGGGCGAGAAGTTCTCCGACCTGGCCATGCAGAACTCCGACCGGGCCGCTACCGCGCAGCAGGGGGGCCTGATGCCGCCGTTCACCAAGAACGGCACTCCCGGCGATCACATGCCGCCGGATTTGGAAACGATGCTGTGGGACAAGGAGAAAGGCTACGTCCCCGACCCGATCAAATTCGACGACGGCTGGGAAATCCTGCAGGTGGATCAGCATCAGAAGGCCGGCCTGGCCTCCTTTGATGAGGTGGAACAAGACGTCACCAACAAATTGTTCGGGCCGCGCTTTACGCCGGCCCTACGCGGCTACCTGAACAAGCTGCGCGAAACCGCTTTCCTCGAGATCAAACCCGGCTTCGTCGATACCGGCTCGATTCCCAACAAGGACACCACGTGGGTGGATCCGGCGCAGCTCAAGCCGGAAACGATCAAGAAGGAAGAATACCTGGCCGAGAGCCACCGCAAGAAGCTGCTGGGAATCATCCCGATTCCGGGAACGCAGCAGTCGAACTCCGGAACCTCATCCTCGCGCTGAAGGCTGCAGACTCCGACAAGAGACGCCGCCGGCCCGAGGATCGAATTTTCGCGGATGAAATCACCCTACATTAGCGAGCTGGAGCCCAACCAGACCATCACGGGAACCTTTCTGGTCTCGCACAAAGACGTGCGCCAGAAGAAGTCCGGCGAGCCCTACTTGTCCCTCACCCTTTCCGATCGCACCGGAGACCTGGACGCCAAGATGTGGGACAACGCCGCCGAAGCTCTGGATACCTTCGACCGCGACAGCTTCGTGCGCGTCAAGGGCCTGCTGCAGGTGTTTCAGAACCGCCCTCAGCTCACGGTCCACAAAATCCAGCCGGTGGCGGATTCCGAGGTCGAGGCCGCGGATTACTTCCCGGTCTCCAAACGCGATCGCGACGAAATGTTCCGGGAGCTGGAAGGCTGGATCGCCGGGATCGGCAATCCGCATCTCCAAGCTTTGCTGCAATCGGTGTTTGCCGACCCCAAGGTTGCGCTGGCTTTCCGCACCGCGCCTGCTGCAAAGAGCGTGCATCACAATTGGATCGGCGGCCTGATCGAGCATGTGCTGTCGCTGTGCCACCTGGCCAAGTTCTCTGCGGCCCATTATCCGGGCATCGACCTGGACCTGCTGCTGGCTGGCGTGATCCTGCACGACCTGGGCAAGATTCATGAGCTCAGCTACACCCGCAGCTTCGCCTACACCAACGTTGGGCAACTGCTGGGCCACATCATGATCGGCGCGCGCATGGTGGAGGAGAAGATCGCGGCCCTCCCGGAATTTCCGGCGCCCTTGCACGACCTGCTGCTGCACATGATCCTGAGCCATCACGGCCAGCTCGACTACGGCTCGCCCAAGATCCCGCTGTTCCCTGAGGCTCTGCTGCTGCATCTGCTCGACACCGTGGACTCCAAGATGGAGTGCATGCGCGCCCTGATTGCGCACGATTCCTTGGTGGATGGAGTCTGGACCGGATACAACTCCGCGCTCGAACGCAGCGCGCTGAAGAAGGACAAATTCCTGGCGGATACCGGCGAGCCCAAGCCTTTGGCTCCGCCACCTGCGCCTCAGCCCAAACAAGCGCAGGAACGCCGCGCCGAACCGGCCTCGGTGTTTTCGGATAAGCTGCGAGACGCGCTCACCCACCCGCGCTAAGCCCGCGCCTGCGACTCACAAACGTCCGGCTCTGTAGAAGTGCAATTCAAGAACGTTCCGATTCACAACCTTCCCGCCAGCATCGCGGCGATCTCTTCGCCGATCGCCAGGGAAGAGGTCGCGCCGGGGCTGGGCGCGTTCACCACGTGAATCTCGCGCTCCCCTTCGACAAACTCGAAATCGTCGAGCAGCGCGCCCTCCGGCGACATCGCCTGCGCGCGTACGCCGGAGCCGCCGGGCGCTAAATCCTCCATGCGGATCTCCGGCACCAGCCGCTGCAGGGAGCGGCAGAACAGCTCCTTGCTGAAGGATCGCCGGAGTTCCTGCCAGCAAGCTCCCGGATAGCGGGCCAGAAAGCGCCACAATCCCCGGAATCCCAGTGCGTCGGCGACATCCGCCAGATTGAAGTCGGTCTTCTTGTATCCCTCCCGCTTGAGCGCCAGCACCGCATTCGGGCCGGCCTCCACTCCGCCGCGCATCATGCGCGTGAAGTGCACGCCGAGGAAGGGAAAGAGCGGGTCCGGAACCGGGTAGATCAGGTTGCGGACCAGGAACTGGCGTTCCGGCCGGATCAGATAATATTCGCCGCGGAAGGGCACGATGCGCGCCGATCGAGGCCGTCCAGTGAGCGCGGCCACGCGATCCGAATGCAAGCCCGCGCAGGTCACCATCCAGTCGCAGGGCGTTTCACCGTGAGCATGCAGAAGGCGCCAGCCGCCTGAATCACGCCGGCCGCCCGCTGAGTCACTCCGGATGGAGGTGACGCGTGCGCCGGTCACAACGTGGCCTCCGTTCGAATGAATCAGCCCAGCCAGCGTCTCGCATACCCGCGGATAATCGGCGATGCCTTCCTCCGGAACGTGGATAGCGGCCACACCCGCGCAGTGCGGCTCGATTTCTCGCAGCTCGCCGGCCGTGAGCAGACGCAGGCCGCTCAGGCCGTTTTCCTGGCCGCGCTGAAACAAGCTCTGGAGGCGAGGGACTTCCTCCTGGCTCGTCGCCACCACGACCTTTCCGCAAACCTCGTGCGGGATGGAATGGGTCTGGCAGAACTCGACCATCTGCCGGATGCCGCGCACCGCCAGCCGCGCACGCTTCGACCCGGGCCGGTAATAGAGCCCGCAATGCAGCACGCCGCTGTTGTGCCCGCTCTGGTGCCGGCCGACGCCGGATTCTTTTTCGAGCACCGTCACCTGGGCGCCAGGCAGCCGCTCCAGCAGCCGGAACGCAGTTGCCAGCCCCACGATGCCCCCGCCCACCACCCCGATACGTAGACTCACATCCGACTATCATATACGGGAGTGAAGCTGCGCCATCTTCCGACCACCTCGTCCGCGATTGCCGCCGCGTCGCTTGCGGCGGTCGCCGGTCTGGGTGTGTACGGAATGGGCCGCAGCCTGTGGCTGGACGAAGCCTGGGTCGCGAATTCGGTGCAGGCGCCGTCGCTCTCGGGCATGTTCTACTACCCCGGTTGGATCCAGATCAATCCGCCGCTGTTCTTATTGCTGGTTCGCGCTGCAGTTCGCGTCGCGGGCGCTTCGAGCACTGTTTTCCGTATTGTCCCCTTGCTGCTGGCTTGCACTGCTGCGATTGGACTGCTGGCCTTGAGCCGGCGATTGCTGACCGCGCCCTTCGCCACGCTCGCCACGGCGATCGTCGCGCTCAACCCCAATGTGGTCGAATTCTCGCGGACGCTCAAGCCCTTTGCGGGCGAGCTCGCCGCCGGCATTTTCCTTGTGCTGGCGACCGTCCGGTATGTGCAGCAGCCGGACCGGCGCAGATTCGCGTGGCTCCTGCTGACGGTGGCTGTGGCCATTCCGCTGGCCTACCCCAGCGTGTTTGTGTTGCCCGGCATCGCACTGGCGGCCGTGAGTAAAAATGATGCTACAAGTGTTCGCCGCGGCGCATGGCTGTGCGCGATCGTGTTGGCGGTCTTTGCCCCGATGTGGTGGTTCTCGATCCGTCCCAATCTCTCGCCGCAGCTCCATCAATTCTGGGCTTACGACAACGACAGCGGAATGAATGCCGGGCTTCTAGCCGCACTGCTGTTCTTCGGTGTTATTGCCGTGCGTACGGGCCGCATGTTCCTGCGTGGCGACCGCTCCGCCCGAGCCTGGGCGTATCTGCTGTGCGTGCTGCCGTGCCTGCTGCTGGCCGCCAGCGGAGCCCTCGGGCTCTACCCGGTCAGCCATCGCACTCGCTTGTTCGCGCTGCCGTTCCTGGTATTGCTGGCCGCGCTCACGGTTGAAGATTTGCTCGGCCGGTTCGCTCGCCGGCCGTACGTCGCGCTGATGGCCGCCGCTCTCACCTGCGGACTTATCGCCTTCACCGTAGCGAGCCAGATCATCGAACATCGCGCCGCGCCCGAGGAGGACTTCTCCGGCGCGGTCGCCTTCCTCCAGCGCTACGCCGCTCCCTCCGATGTGATCCTGGTGCACGCCTGCTGCCAGGAGGGATTTCTGCTGTACTCCGGCCTCGGCCGCTGGAGCCCGCCCCATCTACGGTTCGGCGACACAGGCTGGCCTTGCTGCGCCCGAGGCAAAGATTCCCGCCCCGGCGCCTCGTCGGAGAGCGCCGTCATCCGCGATCTCGACGCGAAAGTTCCTCCTGGCTTTGCGGGCCGCGTATGGC
Source organism: Bryobacterales bacterium (assembly GCA_963838455.1). Classification (GTDB taxonomy): domain Bacteria; phylum Acidobacteriota; class Terriglobia; order Bryobacterales; family Bryobacteraceae; genus Palsa-187. The sequence continues at coordinate 26,880 of CAWISY010000105.1, forward strand.
TGCTGTACACGACCCGTCCCACGCACTGGAGCTACACCGGCCTCAATGAAGGCGAGCTGTGGCGCAAACACTTGTGGGACCGCGGCTGCCCTCCCGGACCCTATCTGCGCTTCTCGAATCTGGCGCTCAGCCCCATGAACTGCGCGGCTCGCCAGGAGCGCACGGAAACGGCGGCGGTATACTCAAAGACAGGGCGATGAAGCGTTTCCTGGTAGCGCTGGCGTGTTCGAGTTGCGCGGCGGTTTGGGGCCACGACATCATCACTACCCCCATCACCTTCGATCGCGAGATCATCCGCATCGTCGAGTCGCGTTGCGCCTCCTGCCACCATCCCGATGGCCCTGCGTTCTCGCTCTTGACATACACCGACGCGCGGCCGTGGGCGGAGGCGATTAAAGAAGAAGTGCTGGCGCGGCGCATGCCTCCCTGGGGCGCGGTCAAGGGCTTCGGCGATTTTCGCAACGATCAGGCGCTCACGCCGGAACAACTCGAACTCATCGTGAGCTGGACCGACGGCGGCGTGCCGGAAGGCGAGCCGAAGGATCTGCCGCCTGCGCCCAAGCCCGACCCGGCGGGTCTGGCGAGTCCGCCCAAGGGCTCAATGGTGGTCAGCGGGGATTTTACCGTCAAGAGCGGGTTCAAGCTCGACGGCCTGTGGCCGCAGCGCGTGCCCTCGAACGCGTCGATCCAGATCACGGCCCTGCTTCCCGACGGAAGCCTGGAGCCGCTGCTGTGGATTCAAAACTACAAGACGGAGTGGGGCCATCCCTTCCTGTTGCGCGACCCTCTGGATCTGCCCAAGGGCTCCGTGATTCAAGGCATCCCGAAAGACGCCAGCATTTCTCTGCTGAAAAGGGCATCGGAGACGCCAGCTACTTCAGTTCACTAACCGCGCGTTTCGACCCAAGTGCCGGGCCTGCTATTCTAGCGGCAGAAGAGCGAATATGACCACCGTAGTGAAGCGCCAAAGCGCGATCACTGTTCCCGCTGCTGTTCAACGGCGAGCAGGTTTCAAGACCGGCGACGTGCTGGAATTCAAGGCCTCAGGCGGCGTCATCACCATCCGGCCGAAGATTCCTTCCGCTGCCGACGAATATACACAGCAGCAGCGCGGGATCATTGACGCCGAACTCGACAAAGCGGAAAAGGGCCCTGTCCACGGCCCGTTCGATGGCGCCGACGACATGATCGCCCACATCAAGCGGGAGTTAAGGAAGAGGGCATCTCTGAAGAAACGCAACCGCTCTCGATGAGGGCCGAGTTTAACGAGGCTGTTCTTGAGGCCTTAGAGCACGCGCCTCCCTCAGTACGACAGGCTTTTTTCAAGCAGGTCAGGTTCCTGGAGAAGAACCTCCACCATCCGTCGTTGCGGGCCAAAAAAGTACGACGAGACCAAGGATCGCTGGCAGGCCAGGGTCAACAAGGACTGGCGATTTTACTTCACCATCGTCGACGACACCTACGACATCATCAAGCTGATCCCGCACCCCAAGTAATTTGGCAAAACTTCTCGCCGAGGTTCGGGGTCCTGGGGTACTCCAGAGGGCAGCTATTTCAGCTCATTAACCGGCACGTCGAAGTGCGCCGTGTTGACCACGCCGCTGCGCTGGAACTGCACCCAGATGCGGTAGCCGCGCGGCCGCGGGAAGGTGACGTCGAACTGCACCTCCGGGCTGCCGTCGGCGATGAAGGGATGGGTGTGGATCATGTCGATCAAGTCGTCGCTGGCCACCAGCATGTGGCCCCACGCTCCCAGCCACTTTTCGAAATTCTCCCCCGGCGAGATCTTGAGGTGGAGTTGCGTGGTGAATCCTGCAATCGGTTGCGGCGGGTCAGTCCAGAACTGCACCTGCGTGTTCTCGGCGTCTTTGGTCGAATAATCCTTGCTCAAGGTGAGCGGCGCCGGCGGCGTCCCGGGCACGATCACGGTTTTGGTGATCAACTGCGGCGTCGCGCCGTCGGGATAGAAATCGCTCAGGATGCGGTACATGCCCGGTTTGGGGAACTGGATGTTGTAATAAAAGCTGCCGTCGAGCTGATATACCGGATGATCGTGCAGGAAGAACTTCATGTCCTGGCTGACCACGTACATGTGGAACAGCTTTTCGTGCACGATCTGGAAACTCGTCACCTGACGGTCCTTGTAAGGATCGTGAATGGCGAACTCCAGGCGCACGGGCGCGCCGGCCTTGATCGCCCGCGGCGTGGTGGTGAGGTCCAGGTGATACTCCACCGGGTCCGGAATCCCGGAGACCATCTTCATGCCGCAGCGCTTGCACACGCCGGGCTGGTTGGATCGCACGTCCGGATCCATCGGGCACACGTACACGGTGTCCTGCGCGCGTAAGAAGCGCAGCGGTAGCAACAGCGCCGTGAAACCGAACTCGCGCCTCCGCATACGACGATTATGTTACTCCCTCATGGCTCAGAAAACCATCCCGGCTTGGCGTGACTTCCCCGGCAAAACAGAGTACAGTGGCCGCGCTAAGCTTGAAGGGGAGCACGAGGTAATGATGACCATCACCGTCGAGATACCGGACCTTCTTGCCAGTGTTCTTGCGGCCGAGGGCAAGGACCCGGCGCGCGCAGCGCTGGAAGCGATGGCGCTGGAAGGGTACCGCACTGAGCGGCTCACCGAGGCCGATCTCAAGGATTTGCTGGGTTTTGAGACACGCATGGAAGTGCACGGCTTCTTGAAGGACCACGGAGCATTTCTTCACTACACCGCTGAGGATCTGGAACATGACACCGCCGTTGCCATCGAAGCGGCGAGGCGTCACCAGAAACAGAGTGCCGGGACGCCGCCCGGGCAGCATACAGGATGATCGTCATTGCCGATACCGGTCCTATAAATTACCTTGTCCTGATCCAAGAAATCCAGGTTCTGCCAGCCCTTTACGGCAGAATTACCGTTCCCGCCTCCGTGTGCGAGGAGCTAAAGCACCCCCGCGCTCCCGATGTAGTTCGCCTCTGGATGAATCAGCCGCCGCGTTGGCTTGAAGTACGGACGCCATTCTTTCCCCCTGACGCCGAGCTTGCTAACTCCCATCTGGATGCCAAGCAAATGTT
>CAWISY010000106.1:0-3270 GCA_963838455.1 Bryobacterales bacterium
CTCCGGAGGAGCGTGCACGCAGCGGCAAGCTGCTCAACGAATACAAACAGGAGTTCGAGCGCGGCTTTGAATTGCGCAAGGCGGGTTTTGAGACCGCCGCGCTGGATGCGCGCCTTGAATCCGAATGGCTTGACCTGACCACGCCTGCACCCGGCATCCGTCCAGGCAGCCTGCATCCGGTCACCCAGGTCCAAAAGGAGTTGGAGGAGCTGTTCGTCTCACTCGGCTTCGCCATCATGGATGGTCCCGAGGTCGAGACTGAGCATTACAACTTCGACGCACTCAATATCCCTTCGCATCATCCGGCGCGCGACATGCAGGACACCTTCTGGCTGAACGACGGCCGGTTGCTGCGCACGCATACCTCGCCGGTGCAGGTGCGGGCGCTCGAAAAACTCGGGCCACCGCTCAAGATGATTGCGCCCGGCCGCGTCTTCCGCAACGAGGAAGTCGACGCCTCGCACGAGCACACCTTCTATCAACTGGAAGGCATGATGGTGGATCGCGATGTTTCGGTCGCGCACCTGATCTACTTCATGAAGACGCTGCTCTCCGCGGTGTTCCATCGCGAAGTGACAGTGCGGCTCCGTCCGGGCTATTTTCCTTTTGTCGAGCCGGGCTTCGAACTGGACATTCAGTGCCTAATCTGTGGGGGCTCCGGCTGCCCGGTCTGCAAACACTCGGGCTGGGTAGAGCTGCTGCCCTGCGGCTTGGTCAACCCCGAAGTGCTGCGCTACGGCGGCGTCAATCCCGAAGAATGGAACGGCTTCGCCTTCGGGCTGGGCCTGACGCGGCTGGTGATGATGCGCTACGGCATCGACGATATCCGCCTGCTGATGAGCGGGGATCTCCGCTTTTTGAATCAATTCTGATGAAATTTTCCTATGGATGGATTGGCGAGATGGTGGAGGGGCTCGACGTCTCGCCCGCCGATCTGGCGCGCCTCATCACGCTCAAGACCGCCGAAAGCGAGGGTGTGGAGACTCACGGGACGGACTCCATCATCGAGGTCGACAACAAATCGCTGACGCACCGGCCGGATTTGTGGGGCCACTACGGGATGGCGCGCGAGGTCTCGGCCATCTGTGGCAAGCGCCTGCTCGATCCGGTCAAGCGCCGCGAAGTTCCGGGCCACGGCGGGATCAAGGTCGATATTGAAGATTTCTCGCTGTGCCCGCGCTATTCGGCCCTGGTGCTGGAAAACGTGACGGTGCAGCCATCGCCCGAGTGGTTGATCCAGCGCCTGGAAAGCGTCGGCCTGAACGCGATCAACAACATCGTTGACGTGACCAACTTCGTGATGGCGGAGCTGGCTCAGCCGATGCACGCCTTCGACGCGGATAAGCTCCGCGGCGACACCATCTTTGTGCGCTCCGCTAAGGCAGGGGAAGAGTTCGTTTCGCTCAGCGAGGAGAAGTTCACGCTCGACCCGTCGAACCTGGTGATCGCCGATGCGGGCGGCGCGATTGCCTTGGCCGGCGTCAAAGGAGGCAATACCAGCGGGATCTCCGATGCGACCACGCGCATCGTGCTCGAGAGCGCCAATTTCGACGCCGTCAGCGTACGCAAAACTTCGGCTCGGCTGCATCTGCGCACCGACGCCTCTATTCGCTTTGAAAAAGCTCAGGACCCGGTCAATACCGTGCGCGGCATCCAGCGCGCCGTGGAGCTGCTGGAGAAAGTCTCGCCCGGCATCCGGATCGCCGGCGGGCTGGCGGATGCGCATCGACTGCCCCCACCCCCGCCTCCGATCGTGCTGCCGCTCGATTGGCTGGAGCGGAAGCTGGGCCGGGCGCTCCCGGCTGCGAATGTGCGAGCGATTCTCGAAGCGCTCGCGTTCAAGGTGGAGGAGATTGAGGAAGGCAAGTTTGCGGTTTTCGTCCCGACGTGGCGGGCGACCAAGGACATCTCGATCAAAGAGGATCTAGCCGAAGAAGTGGGGCGCATGGTGGGCTACGATTCCATCACGCCCGTGGCTCCTCTGACACCCGCACGCGTTCCCCCTGCCAGCCCCAGACGCGAATTTCACAATCGCATTCGCGAGATGGCCGCGGCCCAGGGGTTCACCGAAGTCTACAATTATTCGTTTTTGAGCGACGAGCAAGCCCTCGCATTCGGCTTCGATCCGGCCGCGCATGTGCGGGTTTCGAATCCCATTGCGGTGGGACAGAATTTGTTGCGGCGCAGCCTGATCCCGCTGATCGCGAAAAATATTGCCGACAACGCCCGCTTCTTCGACCAGTTCCGATTGTTCGAGGTCGGCCGGGAGATTTATCCGGACCGCGAGGTTTCGCACTTCGCCGCGGCGATTTTCGCGAAAGACGACGGCGCAGGTGGACTGTTCGAGTTGAAACGATTGGCCGAGTGCCTCGCGCCGGGAGCGATCGTCCGCCCTGCCAGAGCCGCCCGCTCGTATGAGCACCCTCATCGCGTGGCCGAGGTCCTGATCGACGGTACCGCGGTAGGCAGCCTGTTCGAGTTTCATCCGCGCGTGATCGAATCCGGCCGCGCGGCGGTGCTGGATCTGGACCTGGACGCTCTCGAAGCGCTCGTGCGGCCTCCCCAGCGCTATCAGCCTTTGCGGCGGTTCCCTGCCAGCGCTTTCGATCTCTCAGTGGTGGCGCCGGCTCGCGAGCTCATTGGAGATGTTCAGGAACGGCTTGTGCGCCTGGCGGGAGAGCAGCTTCTCTCGATCGCCTTCCTGCGGGAATTCGCTCTGCCCTCGGGCGAACGCAGCCTCTCCTACCGGCTTACCGTGGGTTCGGCAGAGCGCACGCTCTCCTCGGAAGAAGTCAGCGCGATCCGGGCTCGGATCATTGAAGGCATGCGCGCGGCCGGATACGAGCTGCGGGTTTAGTTCAGTTTCAAGCCATACTCAACGAGAAGTTCGGCGGGCGCCCCATACAATCTCACCCAGTACAGACCCGCATCGAGGCTCTTGGGGATGTGAGCGGCAACGGCTCCGCCGCCCGGCTCCGCCAGTCCGCTCCAAACCGCTGCGCCGCGCGCAGTAACTACCTCGAATCGATACTGCGGGGAGGGCGGAACATCCGACAGGGGAATCGACAAATCGAGCGGATGCCGGGCGGGAGCCTGGTTCATGGCTTCGGCTCCTGCGCGCAACGATTTGAGGGGGACGGTCACGGGGCTGGCTGAACCCGTTCGAAGGGAGCGGCCGGGCCCGATGAAAAGAAGCAGGACCAGGCAAGCGCTGGCGACGGTAGAAGTGACGCCACGCGAGGGAAATGCGGCTGGGATCTTGCGCCGCGG
>CAWISY010000107.1:0-13651 GCA_963838455.1 Bryobacterales bacterium
GCGTCCTGGGGGTGGTTCCCGTGGTGGGCGGCACATTCTTTCTCGCGTTGCGGAAAGTGCGCGTGCTGTTCCGGAGAGGCCAGGAAGCGATTGACTGGCTGAACCGGGTGATCAACGAGAGCATCCTGGGAGCCACTCTGATACGCATCCTCAACTCAGAGGACCTGGAATATCGCAAATTCAAGACGGCGAATGCGGAGGCGAGAGATATCGGCCTCAATATCCTGCGCATCATGTCCGGCATGATTCCGGCGATTACTCTGGCTGTCAATCTGGCTACGACCATCATTCTCCTGCTGGGCGGCCGCTTCGTGATCGCGGGCAGCATGACGCTGGGGAATTTTACCGCTTTCAATAGTTACCTGGCGATCCTCATTTTCCCCATCATCCTGCTGGGATTCATGAGCAATGTGATCGCCCAGGCCAGTACCTCCTACATGCGATTGAACGCCGTGCTCTCCGCCAAAGAGGAGGACACCGCCGGTCAGTTGCGGCCCTCCCTGCGCGGCGGCGTGGAGATGAAGAATGTCTCGCTGACCTTGGGCGATAAAGACGTGTTGCGGAACGTTTCCTTTACGGCGGCGCCCGGCACCAGGACCGCGATCATCGGACCCACGGCCGGCGGCAAGACACAAATGCTGTACGTCTTGATCGGGCTGCTGCAGCCATCCTCCGGTAGCGTGAGCTACGACGGAGAGCCGCTCGACGCCTACGACAAAGAGGCGTTGCGCCGGCAGATCGGATTCGTTTTTCAAGACAGCATTCTCTTCAATATGACGCTGCGCGAGAACATCGCCTTCAGCGAAGCCATCTCAGAGGAGAATCTCAGCCAGGCGATCGCCGCGGCTGAGTTGCAAGACTTCATCGGTACGCTGCCGCAAGGGCTCGAAACGATTGTCTCGGAGCGCGGAACCACGTTATCCGGCGGGCAGAAGCAGCGCGTGATGCTGGCGCGGGCGCTGGCCCTTCATCCCAAGATCCTACTGCTGGACGACTTTACCGCGCGAGTCGACCCGACCACCGAAAAGGCGATTCTCAACAACATCGAGAAACAATACCCCGGCATCACGCTGATCTCGGTCACGCAAAAAATCGCCTCGGTCGAGGACTACGATCAGATCGTCCTGCTGATGGAAGGCGAGGTCCTGGCCACGGGCACACACGCCCAGCTCATGAACACGTCGCCGGAATACGTGCAAATTTACGAATCGCAGCGGAGCACCCATTACTATGAAGTACAAGCTTGAGAACACCAAGCCGTTCGGCGTAAAAGGCTCGTTTCGGACCGGACTCAAGCGCTTCGTGCCGCTGGCCGCGGGAGAACAGGGCCGCATCGTGCTGGCCGTCGCCGCCATGCTGACCAGTTCCTGCGCGACTCTGCTGGGTCCCATCATTATCGGGCGCGCCATCGATACCTTTGTGCGCTTGAAAGACGCGCACGGCTTGCTGCTGTCCGCGCTGGTCCTGCTGGCCGTGTACTTGATGGGAATCGTGGGCAGTTATACCCAGATCCTGACCATGGGAGGCGTGGGGCGGCGCGTCTTGTACCGTTTGCGTAACGCGCTTTTTACCAAGCTTCAGGAACTGCCGCTCGCCTTCTTCAATGAGAACAAGGCGGGAGATCTGATCTCGCGCCTGAATAACGACACCGACAAGTTGAACCAGTTTGTCGGCCAGGCGCTGATGCAGTTCGTGGGAAGCCTGTTTTTGATGACGGGCGTGGCCGTCTTTGTCTTGTCGCTCAATATCCGGCTGGGAATCGCGGCGTTGCTGCCGGCCTTCGGCGTTTTGGTGATCACCAAGGTCTCCTCCGGATGGGTCCAGCGCAAAAATCTGAAGAGCTTGCAGAGCCTGGGCGGGTTGAGCTCAGAGGTTCAGGAAAGCCTGCAGAACTTCAAAGTGATCGTCGCCTTTCACCGCATGGACTACTTCCAGCGCAAGTTCAAAACCGCCAACGACACCAACTATGCGGCTTCGGTTTCGGCGGGATTCGCCAACAACATCTTCATGCCGATGTATGGGTTCTCCAATCAACTGGCGCAACTGCTGGTGGTGGCCTACGGCATCATTCTGATCGATTCCGGCCGGCTGACCGCGGGTTTGTTGATCGGGTTCCTGCTGTACGTGAATAACTTCTATGGTCCGATGCGCCAACTGGCGACAGTCTGGTCGTCCTTTCAACTGGCGCTGGCCGCGCTGGACCGCATCTCTGAGGTGCTGGCGCTCGAGTCCAACATGCCGGTAATCTCTGCGCCGGCGTCCGATTCGGACTCCGTGATGGAATTACGCAGCGTGCGTTTCAAGTATCCCAACGGTAAAGAAGTTCTTCACAACGTCGACCTTCGCTTGGATAAGGGGCGTTCCTACGCGCTGGTCGGGCCCACCGGCGGAGGCAAGACCACGACCGCTTCGCTGATGGCGCGCCTGTACGACCCGACCGAAGGAACCGTGTTTCTGAATGGACGGGATATCCGGTCGCTGTCTCCGGCTGAGCGCGCCCGGAGAGTGGGGGTCATCCCCCAAGATCCGTTTCTGTTCAGCGGCACTGTGGGCGAGAACATCGCTTACGGTAATGAGGAGTACGCGAATTATTCGGCGCAACAGTTAAAGGAAGTGCTGGACCAGTCCAATCTGTCCGGGCTGCTTTCGCGGTTTCCGGAAGGGCTCGAAACCAAGATTGCCGGCTCCGGCAACAGCATCAGCCTGGGGCAGAAGCAGCTCATCGCGTTCATGCGCGCGACGCTGCGAAAGCCGGAATTGTTGATCCTGGACGAAGCCACCGCCAACATCGACACCGTCACGGAGCAGATGCTGGAAGAAATTCTGGATCGGCTTCCCGCGTATACCACCAAGGTGATCATCGCTCATCGTCTGAATACCATCGACAAGGTCGACCAGATATTTTTCGTGAATTCCGGGGAAGTAACTCTGGCGGGCTCGATGGAGCATGCCCTTGACCTGTTGCTCCATCAGAAGAGGGCGAGCTGAAAGTGATTGCGCGGCCGCGAGCGAAGCGCCCAACCCGCGCCCAGGCTTCTGGAAAACAATCGTCGGAGGCCGCGGAGTGCACTCGAATCCGCCTGCTGAATTCCGCTGCGGAAGTATTTGCGGACCGCGGATTTGAGGACGCCACGGTCCGCCAGATCTGTGAACGCGCCGGCGCGAACGTGGCGCTGGTCAACTATTACTTCGGGGACAAGCTGGAGCTGTACACGAAAGTGCTTCGGTTCTCATTACAACCCGGCTGCGATAGAGCCCGCGTCGACCTTCCGCCTGCGACTGCCGAGCCCGAGGCGGCTTTGCGGCTCATCATAGCTGCAATGATAGAGCGGGCTTTCGACACCAGCGGCCAGGCGCATCTTCGATTCCGGCTGATGTTGAACGAATTCGTGCGGCCGAGCGCTGCAACGGCTCGCGTCGTTGATGTAGTCATGCGCCCCGTCTACGACCGCCTGCGCGAAATCGCCGGAGCGATCCTGAAATTGCCGGCGAATGACCAGAAAACCCGGCTCTGCGTACACAGTATTCTCGGCCAGGTGGCGCATTTCGCTCACGCGAAGCCCGTCCTCAGCCTGCTGTGGCCGGAGATGAAGATGAGTCCGGCGCAGCGGGAAAAGGTCGCCGCGCATATCACGGACTTCTCACTGGCGTATCTCCACGCAGGTTCATCCGGCTGCCCGAAGTCCTGATGGACTGTCCAAATCAGTAGCGTGCTACTGTAACAGGCCGCCAATAGAGGATGCCTTTTGCCGGCTCGACCCGAACCTCCTACAATTAATGCTATGAAGAGGGCTTCCAAACGCATCTCTTATTCGGTCTTTTACGAACAGGCAGCCGAAGGCGGCTATGTTGCATCCGTTCCGGCTCTGCCCGGCTGTCATACACAGGGTGAAACCCTGGAAGAGGCGGAGCGGAACGTCAAGGAAGCCATCGCACTATACCTGGAAAGCCTGGCGGCTCACAAAGAGCCGATTCCGGAGGAGGGGCGGTCCTTTCAGGGAAGAGTGACCCTTCCCGCTTGATGCATGTCCAGGCTGCCGTCTCTGACTGCGCGGAAGGGGATTCGGCGCTGAAACGCGCCGGGTTTGTCGAGGACCGGCAAAAAGGAAGTCACCTGATTCTAATTCACCTCGGGACGAATGCTCGAACCATCGTGCCTGTCCATCCGGGCCGGACCATCAAGGAACCATTACTACGCGCCATTGTTCGGGACGCGAAGCTTTCGCTCGACGGCTTCCTCGAACTGCTTTGATCTCACATCGTTGATCACTTCGCATCAGGCCGGACTTATCATTTCGCGGGGATCGACGACGCGTGTTTAAGGACGGGAGAGGGCCGAATGCAGAAGCGCGCTCACTCCATTCCAGCCGATTTGCACGCCGATGCACAGGAGGATGAAGGACGATAGCCGGATGACAACGCTCATCGCGGTATCGCCCAGCACCCGGCCGAGTGTTTGCGCGAACCGGTAACTGAAGTAGATCGTAATGGCGACAATCGCCGCCCCAAGGATCGCCGCAGTCAGGTAGGACCAATGCGGCTCGTTTCCCGGCGGGCGATTCGCTCCCAATGTGATCGCTACGGAGATGGATCCTGGCCCCACCGTGAGCGGTAGCGTCAACGGGTAGAAGGCGCGCCGGGAAAGATCCGAAGGATTCGCGGAGTGTTTCGACTCATGCCGGCCGTCGTCATCTTTGCGGTTCAACAGGGTCCAGGCGGTGGCAATGACCACGGTCCCTCCGGCGACTTGAACGACGGGCAGGGAGATACCGAAGAACGCCAGGATGTTGGTCCCGATCAGAATCGAGATCATTAGCAACACAAATCCGTTCAGGGCAATCTTGCGAGCCAGAACCGTGCGCATCTCACTGGTGAACCCGCTCGTCATGCTGAGAAAGATGGGTACGTTTCCGAGCGGATTGACGATCGGAAAGAGTGCGCCCACAATCAGAAGGGCGTTCTCGACGAACTCGGCTAACCCGGTTTCCATGCGGACTAGAATACGACGCCGGCCCCCTGGCTGCATGTCGATCCGGTTACCCGCGCGTTCGCAAAATATTCATGGAAGAATCGAGCCGCTGAGCGTATCATGTATGCCTAGAGGACGCCACTACAACATGGTGCGCAACGGGTTCGCCAGCGATTTGTCCGACCATGATTTGTCCCCCAACGATTTGGCCCAAATGTTGCTCTACCCTGGTGGCAGCGCGTTATGCAGGCCCTGAGTCCCACGAATATCTTTGCTCCGATGTCGACGCCGGCACAGTCGATTTTCGACCTGTCCCTATTTGTCCTGACGATTACTGCAGCGATCTTTGTGGTTGTTTTCAGTTTGCTTGCCTATGCCGTCGTTAAGTTCCGCAAGAGGAGTTCGGCCGACCGTCGCGAGCCCGCTCAGGTTTATGGAAGCACTCAGCTAGAGCTGGCGTGGACGGTGATTCCGATTCTCATTGTCGTGGTGCTGTTCCTGGCGACGGCGCGGGTCATCGGCGCCATCCAGAACGCACCCAAACCGGCAAGTGTCGTCGAAGTGACGGTAGTTGGACACCAATTCTGGTGGGAGTATCGCTATCCGTCATTGCACGTGGTGACCGCGAATGAACTCCACATTCCCGTAAGCGACCCCGCGCACCCGACCCCGACCTTCCTCACTCTGCTGTCCGCGGACACGGATCACAGCTTCTGGGTGCCGCGTTTGGCGGGCAAGACAGACTTGATTCCGAACCATCCCAACAGCACGTGGGTGGACCCGCACGAGACCGGCCTGTATCTGGGACAGTGCGCGCAATACTGCGGAACCCAACATGCAAAGATGCTGCTGCGCGTGTATGTACAGACTCGGCCTGATTTCGACCGTTGGGTTCAGCAGCAGAGCCAGCCGGCCCAGGTTAGTGAAACGCTCAGCGAAACCGTTCTGGAAGGACGCAAGATTTTCGAACGGACTGCTTGCGTCAATTGCCACGCCGTGGCAGGCACCGTGGCAACCGGGACCTTCGGCCCCGATCTTACGCACCTTATGAGCCGCGACACGATTGCTTCGGGAGCCGCGCCGAACACGGCGGAGAATCTGCGGCAATGGATCCAGGATCCGAGCCTCCTCAAACCCGGATCGAAAATGCCGGCCATGGGATTGAGCGATCCGGAACTGGACGCAGTGACCGCGTATCTGGAGACGCTTCGCTGATGGCCAGCGAATCCATGGCCTGGCCCGCGCCGCAGACCGTGCGGCGTCCCGTGGTGGAAGCGTTGCACGAATGGGTGACCACCGTCGATCACAAACGGCTCGGCATTCTCTACCTCGTCTACGCGCTGTTGTTTCTGGTGTTCGGGGGCGTGGAAGCCACCATCATGCGCATCCAGTTGATTCGTCCGCACAACGCCTTTGTTTCCCCGGAGGTGTTCAACCGGATGTTCACCATGCATGGGACCACCATGATCTTTTTCGCGGCCATGCCGCTGGTGTTCGGATTCGCGAACTACCTGGTGCCGTTGATGATCGGCGCGCGGGATATGGCGTTTCCGCGGCTCAACGCTTTCAGCTTTTGGATGACCGCCTTCGGCGGGCTCCTGCTGTATTTCAGCTTTATCGGCGGCGACGGGCTCTATGGAGCGGGCAACGCTCCGGACGTGGGTTGGTTCGCTTACGCTCCCTTGACCTCGCAGACATTTTCCAGCGGACACAGCACGGATTTCTGGATTCTGTCGCTATTGATCTCCGGCATCGGCAGCGTCGGAACCGCGATCAACATCATTGCCACGGTCCTGAGCATGCGCTGCCCGGGAATGACTCTGGGAAAAATGCCGCTGGTGGCTTGGCTGAATGGGACCATGGCGGGACTGGTCATCCTGGCAGTCAGTCCACTCACAGCCGCCCAAGTGATGCTGCTGGTGGACCGCTACTTGGGCGGACACTTCTTCGACACGCAGGCGGGCGGATCGGCGGTGATCTGGATGCACTTCTTCTGGGTTTTCGGCCATCCGGAGGTGTATGTGCTGGTGATTCCGGCTTTCGCGTTCGCCTCTGAGATTATTCCGGTATTCTCGCGCAAAGCGATTTTCGGTTACCCGATCATGGTCGCGGCCACGGTTTGCATCGGATTCATATCCATGAGCGTGTGGGCCCACCATATGTTCACGGTCGGCATGACTTCGGCGGAGAACACTTTCTTTGTCTTGTCGACGATGGCCATCGCGGTTCCCACTGGAATCAAAATCTTCAACTGGCTAGCCACCATGTGGGGCGGGCAGATTCACTTCAAGACCCCCATGCTGTTTTGCATCGCGTTCCTGTTTCAGTTCCTGATCGCGGGCTTGACTGGAATCATGCTGGGCTCAGCGCCCTTTAATTGGCAGCTCTCCGGTTCGTACTTCGTGGTGGCGCACTTTCACTATGTGATCGTGGGCGCGATTCTGTTCACCACGTTTGGAGCCTTTTACTATTGGTTTCCCAAGATGTCCGGAAGGATGTACAACGAGACACTGGGGAAGCTGCATTTCTGGCTGTTCCTGATCGGATTCCATTTAACCTTCGATTTCATGCACATTCCAGGCATTCTCGGCATGCCTCGCCGGATTTATACTTATGAGCCCGGGCGCGGCTGGGACATCTGGAATCTGATCGTGACCGTCGGCGTGTTCTTTCAGGCAGCGGGAGTGCTGGTTTTCGTGGGCAACCTGATTTGGTCCTACTTCGAAGGCGAGCTGGCCGGAAGCGACCCCTGGGACGCCTGGACGCTGGAATGGTCCACCACCTCGCCTCCGCCGGCGTACAACTTCGCAACCATTCCCGAGGTCAAGAGCCGCCGTCCGCTGTGGGACCTCAAACATCCGGAAGATCCCGACTGGTATTACGAGTAAGGAGACCGATGAGCGCCGCATCCGTACCCATCCCCGAAGCTCCTGCTCAATGGAGCCTCCCCTCGCGCGGCGTGGTCGGCATGTACTGCCTGATTGCGGCCGAGAGTGCGATCTTCACCATCTTTGTGGTCGCCTACATCTTCTATATCGGCAAGAGCCTTTCGGGGCCACAGCCGAAAGATGTCCTGCGTGTCCCGGTCTTCTACACCATCTGCTTGCTTTCCAGCAGCCTGACCATTCATTTTGCCGCGCGGCTCCTGAAGAACGGAAACGTACGCTCCTTCGTACTGTGGTGGCTTCTGACCATCGGCCTGGGAGCGACTTTTCTCACGGGCACCGGCCTTGAGTGGCGTCATCTCATCTACGACGAGGGCCTGACCATCCAGACCAATCTATTCGGGACCACTTACTACTCCCTGGTTGGACTGCATGCGTTTCACGTGACGGTCGGCCTGCTTGCGTTAGGGACCGTCGCGATTTTCGCGTTGCTGGGACGCGTAAAACAAAAGCATGCCGAACGCGTGGAGGTGTTGTCGCTGTATTGGCACTTCGTCGACGCCGTGTGGGTGGTGGTCTTCACCGTGGTGTACGTGATCGGGCGCTAAAGGAAGGAACGGAATGGCTGTCGAATCATCCCAGGAAACCGGCAAGAGCGTTGCGAAAACGGTCAGCATGCCGGCGCCCACGGCGTGGCCGATTATCCTCGCGTTCGGAATTACTTTAGTGTTCGGGGGCATGATCACCAGCGGCGCCGTCAGCGTACTGGGAGCGATTCTCGCGCTGGCAGGATCGGTGGGCTGGTTTCGCGAAGTTCTGCCGCAGGAGGCCCATGAATCCGTGCCCATGGAGGAGCCGGCCCCGGCCGTCGTACCGGCGCTTCGGGAAGTGGCCCATGCGGAGATTGGTGAGGAAATTAAGCGCGTATGGTTGCCAGTGGAGATTCAGCCGGTCTCCGCGGGCATCAAGGGCGGGCTGGCCGGCAGCGTTGCCATGGCGTTGCTGGCGATGCTCTACGGCGTCGCCAGCGGGAACGGCATCTGGTATCCGATCAACCTCCTAGCAGCAGGCTTCCTACCGGCCGCCAGAACCGAGACCAC
The DNA here is from genome assembly GCA_963838455.1 of Bryobacterales bacterium. Classification (GTDB taxonomy): domain Bacteria; phylum Acidobacteriota; class Terriglobia; order Bryobacterales; family Bryobacteraceae; genus Palsa-187. Next base: position 8,955 of record CAWISY010000107.1, read on the forward strand.
GGCGCAGCTCGCGGCGTTTCAACTGGACGTCTTTCTGATCGCCGTGCCGATTCACTTGATTACGTCGCTGATGGTGGGGCTGCTCTACGGCGCCATGCTGCCCATGCTTCCCCGGCGGCCGATTCTGCTGGGAGGGTTCATCGCTCCGCTGATGTGGTCCGGCCTGATTCACGGCATTCTCGGGATCGTGAACCCCATCCTCAATCAGCGCATCCACTGGGTCTGGTTTGTGATCTCGCAAATGGGATTCGGAATCGTGGCAGGAATCGTCGTGTCCCGTTCGGAAAAAATACGCACGACGCAGCGGATGCCTTTCGCGCTCATGATGGAAACTCCGGGAATCATGCATCGCAAGGAGGACGGAGCGCCGTGAACCGCCGGGTGATTCTTGCCTGGGCGGCGCTTGCGGCGGCGCTGGTGCTTATGGCCACCACAGCTTGCGGCTCGCGTGAGCCTGTGGAAGCGGCGGTTGCCCCACCGGACATGCTCACGGACTTCAATCGTCTTTACGCCAGAAACTGCGCCGGCTGCCATGGTCAGGATGGAAAGGGCGGCGCGGCGATCGCGCTGGGTGACCCGGTGTACCTCGCCATCGCCGGCGACGCCACCATCCTCCGCGTTACGGCCGGCGGAGTTCCCGGAACGTCCATGCCGGCGTTTGCGCAGCACGCCGGTGGAGCGCTGACGGACGCGCAAATCAATGTGATCGTCGCCGGGATCCGAAGCCGCTGGGCTAAGCCAGATTCTTTGTGGGGCGCCGCTACGCCGCCCTATGCATCCCAAACTCCAGGCGACCCGAAGCGCGGAGCGGGCGTGTACGAAACTTTCTGCTCATCCTGTCACGGTCCAGGAGGCCGCGGCGGGAAGGCTAGTTCTATTGTCGATGGCGCGTATCTCACACTGGTGAGCGATCAGGGCCTTCGAACGGTAATCCTTGCCGGTCGGCCGGAACTGGGCGCTCCGGACTGGCGCGGCGACGTGCCTGGCAAGCCGATGTCGCCGGAAGATGTTTCGGACGCCGTGGCTTGGCTTGCCGCCCAACGGCCGCAAGGAGGAAGCCAATGAGTCTGCCGGATGGAATTTCGAGACGTGCGATGTGGACCAAGGTGGGAGTCCTGTTCAATGGCGCGGTGGGCGTGATCCTGGCGGCGCCGATCGTGCGCTACCTGCTCTCTCCCGTGCTGCGCGAGCGCGGACCCAATTCCGACGCTTGGCTCTCGCTGGGTCCGCTGGCTCAGTTCCCCGAGCGAGAGACGCGCCTGGCCACCTTCCGGCACCCGGGCGCGAATCCATCGGATGGAGAAACCGCGAACCTACCCTGCTGGGTGCGGCATGTGGACGGGGAAAAATTCCAGGTCTTCGCGATCAATTGCGCCCACCTCGGCTGCCCGGTCCGCTGGTTCCCGCAGTCCGGCCTGTTCATGTGCCCGTGCCACGGAGGCGTCTATTACGCGGATGGATCCCGCGCTTCCGGACCTCCCGAACGCGGCTTGTTCGAATATCGCTACAAAGTGGACGCGGGAAACCTGGCGATCCAGGTTGGCGAGTTGCCCACCCCTGGCGCCTCTTCGGCCAAGCTGATCAATATTTCCCCAGCAAGGACGCCATGCGCTTGATAAAGAAAGTGGGTGACTGGTTTGAGGCGCGGCTGCAAGTCGCCGAGCCGATCCGGGAAACCATGGAGCACCCGGTTCCTCGCCAATCCGCAAGCTGGGCGTACGTTTTTGGCAGCGCCGCACTCGCTGTGTTCGTACTTCAACTGGTCACCGGCATTCTCTTGGCTCTCGCCTATGTGCCTTCCGCTGGAGAAGCGTGGAACAGCCTGCAGATTCTCAATCACCAGATCGCCCTGGGCTGGTTTATCCGCGCCCTGCACGGCTGGGGTTCGAACTTCATGCTGGCCATCGTGCTCATCCACATGGCGCAGGTGTTCCTGTTCGGAGCCTACAAATTTCCCAGGGAGCTGACCTGGATCATCGGCATTCTGCTGCTGCTCATGACGCTGGGGATGGCCTTCACCGGCCAGGTCCTGCGCTTCGATCAGGACGCGTATTGGGGATTGGGCATTGGAGCGTCCATTTCCAGCCGCGTGCCTGTTCTGGGCCCGTGGCTGGTGAACCTGTTGCTGGGAGGGCCGATCATCGCCGGCTCCACGCTTTCCCGATTCTTCGCGCTGCATGTCTTCGTGATTCCGGGAGCGCTGATTGGGTTCGTCGGCGTGCACCTGCTGCTGGTGCTGAGGCTGGGAATCAACGACTGGCCGATGCCGGGGCGTATCGTTCGCCGCGCCACCTACGTGAAGGAGTATCACGAGCTGACCAGCAAAGACGGCGTACCGTTTGTGCCCGGCGCAATCAGCAAGGACTTGTTTTTCTCCGGCTTCATCCTGCTCGCGCTGGTCGCCTGCGCCCTGTACTTCGGTCCCTTCGGACCCAGCGGGCAGCCGGATCCTACCATCATCCAGACCGCGCCTCGGCCGGATTATTTCTTCCTGTGGCTGTATGCGGTGCTGAGCCTGTTGCCGCCTTCGATGGAAACACCCGCGCTGCTGATCGGACCCGTGATCGCGCTGGCCGTGCTGGTGCTGCTCCCGTTTGTGTCCGGGGAAGGTGAGAAAAGCTGGAGACGCCGCCCCATCGCGGTTCTGACGATTCTGCTGGCCGCCGTCTCGCTAGGCACCTTAACGCATCTCTCCGGCTATGCGCCGTGGAGTCCTGTAATGGACGCGTGGAGCGGGGATCCGATTCCACCGCAATATCTGAAAGGACGTTCCGCGCTGGAGCGGCAAGGCGCGTTGGTTTTTCAAGCCAAGCAATGTCACAACTGCCACGCCCTGGGCGGCGCCGGAGGGCTGCGCGGGCCGGAGTTGGATCAAGTCGCCGTGCAGCTTACGCAAGATCAACTGATCCGCCAGGTGATCCAGGGCGGCGGCAACATGCCGGCTTACGGCAAGAACCTGAGTCCGGCGGAGACCACCGCTCTGGTGGCGTTTCTCGAAACTCTGCACCCGGCTGGACAGCCGGCGGCGCAAGACGCTTCCCGAGCGTCCCGGTAGGTCTGGCATGAACTCGCGACGAGTTGCGGGGCTTTCCACCGGGCTGTTCATAGTGTGGGTCGCCGTGGGATCTCCTCTGGCTGCTCTCGACCATCAGATGCTGACCTTCCATATGCTGCAGCATCTCCTCTTGATGACCGTAGCTGCTCCATTGATTTTGCTGGCCGCGCCGGCCATTCCGTTGCCGAGGGCCGTTACTCATGTGATGACTCATCCCGTAATTTGCTGGCTCGCATCCACGGCCACCGTGATCGGATGGCACATCCCTGCCCTATTCGCGCTGGGAATGCATTCGCAGACGTGGCACATCATCGAAACGGCTAGCTTTTTCGTGGCAGGCGTGCTGTTCTGGCTGCCCGTCATCCAAGCTTGGCCGAGCCTGGCAACATGCCCTCGCTGGTCCGTGCCCTTGTACCTTTTCCTGGCCACGCTGCCTTGCGACGCGCTGTCCGCGTTCCTAACGTTTTGCGGCCGCGTGATGTATCCGCACTACCTCTCCGCACACGGGCTGTTCGATGTTTCAGCTCTCGCCGACCAGGAGATGGCGGGCGCCCTGATGTGGATCTGGGTAACCTTTGCTTATCTGGTTCCCGCCGCCGCCGTCACAGTCCGAATGCTTTCGCCCAGCAGGCTTCCGTCGAAGGCGGAAGCCGCCTGATCAAGAACGGCTACCGATACCAAAGAATCTGAGCCGCCTCCAAAGGAATTGACACACCTGGATGATACGGGACAACCCGCGGAGTGAAATCGCTGGGGTTGCGTTCACTCCCAACGGTGGCGGCATAGAGGATTCCGCCGTCGGGCAGCGCGTTCCCGCGCTCCATGGGCGTTCGGGAGGGTTCATTTCCGCCCGCGCCGTTGGCGAATAGTTCCACGTTCACGGCGTTGGGGTGCAACCCGCCCAGGTGTACGACCACTTCAAAATGGTGGTGGCCATCCCTGGACTCCACCCTGAGCGGACCGAACCGCAGGTTTCCCCACGCGGCGGCCAGATTCCGTTGCCAGTCCAGAATCTCGACACCTACTCGCCCGTTCTGGTTAGCCCGAGCGACGTACGCGGCCGCAGCCGGCAAATAGTGATTTTCCGTATATTCACGCACAGTCCGATTTGCGGAGTACTGCGGAGTCAGGCGAGCCATGCTCTCGCGCATGCGCGCAATCCATTTCTCGGGAATTCCGGCAGCGTTTCGCTCATAAAATTCCGGAATGACTTGCTGTTCCAGAAGTTCGTACAACGCTTCCGCTTCCGCGGCGTCCCATCCCGGATCGTCGCCGTGCTCGCGGCCGTCGCCCAGGGCCCAACCCACATCCCGGCTAAACGCCTCAACCCACCATCCGTCCAACTCCGAAAGATTCAACCCGCCGTTCACCAGCACTTTCATTCCGCTGGTCCCGCTGGCCTCCCAAGGTCTCCGCGGAGTATTCACCCAAACATCCACGCCGCCAACCAGGCGCTTCGTCAGGCGCATATCGTAGTCGCTCAGGAAGATCACCGGCGGGCGCAAGCCGGCCCTGCGGATGAACCGGCTCCATTCGCGAATCATCTCTTGTCCCGCTCCGTCCTGCGGGTGCGCCTTTCCGGCGATCACCAGTTGGACTGGACGCTGGGAATTAGTAAGAATTCTCGTCAAACGGGCTGCAT
>CAWISY010000108.1:0-16042 GCA_963838455.1 Bryobacterales bacterium
GATCTCCGGCTTGTTCATGTGCTGGGTGGTGAAGAAGCGGTCCCTCGGCGTGAGCATGCCGTCAATGGTGCGGATATCGTACTGGCGACTCGCGGCAGTGGGACTGGCGCCGGCCGGATTGAAGTTGCGCGGCAGGTCGGTGAAGGGAACGTCGGTCTCGCCCTGCGCCAATGCCGGCAAGGTCCACTCCGGAAGCAGCGCCAGAAGGCCGGAGGCGACGGCTCCTCGTCTTAGAGTCTCTCTGCGTGTGATGTTTGCCACAAGTCCTCTCCCGTTTCCTGGTGAATTCGAGCCGGACGCAGGCTTCTGGTGCGGGCGATCGCAGCTCCGCAATTCGTGTTCATCATACTGCATCTTTTGCGCGGGCACGACCGGTTGTCAGGGACACACGTCGCTGTCGATTTAAAAGAACCTCGAGTGTGAAGCTGAGTCACAGTTGTGGCCAGCTTGTCACGATGAATTGTTACGATTCGGCGACCAGATTGCCGCGACGGTCCAGGCGATACACCCATCCCGGCGGGATGAGTGTGGTTGAACCGTAATCGAGAACCAAGGCCGGTCCGCGGCGAGCGTTCTCTCCGCGTCTTTCGCGCGCCCTCACGCTTTCGCGGTTTGAAACTTCGAGATTATGCCAGGAGCCGGCGACATAGACTCGGCGCTTTGACGCAGCCGGTTTTTGCGATCGACTTCTTGTCGCGGCCAGTCGAGGCTTGGGTAGCACCGTTCGCGCGCGAACGCGTAGCGTCACCACCTCTATCTCACGATCCGGATTCGAGTAACCATACAACCGTGCATGTTCGCGATGGAATTGTGAAAACGCCCGGCGCAGCGCTCCCGGGCACGGCACGTTGATCTCGTAGCTCTGGCCCACGTAGCGGAGATCGGCGGAGCGCTCGATCCTGCCGCCCGGATTTTCGCGAGCCGCGCGTGCTTCCAGTGCCGCGAATCGATCCTCCAAATCGGCTCGGCCGAGCACGCCGGCCGAATAGTCGCGCACCGCGTCCGCCATCAACATTCCTAAGGCCGAGAGAGCCCCGGCGTATTGCGGAACCAGAACGGTTCGAATGCCCAGCTCCTCTGCGATTTCGCAGGCGTGCAAGCCGCCGCACCCTCCGAAGGCGACCAGGGCGAAGTCGCGCGGATCGTAGCCGCGCTCCACCGAAATAGTGCGAATCGCCCGCTCCATGTTGGCGTTGGCGACGCGCAGGATGCCCGCAGCCGCCGCGGTAATATCGAGTTTCAACTTTTGAGCAAGGAGTCCGATCGCAGCCTTCGCGCGTTCACCGTCGACCGGCATGGTTCCGCCGAGCAGCGCCTCCACGCGCCCCAGCACCACGTGCGCATCGGTGACGGTGGCTTCCGTTCCGTTGCCGTAGCAGGCCGGGCCGGGGTCGGCTCCCGCGCTTTCCGGACCCACGCGCAATAATCCCCCAGCATCGACCCGCGCGATCGAGCCTCCGCCCGCGCCCACCGTGTGAATATCCAGCATCGGCACGCGAATCGGCATGCCGTCGATGACGGATTCGGTGGTGTGGCGAGGCTCGCCATCCACCAGGCTGACGTCGGTAGAGGTGCCGCCCATGTCGAAGCCGAGCAGCCGCGGGAAGCCGCTGGAGCGCGCGGTCGAAAGCGCGCCGATCACTCCGCCGGCCGGGCCGGAAAGCACCGTGCGAACCGCATGCCGTCCGGCATCGCGGGCGGAAAGAACGCCGCCGTTGGACTGCATGATGGATATGCGGAATCTCCGCGCGCGGCCCAATTCTTCCAGATACGCCTGCATCAGCGGACCCACATACGCGTTGACCGCGGTGCTGGAAGCGCGCTCATACTCGCGGAATTCGGGGCTGATTTCATGCGAGGCGCAGACATAAGCGTCCAGATGCGAGAGCGCCTTCAATGCCGCCCGTTCATGCGCCGGATTCTGGTACGAGTGCAGGAAGCAGATGGCGACCGAGCGTGCTCGGGAGCGGGCGATGCGGGCCGTCAACCGTTTGAGAGCCGACGACGACGGCGCACGTAGCACGGAGCCGTCGAACAGCATGCGCTCCTCCAGGCCGAAGCATAGCGTGCGGTCAATCAGCGTCCGGCGCGGAGCCGGCGTGAGGTTGTACAGTTCCGCCCGATTCTGGCGCCCGATCTCCAGGAGATCTTCGAAACCGGCAGTGGTGACGAAGGCCGTGCGAGCTCCCTTATGTTCGAGCAAAGCGTTGGTGGCTACGGTTGAGCCGTGCACCACATCGACGCGTTTTCTAGAAGTCCCCGCGGCTCGCTCCAGGCCCGCCAGGATCACTTCAGCCGGTGAGCGGGGATTGGAGGGCAGCTTGAACGAGTCAAGGCGTCCGTCGTCATGCAGGACGACAAAATCGGTGAACGTTCCCCCGGCGTCGACGCCGATCCGCATGTCCGATTGTACATGCGCCCCCCTTCTGTTTATGAGTAATGATGGATTAAGTGATCTCGCTCCGAGGGGTTTCGAAACAATTTGAGGGCGCGCGCAAGGTGACTGCGCTTCAGCGTGTCGATCTTGAAATCGGGCGCGGCGAGCTGGTGGCGATTGTGGGGCCGTCGGGGTCGGGCAAGTCGACGCTGTTGAATCTGATCGGCGGCCTGGACCGGCCGAGTTCGGGGGAAGTGTCACTCGATGGCCAGGCGCTCTCGCGCTTGAGCGATGACGAGCTGACCCGCGTCCGCCGCGACAAAATCGGCTTCATCTTTCAATTCTTCAATCTGCTGCCGACGCTTTCCTGCTTGGAGAATGTTTCGCTTCCCCTACACCTCCGCGGCTGGCCGCGCAAGAAAACACTGGAGCGCGCCCGGGAGCTGTTGGCGCTGGTGAAGCTCGGTTCGCGCATGGAGCATTTGCCGGATGAGCTCTCGGGAGGCGAGCGCCAGCGCGTGGCCATCGCGCGCGCCTTGAGCATCTACCCTCCGGTGCTGCTCGCCGACGAACCCACCGGAAATCTGGACACGGCCACGGGTGGCGAGATTCTGGATCTGATTCACGATCTGCACCAGCGCTTGGGTTCGACCGTGCTGCTGGTGACGCACGATAAGGGCGTGGCCGAGAGCTGTTCGCGCATGATTCAGATTCGCGACGGCAAGGTTTTTGACGACATTCGCGTGAGCGGGGACGTGCGCCGATGATCCTCCTGCGCCTGATCAGTTGGCCCTACGCGCGCAAGCACGCCTTCCGCTGTCTGCTAACCATCGCGGGCATCGTGCTGGGCGTAGCGGTGTTCGTCGGCATGCATACCGCGAATCAAAGCGTGCTAGCCGCGTTTCAGGGCACCATCGACAAAATCGCCGGGAAGGCGCAACTGCAGGTCTCGGCCGGCGAGCCCGGTTTCGATGAAGAGATTCTCGACAAGATTCGCGGTGTTACAGAGGTGAGCGCAGCCGCGCCGGTGATTGAAGCCTCGGTGATGGCCGGCCAAACCAGTCTGCTGATTCTCGGCGTCGACATGCTCGGCGACGGCAAGCTGCGCACCTACGATTTGGAAGATTCCGCTAACGGCATCGACGATCCGCTGGTGTTTCTCGCGCAGCCGGATTCGCTGATGATCAGCAAAACGCTGGCGGATCAAAGACGCCTCGATATTAATAGCAAGCTCCCGTTGAGCACCACGCAGGGCCAGCAGTTGTTCACCGTCCGCGGCATCATGAAGCCCGAAGGATTGGCCAGCGCCTTCGGCGGCGACCTCGCCGTGATGGACATTTACGCGGCGCAGAAAATGTTCGGGCGCGGAAGGAAGTTCGATCGCGTGGACATTGCGCTGCAGGACGGCGTCTCCGTCGAAGGCGCCGAACAGAAACTCAAGGCGCTGCTGGGTCCGGGATTTCAAGTCGAGCCGCCCAGCTTGCGCGGCGAGCAGTTCGAAGCCACTTCACGCGTCTACGCGCTGGCCTCCGATATCACCAGCCTGTTCGCGTTGTTCATTGGAATGTTCATCATCTACAACACCTTCGCGATCGCGGTCACGCAGCGGCGCGCGGAAATCGGAATCCTGCGCGCCCTGGGCGCCACACGAGGCCAGATTCGCACGCTGTTCATCGCCGAAAGTGCTCTAACGGGCTTGGTGGGAACAGCGCTGGGCGTGGCCGGTGGATTGGTTTTGGCCACCGCGATGGCCGGCTATATCGGAGGGTTTCTGGAACGGATTTACGGCGTGCCGCAAGCCGCCGGCGCGATCAGCCTCGACCCAAAAATCACAGCGGCCGCGATGGCAATGGGATTGCTAACGAGTCTGGCGGCAGCCGTGATTCCGGCGCGCAATGCGGCGCGAGTGGACCCGGTGAAAGCGTTGCAGAAGGGACCCTACCAATCTTTGAGCGAAAGCGAGAGCCGTGTGCGGCGGCGTTGGGCGATCGCGTGCGCGTGCGGTTCGCTGGTCGCGCTGGGATTCAGCCGCGTGCGGGTGGTGTCGTACGCAGGATTTTTGCTCGCCGTCTCGGCCGCCGTGCTGCTTTCTCCTGCCGTGACTCTATGGCTGGCGCGCCTGCTGCGACCGTTGCTCCGGCGTCTGCGGCCGGTGGAGGGAACTTTGGCGGCCGATAGCCTGATCCAGGCGCCGCGGCGCACTTCGGGATCGGTTGCGGCGTTGATGTTATCGCTGGCGTTGGTGATTTCCCTCGGCGGGCTGGCGCGCGCCAGTTACAACGCCATTGCGGAGTGGTTGAACGCGTCCTTCGATGTGGATCTGCTGGTCCGGCCGGTGGAAAACCTGACCAACCGCTCCTTCGTGCTGCCCGCGGATCTGGGCGATGAGCTGCGCAAGATTCCGGGCGTCGCGCACGTGCAGATACTGCGTAGCGCCCGCATCTTGTTGGAAGGCGCGCCGGTGATGTTAGTGGCGGCAGACTCGGGCGTCCTGGCCAGTTACGCGAATCTTTCTCCGGTCCAAGGGGAGCATGATGCGATGCTGGCGCAGGCGCAGGCGGGAACCGGCGCGATCGTCTCGGAGAATTTTGTGCGCTTGCATGGAGCCAGCTTCGGCCAGATGCTGGAGATCCCCTCTCCCTCCGGCATCCTGCGTTTGCGTATTGCGGGCGTGGTGCGCGATTTTACGGATCAGCAGGGCGCCATCATGATTTCTCGCGACCTGTACGTGCGCAACTGGAATGATACGACGGTTTCCAGCTTCGGCATCCGCGTCGTACCAGGCGTGAACGAACTAAGCGTGCGGCAGCGCATTTTAGACGCGCTGGGCGCCAAGCAGCACCTGTTCGTGATGACCAACGCGGAGGTGCGGAGTTACATTTCGAAGTTGACGGATCAGTGGTTCGGGCTGACCTACGTTCAGATCGCGGTGGCCGTGCTGGTGGCGATTCTGGGCATTGTGAATGCGCTCACCGTCTCGATCACGGACCGCCGGCGCGAGCTCGGCGTGCTGCAGGCCGTTGGCGGGTTGCGCTGGCAGGTTCGCCACACCATCTGGATCGAAGCCGCCGCCATCGGCGTCATCGGCCTGGCGATGGGACTCGGATTGGGCGCGCTGCAGTTGTACTATAGCGTGGAGGTGGCGCGGAGAGACATCATCGGCATCGACTTGGGTTACGCGTATCCGTTCCGGATCGCGCTTACCATGTGCCGGTGATTTTGGGTGCGGCGTGGCTGGCCGCACTTGGACCTGGGGAGCAAGCAGTGCGAGGATCGTTAGTAGAGGCGCTTGAGTATGAATAGGATCGCGATCGTGATGTTGGCGGCCGCCGGCGCGGCGATGGGACAGGATGGGCACAAGATCATGGAGGAGGTAGCCAAGCGCGCGCATGCAACTTCGGTGCGCCTTGAGGCAACCCTGGAGACTTGCCCCAAACCCAGTTGCGCAGACAGCAAGGGCGTCCTCAACACGAAGGAGATCCTTATCAAACGCTGGGTCTATGAGCGCATTGGCAATGCCGGCGAGAGCAAGGCGATTCTACGCTTCACCGGCCCCGCGGAGGTGAAGGGCGTTTCGCTGCTGATCCTGAACCATCCCGACGCCGCCAGCGACCAGTGGCTGTGGCGTCCGGCGGTGGGCCGCGAACAGCGCGTGGCCATTCAGGACCGCTCCTCCAAATTCTTCGGCACCGATTTCAGCTTCGAAGACCTGGAGGAGAAGGACGCGGATCAATACGACTACACCGTCACCGGCGAAATGACCGGGCAGTGGAGAATCGACGCCAAGCCAAAAAAGATGTCGGGCTACACGCACTGTTACTTCTACATCGACAAAACGAACTACACTTTCCAGCGGATCGAGTGCTACGACAAAAAGGGACTTGCGAAAACCATCGACTACGGCCAGTACGAGTTGATCGACAAGATCTGGACGCCGCGAGGGATCGCCGTGGTCGATATACCGAAGAAAACGCGAACCGGACTGCGCTATGACAAGGTCGAGTACAACGTGCCGGTCAAGGACTCTGATTTCACGGTCGAGGCGCTGCGCCTGACGCAGTAACCTTGGCACGCGTGAAGCGCCTGCTGGTCCCCTTGTTAGCCGCCGGCGGCCTCTTGGCGCTAAGTGAGACGTCGTCGGCGCAGGGATTCAATCAACGCGGCTTCCTCGAGACCCAGGCGCTTTTCTATCCGCAGGACGGAAGCAACGACAGCGGACACGCCGTCGATTCCATGTTGCTGCGCTGGGAGCCTTCCTACGCGGCTTCGTCCTGGCTCACCCTGTTCGCTTCCTTGGACGCGCGCGCGGATTCGCATGACGACACCGAGCGGACGGCGCATCTCGATTTTGACGACCGCGAAATTCTGCGTCCGGCCTTCTCGTTCCGGCGCTTGAGCGCCGTGCTGCACCGCAGCCGCTGGACCGCGGAGCTGGGACGGCAGTTCCTCCGCTGGGGCACCACCGATATCCTGAATCCGACCGACCGCTTTGCGCCGAAGGATTTCATCGCCACCGTGGTGGACCCGGAAATCCTGGGCGTCGCCGCCGCGCGGTTGACCTACTCAGCCGGCAGCAACTCGCTCGACCTGGTGTGGCAGCCGTGGTTCACGCCCAGCCGCACGCCTCTGCTCGATCAGCGCTGGACCGTGATTCCTCCGGAAGCCGCAGGCGTTGGGATCGTAGATGGAGGCGCGCGTTATCCCGGAGGGTCGCAATACGGCGTCCGCTGGAACCACATGGGGAGCAAAATCGAATACTCGCTGTGCTTTTTCGACGGGGAGAACAATTTGCCCTTGTTCAACGCCGCGTACAATCCGCTCACCGATGCGGTGACGCTCCAGCGCTACTATCCGCGGCTGCGGCTTTATGGAGGGGATCTGGTGATCCCGCTCCAGTGGGCGCTGATCAAAGCGGAAGCGGCATACTTTAACTCTCCTAGCGATCCCTCCAGCTTGCCCGGCCCGGGCAACTACGCGCTGTACGTGGTTCAGGTGGAACGGCAGGTGAAAGAGTGGTCGCTGGCAGGAGGGTACGCGGGCGAGGCGGTGGTGAACCGCGCCGCAAACCCGCTGCTGTTCGATCCGGAGCAGGGATTCGCCAAGAGCTTCGTCGGCCGCGCGGCCTGGACCATCGACCCGAGCCGCACTCTGACCATCGAAGCGGTGGTGCGCTCGGCTTCCTCCTTCGCGCGAGCCGAGTATTCGCAGGGCTTCGGACAACACTGGCGTGCGACGGCCGGCGTCGCATGGATCCGCGGCAGCATGACCGATTTTCTGGGCGAATACCGGCGCAACAGTTATGGGTCGCTGGCGATCCGTTATAGTTTTTGATATGGAGTTGCGGGTCGTGTTCCTGCTCGCGATCGCCGTGCTCACCGCCCCTCTCGGCGCGCAAGAGTTTCCCAACGCCACCGTGGAGACTATCGTTAAGGACGCACATTTCGCGGAGGGTCCGGTGTGGTCGCTGAAGGGTTCCTGTTGTTCAGCGACACCGTGACCGACCGCATCAACAAGTGGGCTCCCGGCAAGGGCAAGACGGAATATGCGAGCCGGCCCGGTGGCGCCGCCGGCAACGCCTACGATTCCGACGGCCGCCTCTACACCTGCGAGTTTCGAGAGCGGCGCGTGACCCGCACGGCGAAGAACGGCAAGGTCGATGTGCTGGCCAGCCGCTTCGAGGGCAAGCGCCTGAACGCTCCCAATGACATCGTGGTGCGCAAGGATGGCAATGTCTACTTCACCGATCCGGCCTTCGGCAACCAGCAGGATTCGCGCGAGCTCGATTTCTACGGCGTGTACCGCATCAAACCGAATGGCGAGCTGGAAGCAGTCGCGCGCTGGAAGACGCGGCCGAACGGGATTGCGCTTTCGCCTAACGGCCGCTTGCTCTACGTCGCGGATTCGGATGCCCGCTTGATCCGGGCCTACGATCTGGCGGGCAACGGCGCGGCGTCGATCGAGCGAGTATTTCTCGACCAGGTCCACGGCGTCCCGGGCGGGTTGCGCACCGATGACAAGGGAAATCTCTTTCTTGCTGCCACGAACGGCATCGTGATTTACTCGCCCAAAGGCGAACTGCTGAAGCAGATCCAGCTCGCGCAGACGCCGTCGAACCTGGCCTTCGGCGATAGGGATTTTTCGTCGCTCTAGGTCACCGCGCGGACCGCCGTCTATCGGGTCACGGGAGGCGGATTGAAAGGGGCGCCGCCGTATGCGACGCCGGTACCCTGAGCATCCTCTGGTGGGCGTCGGCGCGCTGATCTTCACCTCGGCTGGCTCGTCTACGACCAACGAGCTCGGCCCGATTTTGCTGGTGGAGCGCGGGGGCGAGCCGCTGAAAGGATACTGGTCCCTGCCGGGCGGACTGGTCGAGACCGGCGAGCGCTTGGAAGACGCGGTGCGTCGCGCGAGATCCTGGAAGAGACCGGTCTGCGCGTCGAGCCCATGCGAGCGCTACGACATCTTCGAGCGAATCATGCCGGATCAGCAGGGGAGGGCCGAGTATCATTACATCCTGGTGGACTACGTGTGCAAAGTGGTGGGAGGCGAGTTGTGCGCGGGCGACAATGTGAGCCGCGCGGAATGGGTGGAGCGTAAAGACGTCGGCGGCTATCGCATGACCGAGGGCACACGGGAAGTGATTGAACGGGCGTATTCGCCCGGCGCAGATTGAAACGCGGATTGAAACGCCGACGGAAGCAACAGGAAAATGCACGCCGAGCCGGGACCTGAGTTTGAACAATTGAAAGCGCTGTTGGGGCGCTACGTGCGGACTCCGCTGGGGCGCGCCGAGCTGGATAAAGTTGCGCCGGGCTCGGATCGCGCCGAGATTGAAGCCGCGCTGGCCGACGCGGCCGAGGCGATGGAACATTCGCGCGCCCGGTCGATGCCGCAGCCGGCTTTTACGGGGCGCTGCGATTCGTCTGCGCTTCGAGCTCGGCGCGGATCCCGCGACCGCCGTGGCGCGGCTACGCATCGAGGGCGCGACAGCTTCGAGCCTACCGAGATCTTTGAGCTGACGCGGTTATTGGATCTCGCCGGTGAAACGCGCTCCACGGGCTGATGCAGGCGCGGGGACCGGTTTCCGCGCCTGTGGCCGTGCATGCGGGCTGCGCTCGGCGACCTGCGCGAGATCCAATAACCGCGTCAGCTCAAAGATCTCGGTAGGCTCAGCATTACGCCCTCGATGCGTAGCCGCGCCACGGCGGGCGCCGGATCCGCGCCGAGCTCGAAGCGCAGACGAATCGCAGCGCCCCGGGAAGCCGGCTGCGGCATCGACCGGGCGCGCGAATGTTCCATCGCCTCGGCCGCGTCGGCCAGCGCGGCTTCAATCTCGGCGCGATCCGAGCCCGGCGCAACTTTATCCAGCTCGGCGCGCCCCAGCGGAGTCCGCACGTAGCGCCCCAACAGCGCTTTCAATTGTTCAAACTCGAGTTCCGGCTCGGCGTGCATTTTCCTGTTGCTTCCGTCGGCGTTTCAATCCGCGTTTCAATCTGCGCCGGGCGAATACGCCCGTTCAATCACTTCCCGTGTGCCCTCGGTCATGCGATAGCCGCCGACGTCTTTACGCTCCACCCATTCCGCGCGGCTCACATCGTCGCCCGCGCTCCACCGCTTTAAAACGTAGTCCACCAGGATGTAATGGGTCCCTCGGCCCTCCCTGCTGATCCGGCATGGTCAGAGCGAATATAGAGAAAGCACCGAACGGCTCAACGCGCAGACCGGTCTCTTCCAGGATCTCGCGACACACGGCGTCTTCCAAGCGCTCCACCGTGCTCGACCAGTCCGCCGGCAGGACGGTTGTCCCTTTCAGCGGCTCCGCCCGCGCTCCACCAGCAAAATCGGGCCGATTCCCGTTGGTCGTAGACGAGCCAGCCGAGGTGAAGAACGCCCACCAGAGGATGCTCAGGGTACCGGCGTGGCATAAGGCGGCGCACCTTTCCATCCGCCTCCGGTGAGCCGGTAAACGGCAGTCCGCGCGGTGACGTAGAGCGTGGAAAAATCCTTGTCGCCGAAGGCCAGGTTCGACGGCGTCTGCGCGAGCTGGATCTGCTTCAGCAGCTCGCCTTTGGGGGAGTAGATCAGGATGCCGTTGGTGGCAGCAATAAAGAGATTTCCTTTGTCATCGGTGCGCAAGCCACCCGGGACGCCGTCGACCTGGGTGAGGAAGACTCGCTCATTCGACGCCGCGCCGTTGCCCGCCAGATCGTAGGCCCGGATCAAGCGGGCATCCGAATCCGCGACGTAGAGCAAGCGGCCGTTAGGCGAAAGCGCAATCCCGTTCGGCCGCGTCTTCCAGCGCGCGACTGCTTCCAGCTCGCCATTCGGTTTGATGCGGTACACGCCGTAGAAATCGAGCTCGCGCGAATCCTGCTGGTTGCCGAAGGCCGGATCGGTGAAGTAGACATTGCCATCCTTGCGCACCACGATGTCATTGGGAGCGTTCAGGCGCTTGCCCTCAAAGCGGCTGGCCAGCACATCGACCTTGCCGTTCTTCGCCGTGCGGGTCACGCGCCGCTCTCGAAACTCGCAGGTGTAGAGGCGGCCGTCGGAATCGTAGGCGTTGCCGGCGGCGCACCGGGCCGGCTCGCATATTCCGTCTTGCCCTTGCCGGGAGCCCACTTGTTGATGCGGTCGGTCACGGTGTCGCTGAACAACAGGAACCCTTCCAGCGACCACACCGGACCCTCCGCGAAATGTGCGTCCTTAACGATAGTCTCCACGGTGGCGTTGGGAAACTCTTGCGCGCCGAGAGGGGCGGTGAGCACGGCGATCGCGAGCAGGAACACGACCCGCAACTCCATATCAAAAACTATAACGGATCGCCAGCGACCCATAACTGTTGCGCCGGTATTCGCCCAGAAAATCGGTCATGCTGCCGCGGATCCATGCGACGCCGGCCGTCGCACGCCAGTGTTGTCCGAAGCCCTGCGAATACTCGGCTCGCGCGAAGGAGGAAGCCGAGCGCACCACCGCTTCGATGGTCAGAGTGCGGCTCGGGTCGATGGTCCAGGCCGCGCGGCCGACGAAGCTCTTGGCGAATCCCTGCTCCGGATCGAACAGCAGCGGGTTTGCGGCGCGGTTCACCACCGCCTCGCCCGCGTACCCTCCTGCCAGCGACCACTCTTTCACCTGCCGTTCCACCTGAACCACGTACAGCGCGTAGTTGCCCGGGCCGGCAAGCTGGAGGGATCGCTAGGAGAGTTAAAGTATGCCGCTTCCGCTTTGATCAGCGCCCACTGGAGCGGGATCACCAGATCCCCTCCATAAAGCCGCAGCCGCGGATAGTAGCGCTGGAGCGTCACCGCATCGGTGAGCGGATTGTACGCGGCGTTGAACAAGGGCAAATTGTTCTCCCCGTCGAAAAAGCACAGCGAGTATTCGATTTTGCTCCCCATGTGGTTCCAGCGGACGCCGTATTGCGACCCTCCGGGATAACGCGCGCCTCCATCTACGATCCAACGCCTGCGGCTTCCGGAGGAATCACGGTCCAGCGCTGATCGAGCAGAGGCGTGCGGCTGGGCGTGAACCACGGCTGCCACACCAGGTCGAGCGAGTTGCTGCCGGCTGAGTAGGTCAACCGCGCGGCGGCGACGCCCAGGATTTCCGGGTCCACCACGGTGGCGATGAAATCCTTCGGCGCAAAGCGGTCGGTCGGATTCAGGATATCGGTGGTGCCCCAGCGGAGGAACTGCCGTCCCAGCTCCGCGGTCCAGCGGCTGCGGTGCAGCACGGCGCTCAAGCGCCGGAACGAGAAGGCCGGACGCAGAATTTCGCGGTCGTCAAAATCGAGATGCGCCGTCCGCTCGGTGTCGTCATGCGAATCCGCGCGCGCGTCCAAGGAAGCGAACAGGGTGAGCCAGGACGAAGCCGCGTAGGAAGGTCCCAGCGCAGCAACATGGAATCGACGGCGTGTCCGCTGTCGTTGCTTCGTCCTGCGGATAGAAAAGCGCCTGGGCCTCGAGGAAGCCGCGTTAATTGAATCCTGCGCCGACGACGTCCACTAGCGCCAACAAGCGCCGGCGGCTAACAAGGGGACCAGCAGGCGCTTCACGCGTGCCAAGGTTACTGCGTCAGGCGCAGCGCCTCGACCGTGAAATCAGAGTCCTTGACCGGCACGTTGTACTCGACCTTGTCAAAGCGCAGTCCGGTTGCGTTTCTTCGGTATATCGACCACGGCGATCCCTCGCGGCGTCCAGATCTTGTCGATCAACTCGTCCTGGCCGTAGTCGATGGTTTTCGCAAGTCCTTTTTGTCGTAGCACTCGATCCGCTGGAAAGTGTAGTTCGTTTTGTCGATGTAGAAGTAACAGTGCGGTAGCCCGACATCTTTTTTGGCTTGGCGTCGATCTCCACTGCCCGGTCATTTCGCCGGTGACGGTGTAGTCGTATTGATCCGCGTCCTTCTCCTCCAGGTCTTCGAAGCTGAAATCGGTGCCGAAGAATTTGGAGGAGCGGTCCTGAATGGCCAGCGCTGTTCGCGGCCCACCGCCGGACGCCACAGCCGCTGGTCGCGGCGGCGTCGGGATGGTTCAGGATCAGCAGCGAAACGCCCTTCACCTCCGCGGGGCCGGTAAGCGTAAAATCGCCTTGCTCTCGCCGGCATTGCCAATGCGCTCATAGACCCAGCGTTTGATAAGGATCTCCTTCGTGTTGAGGACGCCCTTGCTGTCTGCGCAACTGGGTTTGGGGCAAGTCTCCAGGGTTGCCTCAAGGCGCACCGAAGTTGCATGCGCGCGCTTGGCTACCTCCTCCATGATCTTGTGCCCATCCTGTCCCATCGCCGCGCCGGCGGCCGCCAACATCACGATCGCGATCCTATTCATACTCAAGCGCCTCTACTAACGATCCTCGCACTGCTTGCTCCCCAGGTCCAGTGCGGCCAGCCACGCCGCACCCAAAATCACCGGCAGCATGTAAACGCGATCCGGAACGGATACCGTAACCCAAGTCGATGCCGATGATGTCTCTCCGCGCCACCTCCACGCTATAGTACAACTGCAGCGCGCCCAATCCGAGTCCCATCGCCAGGCCGATGACGCCGATGGCGGCGGCTCGATCCAGATGGTGTGGCGAACCTGCCAGCGCAACCCGCCGACGGCCTGCGGCGCGCCGAGCTCGCGCCGGCGGTCCGTGATCGAGACAGTGAGCGCATTCACAATGCCCAGAATCACCACCACGCACGGCCACCGCGAATAAAACATGGTCAGACCGACACTGATAGGCAAGATAGAAATTTAACACCGCCTCCCCGCGACACGTAGATCACGAACAGGTGCTGCTTGGCGCCCCAGCGCCATGCTAAAATGCGCTGCCGCACGCTTAGTTCGTTCGCGCCTCGTGTGCGACGCGGAGTCCGAACTGAGATTCGTGGTGCCTGTGCAGTTGCGCACGTACAGGTCGCGGGGAATCATGATGGCGCCCTGCTCATGCCGCTGAAAATCGCGCACCACGCCCGCAATACGCAAACGCAGGATGCCGGAGGGAGAGGGGATCTCCAGCATCTGGCCGAAGCTGGCTCCATGCAAGCGCACAAAATTCTCCCGACGCGATCGCGCCGGTTCCCGCCTGCGCCTGCGCCAGCGTCAAGATCATGCTCCCCTTGGACCGGAGAAAGAGGTTCGCGTAACTGGCCAGGACACCGAGTCTTGCCGCCACTGACGTCACCGGCGCGCCTTCCAACAAGATGCGGGCGCTACGCAGTATCTGCACGTGCGCGACGCCCGGAATTTTGCGCAGCTCATCGCCCGACCCGCGGGCAGCAGAAGGAGCGGTTGGTCGGGTTTTCCACCGGCCGGACCAGCAGATCCACATCGAAGGACGCGTTCAACCACTCCGCAATGGCGTTGTAACTGGCGCGCGCCAGCCCGCCAGGAAATCACCAACGCCAGCGATAACATCAACGCCGCAACCGATCCCGAAGAGGCGGCGCCTCGAATAGGCTATCGGCCGCCAAAGTTCCTCCACGGCGAAGACGCCGGAGCAACGGTCGCAGCAGGCGCGCCAGCCATAGAGTCACGGCAGGAGAAAGCAGCACGGCGGCCGAGACGGCGAGCAAAAATCCTGCGTACGACACACCGCACGCAATCCGGCGCGACCAGCGAACCGCACGCGCACGCGATCGCCCAACGCCGCCGCACACGGCTCTTTCGCTCAAAGATTGGTAGTATCCCTTCTGCAACGCTTTCACCGGGTCACTGGCGCTGCATTGCGCGCGGAATCACGGCTGCCGCCAGACTCGTTAGCAATCCCATTGCCATCGCGGCCGCTGTGATTTTTGGGTCGAGGCTGATCGCGCCGGCGGTTGGCACGCCGTAAATCCGTTCCAGAAACCCTCCGATATAGCCGGCCATCGCGGTGGCCAAAACCAATCCACCGGCCACGCCCAGCGCTGCTCCCACCAAGCCCGTTAGAGCACTTTCGGCGATGAACAGCGTGCGAATCGGCTGGTGGCGCCCAGGGCGCGCAGGATTCCGATTTCCGCGCGCCGCTGCGTGACCGCGATCGCGAAGGTGTTGTAGATATAAACATCCCAATGAACAACGCAAACAGGCTGGTGATATCGGAGGCCAGCGCGTAGACGGGTGAAGTGGCTCGAACTGCTCGCCGCGCAAGCTGGCGCTCGACTTGAAATCCCGGACCCAGCAGCGCCTTGAGTTTCTGTTCGGCGCCTTCGACGGAGACGCCGTCCTGCAGCGCAATGTCCACGCGATCGAATTCCTTCGGCGCCCGAACAATTCTGTGCCGCGTAAACGTCCATCACGGCGAGGTCGCCGCCGAAGGGTGGCAAATCCTGCGGCTTCATGATGCCGCGGACGGTGAACAACTGCTGGCCCTGCGTGGTGCTCAACGGGAGCTTGCTATTAATATCGAGGCGTCTTTGATCCGCCAGCGTTTTGCTGATCATCAGCGAATCCGGCTGCGCGAGAAACACCAGCGGATCGTCGATGCCGTTAGCGGAATCTTCCAAATCGTAGGTGCGCAGCTTGCCGTCGCCGAGCATGTCGACGCCAGAATCAGCAGACTGGTTTGGCCGGCCATCACCGAGGCTTCAATCACCGGCGCGGCTGCGCTCACCTCTGTAACACCGCGAATCTTGTCGAGAATCCTTCATCCAAACCGGGCTCGCCGCCGAGACCTGAAGCTGCGCCTTCCCGGCATTTTGTCGATGGTGCCCTGAAACGCGGTTGGCACGCTTTGATTGGCGGTTGTGCGTGCCCAACAAACACCGCTACAGCCAGCGCGATACCCGCGAATGGTGAGCGGACGGCACAGGAAGGCATGCTTGCGCGCGTCAGGCCATTTGATCAGGCGCAGGAGGGATCTTCGGCGCACGTCCCCGCTCACGCGAATGTGGTGTCAAAAACCTTGCCGTCAGAATCTGAATCATGCGCGGACAGCTCTCGGCCACGCCCTTATCGTGCGTCACCGGCCCCACGGTCGAACCCAAGCGATTCAGATCGTGAATCAGATCCAGAATCTGCCACCGTGCCTATCCAATTTCGGTGGGTTCGTCGGCGAGCAGAACGGAGGGTAGGTGATCAAGGCGCGGGCGATGGCCACGCGCTGGCGCTCGCCTCCCGAGAGCTCGTCCGGCAAATGCTCCATGCGCGAACGCGAGACTCACCAGCGCCAACAGCTCCGGGGCGCGCTCCACGCGGCCAGC
>CAWISY010000109.1:0-8328 GCA_963838455.1 Bryobacterales bacterium
AGTACGACTTCACCGAGGCGGATTTCATTGCCGACCGCCCGTGGATCAAGGCGGAGTTGAAGCGCGAGATGTACATCACCGCGTTCAGCTACGAGGATTCCCAGCGCGTGGCGATTGAACAGGATCCGGCCGTGCAGAAGGCCATGGATTCGATGCCGAACGCCAAGAAGCTGCTGGACAATGCGAAGAAGCTGCTGGTGGAGCGGATCTCCCAGCAGCCGGTCTCGGCCCAGTAAATCGCTGGCCCAGTAACTCAAGGTTTGCACGCACAAATCGTTGTTCTTGATGCGGGAGGGCAATATTGCCACCTGATCGCCCGCAAGGTGCGCGATCTTGGCGTGTTCGCCGAGGTCGCCCCCAGCGAAACTCCCGCCTCCGCCCTGGCGTCCTCGGTGAAGGGCGTCATCATCTCGGGCGGACCCTCCAGCGTCTATGACCCCGGCAGCCCGGCGATCGACCCGCGGTTGCTCTCCGCCGGCGCGCCCGTGCTCGGCATCTGCTACGGACAGCAGTTGATGGCGCATCTTCTGGGAGGAAAAGTCGAGAAGGGAGAGCGCGGCGAGTATGGGTTCGCGCAGCTCGACCTGACCTCGGAGGACTCGCTGTTTCACGGCATACGGGGTCCACAGCAGGTGTGGATGAGCCACCGCGACCTGGTGGCAGCGCCTCCTCCCGGCTTCCACGTTTCGGCCACCACCTCCACCTGCCGTGTCGCGGCGATGTCCGCGCCGGAGCGGAGGCTCTTCGGCGTGCAGTTCCATCCCGAGGTGGTGCATACGCCCTCCGGCCGGGAGATCCTTTCGAATTTCATCTTCGGCATCTGCGGCTGCGTGAAGGATTGGAACCCGGCCGGCCAGATCGAAGCGCTGGAGGCGCAGATTCGCGAAACCGCCGGCGGCCGCAACATCTTCTTCTTTGTCAGCGGGGGCGTGGATTCGACCGTCGCCTTCACCCTATGCCTGAAGAGCCTGGGACCGGCTCGCGTGCACGGCGCTTATGTCGACACCGGCCTGATGCGCGAGGGTGAGACCGATTTTGTCCGCCGCAGTTTCGCCGCGCTGGGCGCGAGCGGATTTCAAGTGGTCGACGCAGCGCCGGACTTTCTGCTTCCGCTCGCCAATGCGGTCGAGCCGGAGCAGAAGCGCCACGTCATCGGCGAGGCTTTCGTCCAGGTGCAGGAACGCGTGCTCGAAACCGAGCACTTCCTGGAGGGAGATTGGATGCTCGGCCAAGGCACGATTTATCCCGACACGATCGAATCGGGAGGAACGGCTAAAGCCGACCTGATCAAGACCCACCACAACCGCGTGGCCGGAATCCAGAAGATGATCGATGAGGGCCGGCTGATCGAGCCGCTGGCTTCCTTCTATAAGGACGAGGTGCGCAGCATCGGACACAAGCTGGGGATTTCCGCGGCGCTGCTCGACCGGCATCCTTTTCCCGGGCCGGGGCTGGCGATCCGCTGCCTGTGCAGCGCGGACGCGGGCGAGCCGGTGAAGGCCGGTTATGGCTGGGAACTGCCGGTGCGATCGGTTGGGGTGCAGGGAGATTCGCGGACCTACCGCTCGGTTCTGGCGATCGACGATTTTCCGGCCAGCATGGAAGAAGCCGCGCACCTGGTGAATCGCAATGACCGGGTGAATCGAGTGGTGGTTACGGTTCAGGCGGCAGCGAAGCTGGCGGAGATGCGCTCGCACGCAGCGCACCTGACCGCGGCAAGGCTCCACAGACTGCGCCGCGCCGATGCCATTGTGCGGCGCTGGTCGCACGAATCGGGATTCGACCGCGAGATCTGGCAGTTCCCGGTGGTGCTGATCCCCTTCGGAACAGCGGACCGGCCCGATTCGGTGGTGCTGCGGCCGGTTGATTCGGTGGACGGGATGACAGCCAGCGTTGTGAGGGCGCCCGCTGAACTACTAGGCAAAATCAGCGCTGAGCTGATGGAACAGGAAGGTGTGGCGGGCGTGTTCTACGACGTCACGAACAAACCGCCCGCCACGATTGAGTGGGAGTGAGCGGCTTACGCCGCCCTCGCGTGCTCTGAACCGATCCAGCCCGGCCGTCGCCAGAGCTGCGAAGGGGCTCTTCGTTCCTTACTGCTTCGGCGCTCCACCGCCGCCGGGTCCACCTTTGCCCTGGCCTCGGCCCATGCCGCCGCGGCCGGCGCTGGAGGGAGGGGTCAGCTTCTGCAGGCGCATGTACACGCCCATCGCGCCGTAGCATTCATTGGAGTGCACCACGACGCCGTAAAGAGCCGCGGCGCGAGGCTGCATGCCGCCGAAACCGGCGTTCACCACTTCCAGGGCGTTCGCATCGGTCAGGGCCTCAAAGGCCGCATCGCAGGCGTCGAAGGACTTCTTCACAGCGGCCACCAGGTCGGCCTTGGTGGTCATCTGGGCCGCGCCCAGATTCAACTGCGTCCCGGTGAGACCGGAGCAGGATCTAGCCTGCGCGTCGGCCACGTGGCCCACCCATCCGGCGAAGCTGCGCGGCTCGCCTTCGGGCATGGACCCGTAACCGGAATCAGGCATCTCGTCGGCAGCCTTGGTAATGTTGCCCTTGATCTGGTTGTAAGCGTTCTTGACAGAGGAGGCAAGCGTCTGTGGAGCTCCACCCCTCCCCTGCCCGTAGACCGAGCACGCCAGAGCGGCGGTCATGAGTATATAGCGATTCATCTTGAGTAAGACCTCCTTGGAGTCGAAATCCTTTCTATTCTATCCCAAAGAGCCCGTCTAGGCCGCCGCGGTGTACTGGAGGATCTCGCGCGCCGCTTCGGAGATTGACACCGCCGCATATACCGGATGGTTCGCTCCGACGTACAGTCCTCGACATCCGGCGGCGTGAGCCGCCTCCATATCCTGCGCCGAATCTCCAATCAGGAAGGATCGCTGGGGCGGGACGTTTTGCTCGCGCAGGGCTCGCAGGATCAACCCTGGAGCCGGCTTGCGGCACTGGCAGGGCTCGCCGAGCGAATGCGGGCAGAAATAGATCCGGGCGATGGGAATGCCTTCTGAGCCGAGGGTCCGCAACAGTTTCCTGCAGCCGTCAACGAAGTCCCGATACCCGAAGTACCCCAGCCCGATGCCTTGCTGATTGGTCACCAGGCACAGGCGAAAGCCGGCATCGTGCAGCTCGCGGAGAGCCGGGATCACGCCGGGCAGGATCTCCGCCCGGGTGGGATCGAAGCAGGCATCGCGCACCACGGTTCCATCCAGATCCAGCAGGATGAGTCCGCGGGGTTCCGTCGCCATCGGCTGAGCTGGCGGAGCCAGAATCGCCAGCGCTTGAATGCGTTCGAACATGGCTGTGGTACTGGACTCGAACTGCGCCGGGATCACCACCGTGCGCCCGCCGTAGGCTTCCACCGCGGAGCCGGATCGCAGAGATTGAGCCTGGTAATCACCGCCCTTGATATAGAGGTCGGGCTTCCAGCGCAGGATCAAAGACAGCGGCCGGTCTTCGTCGAGCATGGTCACACGGTCACAGCTCGCCAGCGAGGCCACGGCGAAGGCGCGCTCCCGCCAGGGATTCACGGGACGCAGCGGGTCCTTGTAGCGCTGGATCGATTCGTCGCTGTTGACGGCCACCAGCAGCCGGTCGCACAGCGCTTTGGCCTGTTCGAGATACTGCGCGTGGCCGGCGTGCAGGACGTCGAAGGCTCCGCAGGTGAATCCGATGCGGCGGCCCGCGGCGCGCTCGCTCTCGACCCAGGCATCGGCTTGCGGGAGGGTGAGAATTTTGTCGGTGATCGACATCAACGGGTTCCGGGCGCAAACAGCGTTTCGTCTTCCACCGCCGGCTTTTGCCGCGCCGGCGCCGCTTCCATCACCACGCTCGGTTCCAGAGCCTGCGCGAGTTCCTGCGGAGACTGGGCATCGCAGACGACCACCGCGTCGACGTGCAGCAGCGATGCCAGCAGCAGTGCCCGCTCCTGCAAATTGCCGGAGGAGCCGGAGCCAGCTTGCAGTCCGACGATCAACTGGTCGCATTGCGAGCGCGCCCGCTCCAATAATTCCAGATGCTCCGAACTCAGCGGATGGAACGCGCCGAACACGAATCCAACGCGACGCCCCATACGCCGCCAGACGCGCTGGCGCTCCAGGGCTTCCGTCGCGCGAAGGATTTTGCCGCTGGCGGAGATGGTGGGGTCGCGCTCAATTTCATGGATCATCTCGGAGCGGTCCGCGACGGCCGTGCCCGATTTTCCGACCACGATGCCGCCGGCAATATTGGCCAGCTCCGCGGCTTCACGCATCCCCGCGCCGGAGCCGATGGCCGCGGCCAGCACCGCCGCCACGGTGTCTCCGGCGCCGGAAACGTCGTAGACTTCGCGAGCCACGGAGACAAATTCGACCCGAGCCTCCTCGCGCGGAACCAGCAGCATCCCGGCCGGGCCCCGCGTCACCAGAATGAACTGGGCGTCGGTCAAATCCAACAGCTTCCGTGCGGCCGACTCCTGCGAATCGGTATCGCCCACCGGCATGCGCGTGGCCTCGGCCAGCTCCTTCAGGTTGGGCTTGATCACGGTGGCCATTCGATAGCGCTCAAAGTCCGCGCCCTTGGGATCTACCACCACCGGCTTTCCGGCGGTACGCGCGAGCTGAATGAACCGCTGGGCATGGAAACCCTTCAGCACTCCCTTGGCGTAATCCGAGAGAAGCACCACCGAACACTCCGCCAAATGCGCTCGAAAGTGAACCAGCAGAGATTGCACCACGTCCGGCGCGGCGGTTTCGGCGGTCTCGCGATCCGCCCGCAGAAGCTGCTGGCCGTGCGCCGCGTAGCGGGTTTTCACCGGAGTCAGGCGCGAGCCTTCGCGCACCAGCCACGCCTGGCAGTTCGGGATTTCCTGGACCAGAGCCTCGACTTCCGCGCCCGCCGGGTCCTCACCGGTGATCGAGAACAAGCGGATGCCGCAACCCAGCGCGCCCAGATTGCGGATGGAGTTGCCGGCTCCGCCCAGCATCGATTGCTGCGATTCGATGTGCAGCACCGGGATGGGAGCTTCGGGAGAAATGCGGCTGACGTTGCCGGTGACGAAGCGGTCCAGCATGACGTCGCCCACGCAACCCACCACGGCGGTATCCAGGCCCTCCAGAACAGGGATGAGGTGCCGGCGGTGGGTCATGATCTGAACATCAGTGTACCGCGCGGGAACGCCGACGCCGCTGCCAGTATCAGTATTATGAGGGGATCATGAAAATCGCAATCTTGGGCGCGGGTGGTGTGGGTGGTGCGCTGGGCCAAGCCTGGACTCGCCACGGTCACGAGGTGTTTTTCGGAGTGCGCAAGCCGGATTCGGCGGAGGTGCAGGCCCTGCTCGGAAAATGCGGGCCGCTGGCGCGAGCCGAGGGCCTTGCGGATGCGGTGCATAGCGGAGAAGTGATTGTGAACGCCTTGCCCTGGGGCGCCACCAGGACGGTTCTCGAAAGCCTCCAGTTCGGCGACAAGCCGCTGCTCGATTGCAGCAATCCGCTCAAGCCGGATCTGTCGGGGCTGGACGTGGGCACCACTAACTCCGCCGGCGAGCTGGTGGCCGGCTGGGCGCGCAGCTCGAAGGTGGTCAAGATTTTCAACAGCACCGGCTTTAACAACATGACCGATCCCAAGATCGGGGGCCACAAACTGACCATGTTCTTCTGCGGCGACGATACGCAAGCCAAGCGCACGGCGGCGGCGCTGGCTCACGACATCGGTTTCGATCCGGTGGATGCGGGACCGCTGGCGAATTCCCGCCTGCTGGAACCGATGGCGATGCTGTGGGTATGGCTCGCCGTGCGCGGCGGGATGGGCCGCGATTTCGCGTTTCAACTGATCAAACGGTAGGCCTGCCTGTTATGGCAGAGCCTACCGGCCCTTGGCGTTGGGATTGGGGGCAGGGATGGTCTGCGGGTCCCAGTGCTCGTCAGCCTTGCCGTCGACGAAGCGCCACATGTCGAACCAGGTGGTGTAGTAGGTCTTGCTGGGATCGCGCGGGTCGGGGGTGGGGCCGCGCGGCGTCACCACCGTCACGTAATCGCCGTCAGCCAGCACGGCCACGATCTTGGTCTTGACGAACTTTGGAGGCACCGGCGTCGGCTTCACTCCGCGTCCCTTAAAGAACGCCACCACGCCTGCGCGTCCGGAAGCCGCCAGCGGATTGTGCTGATGATACGCCTCGGTCAGCCATTTGCCCGATTCATCCCACTGGTTGCACTCGAGGAGATCCAGCATGATGTGGTACGCGGACTGGAGATTGCGGTCAAGCTTCTTGTCTTTGCTGTGGAACAGGGCGTCAGGGTTTGCAACGCCGACCACAGGCTCCTGCGCAAACACTGGCACGGCGGCGATGGCGGTCAAGGCCAATAACGCAATTCGAAATTTCATGCGTACTATGGTCAAACAGACGGCGGTGTCTGTCAAGGCCGCGGTTGGAGCGCGCTATCGATGTTGCGTAGATTCGCCTTGGCGGACTTCGCCTCCTCC
This sequence comes from Bryobacterales bacterium, assembly GCA_963838455.1. Taxonomy (GTDB): domain Bacteria; phylum Acidobacteriota; class Terriglobia; order Bryobacterales; family Bryobacteraceae; genus Palsa-187. Next base: position 6,466 of record CAWISY010000109.1, read on the forward strand.
AGGTCCGGTCCGAGCTCGATCATCGTCTGGAAGTGCGCCTGCGCGGCCGCGAGCATCTCGATGCTGCCGTTGGCTTGCGCCTCGTGCATGTAGCACAGCGCCAGAGTGTAGTGCGTGTAGGGGTCGGCCGGGTCGTAGGCTAGCGACTTCTGGCAATAGCCGATGGCCGGCTCATACAGCATCAGGTTGCGCTCCGCCTCGCACATGCTGGAATAGGCGACGCTGCGCAGGCTGCGCCACTCCTCCGTCGAGGCATCGATCTTCTTGCGGCCTGTTTTCGCGAGATACGCGTGCAGATGATCGATGGTCCCGCTGCCAGGTTCGTGGTCGAAACTGTTGAGGCGCAGAAATTCGATGTACTCCGGCATCGATTCCCGATATTGCATGCTGAGACGGAGACTGTCGGCCAACCAGAGGTGCGGTTCGGCTGCCTGCGGAGCGAGCTTGATGGCTGCCCGAGCGGATTCGATCGCCTGCGGGTACTGCTCCTTCATTCGGTAGGCCTGGGCAAGAAGCGGCAGGGCCGCGGAGGCCGGCTTCTTATGCTGCACCCGAGGATCCAACTGGTGGATGACTTCCTCCGGCGCGCCATTTCGGAGCAGCGTGCAGAGGCTGGTGACTTCAGGCGCGCCGCAATCCAGACCGGGGCGCGGTCCTGAACCCGGCGTCGCCGAATTTTCGCGTAATGGCTTCGCCGCACGCAGACCCGCCGGAATGTAGGCGGCCAGCGCGTCCGGATCGACATTGCCGCGGGCGCTGGCCGGGTTCTGCTGCTCTTTAGTGGCCTCGCGAACGTTGCGGGAGGTGTAATCAGCGAGCTCACCCGCGGTGACAATGCCGTCGGCGTTTTCATCCGCATCGCCTTGCAGGCCCTTCGCCACGTAATAGGTGAAGACGCCGTGGCCGCCGCCCCAGTCCGCGCTTTCCAGGGACCGTTCGCGGTCTCGGGTGGCCGTCAGCGAGAACATCGACGAGGAGAGATCGAGCAGGCGCCGGTTATACTCCTGCGCGTCGGCATCCGCTGCGATGCCGCTGTTGCGGCAGGAATCGGTGATCAGCACTTTGTTCTTCGCGGAAATCTTCGACGCGGCTATGCTCGCAAGTTGATCCAGCGGATAGCCGGTCGCGGGAATGTTGGCGGGGTCCAAATCGTAGGGAGCCAGATACGCGCGGCCGCCGGCCATGAATCCGTGGCCCGAGAAATAAATGAGCACGCGATCATCCTCTTTAGCCACCGAAGGCAGCCACACCTCCAATTCCTGCTTCAGATTCGCGAGTGTGGCCTTCGCGCCGCTCAGCCGGTGCACATTTTCCGCGTGAAAATTACCGGCCTCGGGATTGATGAGGATGGAATACATTGCGTCCGCATCGCGCTCGGAAAACTGGAGGCGTGATTTCGCCGGCAGATTCTTGTAATCGGCGATGTCGACGATCAGAACGTAGCCGCGCGGAACCGCGACCGAGGCATTGGGCGGCGCGTTCTCCTCATAGGTGAGATTGCGGGATTTGGTCTGCGCGGCGGCCAGAACGGTAGCCAAGAGGAAAGTAGCGATCCTAGCGGCCGGCACTGTGCTTCCCTGCTCCTGCATCCAGCGTAACTCCTACTTCCCCTGCAGCGCCGCATAGCCGATCTGGCCGTGGATGTTGGCGACCGGGTGCGCCACGTCTCCGCCGCCGAACCACACGCGGATGGTATCGCCTTCGATCAAAACGGTAGGATCGCAGACCACCTTGTCATCCCACGGCTGCTCTCCGGCGACGGGCGTGAAGCCGAGCTCACGCTCCCAATGGACTCCGTCGGCTGAACGGGCCAGGCCGAGACGGCGATGCTCGGAGCGGTCCCGGCCGGTGTAGAGCATCCAA
>CAWISY010000110.1:0-3058 GCA_963838455.1 Bryobacterales bacterium
TGGTCTCCAGCTTATGGATGTCGTTCGTGAAGGGCTGGTCCAGGTAGGCATCGTCGTTGAAGTTGACGATGAACTCCTCGTCCTGCGGATTGGAATTTTTCACCAGCGCCAGCGCCGCCGCGGCCACCTTGGCTCGCTTGTCGCGCATGCTGCCGCTGTTGTCGATGATGATGCCGATGGACACCGGGATGTCATCGCGCCGGAAGGATTGAATCGGCTGCTCGATATTGTTTTCGTAAATCTTGAACGCCGCTTGCGGAATGTCCGGGATCAGCTTCCCGTTCTTGTCCAGCACGCTGATGGGCAGGTCCACCAGCTCCGTTCCGGAGCGAAACAAAGCCACCGGCTCATCGCCTTGGTCTTGCTGGGGCTTGTCAGGTTGAGACTTGGCCGGCGGATTCTGAGCCGGAACCCGCGCCGGCGCAGCCACCAGCAGAAGCAGCGCCGCAGCCAGCCCGAAGCGCACCCGTCCCCGCGCCGGCGCAGCGCTACTGAGTCGGTGCATAATACCCCAGGCGCCAGCGCGGCGTGATCTGTCCCAAACCAGTGGTCTTCACCAGCTTCACTTGAATCCTGCGAAACTTCCCATCGCGATCCTTGTTCTTGGGGCTGTATCCGATCACGTACTGGTTGCGCAACTCCAGCCCGATCTTGGCCGCCACGTCCGGCATTTCGCCGATATTGTCCACTTCGAAATCGCGCCCTCCGGTCTGCTCAGTCAGGTCGTGCAACAGGTCCGGACCCTCGGCCTCTTCCGGAGTCCTGCCCCGCGCCCCCAGGCCCTCATAGATGCCAATCGCATAAATCTGTACATCGGCCTCGCGCACCGAATTCCTTACTTCGGCCTGGGTATAACGGCTGGAGTTATCGCCGCCATCGGAAATGATCAGGATCGCCTTGCGCGGATTGTGCGCCTTCTTCATCTCATTCATGGCCATGTAGACCCCATCCAGCAGCGCCGTGCGCCCTTTGGATTGGACGAACATCAACCGGTTTTGAACCTCTTCGGTGTTGGCGGTGAACGGCACCGTCATCTCGGCTTCGTCATTGAACTGGACCAGCAGAAATTCGTCCTGCGGATTGGCGCTCTTCATGAACTCCGCCACCGCCTGGCGCGAGCGCTGCAGCTTATTTCCCATGCTGCCGCTGGTGTCGAACACCACGCCCACCGACATCGGCGCGTCTTCGCTGGTGAAACTTTCGATGCTCTGCTCCACCCCGTTTTCATAGACCCGGAACATGTCTTTGTCGAGGCCCGTCACATACGTCCCCGTCGGCGTGGTCACCGCCACGGGAACCAGCACCATCTGCTTGTCGACGCGGATGTTTGCGGCGTGCCGGTCTTCTATGCTTTCCGCCGGCGCGGGCGCGGCCTTGGTGCGAGGCGTGATCAGCGCTCCGGAGCCGCTCGAAGGAGCGGTCGCCCCGGTGGACTCCGCCGGTTTACCATCCTGATCGGCGGCCCGCATCAGCCACCCTAGGAGCATGAAAACACTCAGCGCGAAGAGAAGACGCTTCATGGTACCAGCACCCTTTGGCCCCAGTATACCAATGCCATCCGGCGAGTGCCGGATCTCGCCCCGGCATCCCGCGAGTGCAAGCCTATCCCGTTTCTTCTCATACGGAGAGGAGGCGATTCGGTGACCCTTGTGTTACGTCTCCGGCCGAGCCCGTCACGCAAGCGTAGCACCTGATCGGAAACCGGCGTAGCCAGCCTCCGGATCGCCGATAAGGATGGCCATCTGCTGTGCCGGTTGGGCTATGCTATCCTAATTCCCCTAAAGGCCCATCATGGTGTGACGGACATCATGTCGCGGCTCATGCCTGATCCGTTCCGGGGGCGGAGCCCTCCTCTTGATCGCAAAGCCGGGTGAAGACTTCACGTATGCACAAGTATATAATCATGGGCGTTCAGGGCTGCGGAAAAGGCACTCAGGCGAGCTTACTCAAGGAATCGCTCGATCTGGTGCATATCAGCGTCGGCGACATTTTTCGTTGGCACATCCAAAGCCACACCAAGCTAGGCGCCCGCATAAAACGAACCATGGCGGAAGGGCAACTGGTGTCCGACGACCTTGTGGAAGAAGTCGTCAAACAACGGCTGGAGCAACACGACTGGAACTACGGCTTCATCCTGGACGGCTTCCCTCGTAATTCCCGGCAAGCGGCGTTCTTCCTCGAAAGTTACGATATCGACGCCGTGCTGCTGATCGATGTCCCCGATGCCGTCGTTCTGGAGCGCATCGTCAACCGCCGGCTGTGCCCGAGATGCAGCCTGGATTACAACCTGATGTTCCACCGGCCCGCGGTGCCCAATACCTGCGATATCTGTGGGGGAGCGCTGATCGCCCGCTCCGACGACACTCCTGAAGCGGTTCAAGCGCGCCTTCAGGATTATCACACAAAGACACAACCCATCCTCGAGCTGTTTCGACGTAAGGAGTTGGTGGTTATCGTGGATGGTACCCGCTCCCCCGCCGAAGTGCAGCAGGACCTGCGCCGTCAGCTTGTGCATAAATCAGAACGGACACTTGCCAGTTAACCCTCAATCTTTACCGATCAGTGGCCCACTCATCTCCTGCCGGCGCCTGATCCCAGTTTGATGGCCGGCGATAACAAGGCCCTTACCGCCATCAATCCGGAGGTGGTTGACCCGAAATGGCGCTCTCAGGAGCTGGAGGCGCGCCAAGCGCCGGTGCTGGGTATGACCGCCGGCTGCTATGCTAAGATCGATTGTGCCGCTCAGCATTCTTGGCGTAATCCCCGCCCGGTACGCCTCCTCCCGCTTCCCCGGCAAAGCTCTCGCTGTCATCGCCGGTAAGACCATGCTGCAGCACGTATGGGAACGTGCTCTACAGGCGCGTTACTTGAGCGGCGTGGTCATCGCCACCGACGATGAGCGCATCCTCGCGGCAGCCGAAACATTCTCCGCCAAGGCCGTGCTCACTCGCGCCGACCACCTCTCCGGCACCGACCGCGTGGCCGAAGCCGCTTCCGCCTCCCACGCCCAACTGATCGTCAACATCCAGGGCGATGAGCCGATGATCGATCCCGCGGC
>CAWISY010000111.1:0-4700 GCA_963838455.1 Bryobacterales bacterium
CAACGTAGCCGGCTTCGTGCTTCCCAACATGCACGTCGACGTGCTGGTGACCGGGCATCCTCCGGGAGGCGACGGCGACATGACCACCACCTGCCTGCAGAACATGCTGGTGCTGTCCTCGGGCACCACCTTGCAGCCGGATGCGCGCGGGCAAGCCATCAACGCTCCCACGGTGACCCTGCTGGCCACTCCGGATCAGGCCGAAACGCTGACCCTGGCCAACAGCGACGGACATATTCAATTGATCCTGCGCAACTCGACCGATGCGACCGTGGAGACCACCCCGGGGCGTTACGTAGAGGAATTGTACAGCAGCAACCGCCGCAAGGTTGCGGCCAAGGAAACTACGCCGGCGGCTCCGGTGGCGCCGAGACCCCGTCCGAAACCGGTTGAGGCGGCGCCTCCGCCTCCGCCTCCGGTGGTGATTACGCAGGCTCCTGCTCCGCCGCCGCCCGACCAGATCATCGAATTTCGCGGCAACGCGCGCACGGTAGAAAGTCTCCCGGCGCGTGTCAGCACCAATTCCAGCACCAATTGATGACGAAATGCAGCCCGGAAATGCCAAATCGGTAATGAAGGAACAGCACAATGATCCGCAATCGTAATCTCCAAAAATATAGAGGCGTGCTGTTTTGCGCCGCCCTGGCTCTGGCCGGAGTTGTCCGCCTGCCGGCCCAATCCGCGGAGGACCTGCGTCTCACCGCGGGCAAGAGCGTCATCATCGAGTACCCCTCCGATGTGGCCAGCGTCTCCACCAGCAATCCGGACGTGGTGGATTACACCGTGCGCACCGCGCGCGAGATCATGCTGACGCCCAAAGGGACCGGCGCGGCCACGCTGATCATCTGGAACCGCGCCAACCAGAGGACGCTGTACAACATCAACGTCGAGCTGAACCTGGAGTCGCTGCGCCAGCTCTTCAAGGATTCTTTCCCCACCGAAAACATCCAGGTGCACAGCTCCCGCGACACGGTCACGTTGACCGGCACAGTGTCGAGCAAAGACGTGGCGGATAAGGCCGGCGCGATTGCGGCCTCCTTCGCCAAAACGGTGCTCAATAACCTGATGCTGCCGCCTCCGCCGGCCGAAAGGCAGATTCTGTTGCGCGTCAAATTCGCTGAGCTGGACCGGGAAAAGGAGTTGCAGTTCGGCGTGAACCTGCTGGCTGCTCCCGGCAACAACGCCATCGGAGTTTCCACCGGGCAGTTTTCGAGCGGCAACTTTAGCGGTTCGCTGACCATTCCACCCACCTCCAGCGGCTCCACCAGCACGTGTACGATCGGCGGCTGCACCACCACCACCTCGGGCAACAGCGGCACGTTCAGCATCACCCAGGCGCTCACGATGTTTGCTCTGGATCCCAAGCTGAATCTGGGCGCGTTCATCAAGGCCTTGCAACAGGAGACCATCCTTCAGGTTCTGGCGGAGCCGAACCTGGTAACCACCAACGGAAAGGAAGCCAACTTCCTGGTGGGCGGCCAGTTCCCGGTGCCGATCGTGCAGGGCGGCGCAACCTCCGGAGCCATCAGCGTGCAGTTCAAGAATTACGGCATCCAGCTCACGTTTACTCCGCAAATCACCTACAACGGCAACCTCAACATCCATCTGCGGCAGGAAGTCTCCACTCTGGACCTGGCCAATGCCGTAGTTTTGAACGGCTTCACGATTCCCGCGCTTTCGACGCGCACCGCCGAATCGACGGTGGAACTGGGCGACGGGCAGAGCTTCGTGGTGGCAGGCCTGGTCAGCAACCAGGAGCAGTACGAGTTGAGCAAGGTTCCGATCCTGGGCAGCCTGCCGATTCTAGGCAATCTGTTCAAGTCCAAGGATGACAAGGTGCAGCGCACGGACCTGATTGTGATCGTGACGCCGGAGATCACCATGCCGCTCGGCCCCAACGATGCCAAGCCGGATATCTACATGCCCAAGGACTTCCTCAAACGGCTGGCGCCGAAGGATCTAGTACCCTCTAAAGCGAAAAAGTGAATGAGTTCCTGGCCCCAGAATGAAGCGGAGATCACAGCTTTACTGATCGCCCCGCACCGCGAGCTCGCGCAGCAGTTCCTGGCGACGCTGCCGCAGACTCGCGCCTTTCAGATCCTGGCGGACCTGAAGAGTTATCCGCCGCACCAGACTCTGGACATTCGGGCCCGGCAACTGAAGCCCAACGTCATCCTGCTGGACCTGGTGACGGATCTGGCGGCGGCCGTGGAGTTGATCAAGTGGGTGGCGGCGCTGAACCCGCCGGTGCACGTGGTGGGGCTGCACACGCAAAACGATTCGACCGCTATTCTGCAATCGTTGCGCGCCGGGGCAAGCGAGTTCCTGCATGCTCCCTTTGAGCTGTCCCAGCAGCGCGAGGCGATCACAAGGCTGCGGCGCATGATCGTGCCGGAGGCGCCGGCCCGCTCCGAGGAAGGCCATGCCATCGCCTTTACCAGTCCCAAGCCCGGCTCCGGCGCTTCGACCATCGCCACCCAGACCGCGTTTGCGCTGGAGCGATTGACCGGCCAGCGCGTGCTGCTGGCGGACGGCGATCTGACCGGCGGCACCATCGGCTTCTACCTCAAGCTCAGCCACAACTATTCGCTGGTGGACGCGCTGCAGCACGCCGAGCATCTCGATCCGGCGCTGTGGAACTCCCTCACGGTCAACTACGGTGGCGTGGACATTCTGCCTGCTCCCGCGGCTCCCTATGCCGAACAGATCGACCCCTCGCGCATGCGCGTGCTGGTGGAGCAGGCGCGGCACCTCTACGACTGGGTGGTGGTGGACCTGCCGACGGTGTTCAGCCGCACCAGCCTGATGACCATCTCCGAGTGCGAGCGGGCGTTCCTGATCTCGACCGCAGAGCTCCCCAGCCTGCACCTGACGTGCAAGGCTCTCACCATGCTCGACCAACTGGGTTTCCCCAAGGATCGTTTTCACGTAGTGGTGAACCGCGTAAGCCGGCGCGACCGCATGGGCCTGGAGCACATCGAGGGATTATTCAAATGCAAGGTGCACGCGCGCCTGCCCAACGACTATTTTTCGCTGCATCGCGTGGTGACCCTGGGCCAGCCCTTGGGCGGCGAAGGCGAACTGGGCAAAGCCATCGAGAACGTGGCGTCGCGGCTGGCCGGCAGCATTACCGAAAAGAAGAAGGGAGGCGGAGCCCGGGAGCTGAAGCCGGCGCTCCAGCAGGCCTGAGGTTGGGATAGGTACTTATGTTTACGACTACCGACAACAGCAACAAGAGCAGCCAGCAGGTTTCCTGGGAACAGCGGCTGCTGAAGAATTCCACTCGCCAGAAGACGTCGCTCAAGCCCGAGTATCAGGAGCTGAAGTTCACCCTGCACCGCAAGCTGGTGGACAAGATCAACCTGGAGGCGCTGGCCTCCATCGACAACCAGCGCGTGCGCAGCGAGGTGCGCCAGGCGGTGATCTCGCTGATCGACGCCGAGCCCACGCTGCTGAGTTCGCTCGAAAAGCAGCAGATCTCCGACGAAGTCCTGGACGAGGTTTTCGGCTTAGGGCCTTTGGAGCCGTTGCTGCAGGACCCCACCATCTCCGACATTCTGGTCAACACTTATAAACAGGTCTACGTGGAACGGCGCGGCCTGCTGGAGCTGACCAACGTCAACTTCCGCGACGACCAGCACCTGCTGCGCATCATCGACAAGATCGTCAGCCAGGTGGGCCGCCGCATCGACGAATCGACGCCCATGGTGGACGCGCGCTTGAGCGACGGCTCGCGCGTCAACGCCATCATTCCTCCGCTGGCGGTGGACGGGCCGCTGCTCTCCATCCGCCGTTTTTCAACCGACAAATTGATGCCGCCCGACCTGATCGACAAAAAGGCGATGACGCCGGGCATGATGGAACTGCTGGAAGCGGCGGTCAAGGCGCGCCTGAACATCATCATCGCCGGCGGTACCGGCTCCGGTAAAACCACTCTGCTCAACGCGCTGTCGCTGTTCATCAGCGCCCGGGAGCGCATTGTGACCATCGAAGACGCGGCCGAATTGCAGCTCAAGCAGCCGCACGTGGCGCGCCTCGAAACCCGCCCGCCCAACCTGGAAGGCACGGGAGCGGTGCGGCAGCGCGAGTTGCTGGTCAACAGCTTGCGTATGCGCCCCGACCGCATCGTGGTCGGCGAAGTCCGCGGCGAGGAAGCCCTGGACATGTTGCAGGCCATGAACACCGGTCACGACGGGTCGCTGACCACGGTCCACGCCAATTCCCCGCGCGATGCCGTCAGCCGCCTGGAGGTGATGGTGTCGCTGGCCAATTCCAACATGCAGTTGACCTCCATCCGCCAGCAGATTGCCAGCGCAGTGCATCTGCTGGTGCAGGCCTCGCGTATGAGCGACGGCTCGCGCCGCGTGATCTCGCTCACCGAGGTCACCGGCATGGAAGGCGAGGTGGTCACGCTGCAGGATCTATTCGTGTTCGAAAAGAGGGGCCTCGATCCGGACGGTAAGGTGGTGGGCCGTTTTGCGGCCACCGGCATCCGGCCCAAGTTCTACGAAAAGCTGTTGAGTGCCGGCATCCGCCTGCGCCCGGATTTGTTTGACGAGGTGGTGGAGGTTTAAATGGGATACCTGCTGGTCATGATAGTGGTGTTCTGGGCGATCGCGGTCGGCGCCTGGCTCCTGGTTTCCAAGTACGCCAACTCGGCCGACGTCGAGAAGGTCAAAGCGCGCCTGATGGGAGCGCCG
>CAWISY010000112.1:0-15180 GCA_963838455.1 Bryobacterales bacterium
CTAGCCGAGCACACGCTCGGCCTGATGTTGGCGATGGCGCGCTCCATCCCGCAGGCCAACGCGTCCACCAAGGGCGGCAAGTGGGAAAAGAAAAAATTCCTGGGCACGGAACTGCGCGGCAAGACGCTGGGCGTCATGGGGCTGGGCAGCATCGGCCGCGAAGTAGTGAAGCGCGCGCGCGCATTTGAGATGAAGATCGTGGGCACGGACCCCTTCGTCAGCCTGCAGAGCGCGGCCGATATCGGCGTGACGCTGGTGACCCGCGAGGAACTCTACGCGCAGAGCGACTACATCACCATGCACGTCGCGCTGACCGTGGAAACGCAGGGCATGCTCAATGACGAGGCCTTCGCGCAAATGAAGAAGGGCGTGCGCATCGTCAATTGCGCTCGCGGTGAGTTGATGGACGGCGAGGCTTTGTGCCGCGCCCTGCAATCCGGAAAGGTGGGCGGCGCCGCCATCGACGTGTTCCAGACCGAGCCCCCGGCCTCGGGCGAACCGCTGCTGGCGTTTGAAAATGTGCTGGCGACGCCGCACATCGGCGGTGCGACGGAAGAGGCGCAGGAGATCGTCGGCGTGCGCATCGTCGAGCAACTGGTGGAATACCTGCAACACGGCGTCGCGCTGAACGCCGTGAACGTGCCGGCGATGACGGCCGAGCAATACCAGGCCATCGGTCCCTACATCGATCTGGCGGAGCGGCTGGGTAACTTCGCGGCCTATGTGGCGTCGGGCAACCCCGCCTCCGTGCGGCTGATCTATCAAGGCAAAATCGGCGAGCAGAACACTGCTTTGGTGCGCAACGCCGGATTGGCGGGAGTGCTCAGCCGCTCCATGGCGCATCGGGCCAACGTGGTCAACGCGCCGCAACTGGCGATGGACCGCGGCTTGACTTACGCGGAGCAGCAGGAGCAGCGCGCCGGCGCGATGGACGCGATTCGCCTGGAGCTAGTCACCGACAAGGGCGTGACCAGCGCGGAAGGAACGCTGGTGATGGGACAGCCCCGGCTGATGGTGGTGGACGGCATCCGTTGCGAGGCTCCGCTCTCGGGCCACCTGCTGTTTTCGAGCAACGCCGATGTGCCTGGCGTGGTCGGGCATTTCGGCGCGGTGCTGGGCCGGCACGGCATCAACATCGCGCACTTCTCGCTGGGCCGGCAGGAAGAGCCATCGACTCCGGGCGCTCCTCTCGAAGCCATCGTCATTACCGAAACCGACACACCGGTACCGGACGCTGTGATCCAACAGATTCTGGAGAACAAGAACATCCACACGGCGCGCGTAGTGGAATTCAAGCCGTAACCCTCCGCTCCTTTTAGTCGCGGCTCCGTTTGCTAAAGCGGGCCGAGCGCACAGCTTGCGTTGTGCGCGATTCAAAAAAAGGAGCCGCGACCGGGGTGCCCCCTGGGCCGAGCGGAAGATTATGCTTTCCGCTTTCGCTTGGGCACAAACGCCAGCCAGCGCCGCGGGTTGTCCACCATGATGCCGTGAAGGACATCGTCGCTGATGCCGGCGGCTTTGAGCTTGGGCAGGAACACAGTCACGGTCTTCGAGTACCCGCTGGAGGCGTCGGCGGAGAACATCAGGTTCTTGGCGAAGCCGGCGTCGACCAGCGCCATTACCATCGGCACCACCTGCGCGTCGCCAAAGCCGCCCTGCCGGTCGAACCCGACATAGGCGCCGCGGCGGCAGATCTGCTTGTGCACATAAACGTTCTGGTCGACCAGGTTGCCCAGGTGGCCGATCACGACGCGCTCCGGCGGCACGCCCGCGTCTTCCAAGATATCCAGTTGCTCGATGGCGGCCTTGCCGGGAATGCCGGTGTGCGTGAAGATCGAAAGGTTGGTGGCCACATGCGCGCGGCCCACGGCGCGGAACACCTTGCGCTCATCCTTGGTCATCTCATCCCACGATCCGATTTCGCCGTAAGCGCCCAGGACGTCGTCGTCCGCCTGCTTGATCAGCGCCGCCAGCACCTGGTCTTCGCTCATGGTCGAGATTTCCTTGGGATACCACGGCTGCGTGTAGAAGCCGCCGCCGACCACGATGGGCACTCCCGACTTCATGGAAACCTGGCGCAGGAAGTTGCTATCGCGGCCGGAGTCGGGATGGCCGGCATCGACAATGCAGGCGATTCCATTTTCCTTGACCTTGGCGACCTCGTCCGACATCAGGTCGACGTTGTGCATGATGTCGGGGGGCGGGGTAGCGGGCGCGCCGCCGCGTCCAGCTCCGCCACGACCGGCTCCGCCTCCCGGGCCGCGTCCGGGTGCCGGGGGTTGGCCGTTGGCGGCTCGAACGGCCGCACCCGCAGCGGCGAATCGCGCGTTGAAATCGGTCCCGAGCTGCATGTGCTCGTGGAACAAGGTCGCGCCGCCGGCCAATTCCTCCGGCTTGTAGTCTTTGAGAATGGTGCGGATCACCGCGCCTGGCGGGAAAGTTAGCTGCTGCGCGAAGGCGGGAAGCGCCGAAGCCGCGGCGCCGATGCCCAACATCTCGAGTGTCTGGCGGCGTGTCCAACGTTGACGGAGAAGCGGTGACATGGTGTGACCTGACATGGTGGGACTATTGTAACTTCCTTCGCCTCAGCGATGGAGCTTCTTCGCGGCATCCGCATAACGGCGCGCGGCCTGGGAACTGCTCCATTCCGGCGGAGCCTCGCCGGAGGCAAGCTGCAGGATGCCGAGCGCAATGCCGCGGTCGATGTTCGCCATGTTGGAATAATCGATCTTCTGCCACTCGTCGCTTACCTTGTGGTAATCGGGATACTCGGCCGCGACGACGATGGTATGCGCGGGCACGCCGGCGCGTGCAAAATACAGATTGTCCGCGCGGTCGTAGTAATCGCCTTGGATCGGCTTGATGCCGACCCCCTCGGGCTGCGCTGCCGCGCTCAAAATCGCGCCCACGTTCGAATAGTCGTAGCCGGTGACGAACGCCTCTCCGATGTGGCGGCCGTCATTGGCGTCGGTGCGGCCGATCTGCTCCAGATTCACCTCGGCGATCGTTTTGTCGAGAGGTTCCAGCGGGTGGTCCACGTAATAGTGCGAGCCCCAGAGTCCCTCCTCTTCGCCATAGAACGTGAGGAACAGGATGCTACGCTTGGGACGCGCGTTGTCCAACTTGGCCGCGGCGGCCAGCGCAGAGGCGATTTCGATTACCGAGACAGTGCCACTGCCGTCGTCGTTAGCGCCATTGTAAATTCGATCGCCGTGCTCATCCGGATTGGGGCGCATGCCGACGTGATCGTAGTGCGCGCTCAGGATGACGTACGTGCCGCTGAGCGCCGGGTCGGAGCCGCGCAACAACCCCGCGACGTTTCGAGCAACGCCGCGCGCGGTTCCGTTCTGGAGCACGGCGGTCTGAAAATAATCGTGATCGCCCACGGGTTCGAGGCCGGCGCGCCGAAACTGCGCGGCGATATATTCGGCCGCGACATCAAGGCCGCGAGAGGGAGTCGCTCGGCCTTCAAGTAGGTCCGAAGCAATAAACGACAGATGGCCGCGCAGCGAATCGGCGGTGATGTGTTGAACGACGGCCTGCTGTTCGGGGGTTAACGCCGCGGCCGCGAATGCCAGCGCCGCGCCAACAACGATGGCGATTAACGATTGTCCTGGTACTCTTCGAGCCATGCCGTTTGAATCCGCTCCAGCTTGGCTTCGTTCGATTTCATCGGATCGTCGTCGAAGTCTTCCAGTTCCGTGATCCATTTGTGCAGATCGGTAAAGCGGATGTTGGTGGGGTCAAGCTCGGGAAACTTTTCGTACAGCGCCAGCCCGATGTCGTCCAGACTGGCCCAGGTGAGCTTAGGCATGCGCGCCGTCTCCATCGTCCCCGTCGATCCTCTTGCCGCCGAGCGCTTTCATCGCCACAGAGTTTATGATCGCCTCCGCCAGATTCTGCGTCGCCTTATCGACGCCCTCGATTTTATCGCGGATCAGGTTGTGGTCGTTGCCGTTCTGAACGGTGAGCAGCTCACTCACGGCCAGATCGATGGCGGCGCGCTCCTCCTCATTGAGGCTGAGGTAGGCTTCTTCCTGGCGGGCTTTTTCCACCGCGCCCAGCACGGCGTCGGCTTCCACGCGAGCCTCGCGAAGCTGGCGCTCCGTCAAATCCTCTTCGGCCTTCTGGAAGGATTCGAGGATCATGGCCTCCACCTGTTCTTCGGTCAGGCCGTACGAGGGTTTCACGTCCCGGCTGATTTCTTTGCCGGCGCGCAGATCCTTGGCGGTGACGTTGAGGATGCCGTTGGCGTCAATCAGGAACCGGACCTCGATGCGCGCCAGGCCCGCGGGCATTGGAGGAATGCCCTTGAGGTCGAAGCGAGCCAGGCTGCGGCAGTCTTTGACCAGCTCGCGCTCGCCCTGCACCACGTGGATCAGTACGTTGGTCTGGCCGTCGACCGCGGTGGTGAAGGATTCCGTCGCCGAAGCCGGGATTGTGGAGTTGCGATGGATTAGCCGCGATACCAGCCCGCCCATGGTTTCGATACCCAGCGAGAGCGGCGTCACGTCCAGCAAGAGTTGGTCCTTCACTTCGCCGGAAAGTATGCCGGCTTGCACGGCGGCTCCGAGTGCCACGACCTCATCCGGATTGAGCTCGGTGTGAGGCTTGGATCGGAACAGGCGCTCGACCGCGGAGCGGACCAACGGAATGCGGGTCGAGCCGCCCACCATCACGACTTCGTCGATATCTTCGACCGTCACGCCCGCGTCTTTGATGCAGGCGCGGCAAGGGCCGAGGGTCTTGTCCACGATGGGCTGAATCACTCGGTCGAAGACGTCGAGGGTGAGCTCGCGCGCGTAGGTCTTGCCGCCGTACTCCAGGCGAATGACGGATTGCGGAACGAAGGACAGCTCTTCCTTGGCCTGAATGACGGCGCGGCGCAGGAGTTGGACGCCGGTGGCATCGGTCGAAAGGTCCTTCCTCCATTCGTTGCGGATCTCGTCGAGCGCGATGGTCATCAGCAGATGGTCGATGTCATCGCCGCCCAGGTGCGTGTCGCCGTTGGTCGCCAGCACCTCGAAAATGCCTTCATGCAGCCGCAGGATGGAGATGTCGAACGTCCCTCCGCCCAGGTCGTAAACGGCGACGATGCCTTCTTTGCGCTTGTCGAGACCGTAGGCCAGCGCCGCGGCGGTCGGCTCATTCACCAGGCGCAGGACTTCGAGACCGGCGATGCGCCCGGCGTCCTTGGTGGCCTGCCGTTGCGCGTCGTTGAAATAGGCCGGGACCGTGATGACGGCTTGCGTGACCGGCTCGCCCAGCGCCGCTTCGGCGTCGTTTTTGAGCTTGAGAAGAATGTGCGCGGAGACCTCGGGCGGCGTCATCAGGATGTCGCCGAGCTGCAGGCGCAGGACGTTCCCACTGCCCGAGGCCAGATGGAACGGGAACAGTTTCAGCTCTTCGCCGATATCTTCCAGGCCGCGGCCCATCAGGCGTTTGACCGAATAGACGCTGCGGTCCGGGTGGGTGATGAGCAGGTCGCGGGCTTCTTTGCCGGCGACGATTTCATCGTCTGATTTTACGGAAACCACGCTAGGGACGATGCCGGAGAGGATGCGCGGGCCGGTGAGATCCATGACGGCGACCAGGCTGTTGGTGGTGCCGAGGTCGATTCCTACGATTTTGGAAGACTTCTGCCGCGAGGTTTGCTCCAACGAGGAAGCCTGGGTGAAATCAATTTGAAAGGTGGACATTGAGTTCTTTGTCTACATCCCGCAGCAGGTTCGAGATATACTTGCGCCGGTTCAGCGCACTGCGCACGTCCTCCAGCGCCGCGTCATCCTGGGTGGCGTCAAAACGCCCGCCTGCGGCCGCCAGTTCGGCGTCGATCTCGTGCTGCATCGCCGCGAAGCGCTTTCGTGCAGATTCGAGTTGCGGCAGGGCCGATGCATCTCCTTCGCGAATTTCTTCCAGCGCCATGTTCAATTCGAAGACCTCTTCGAGCAATTCCGGCGGAACATCCTTCGACAGCTCGATACCGCGCTGGCTGAGGAAATACTCGGCTCGCGAAACCGGATTCCGCAAGGTTCGGAACGCATCGTTGAGTAGAGCCATCCGATCCTCGGCGCTCGCTCCGGCCCCGGGTTTTAATCCTGCAAGGTCCGGGTGCGACGCGCGCGAGCGGTCGTAGAAGCGCTTCCGCAGGTCATCCGGGTCGAGCGCGAGCTTCGGCTCCAGTCCCAATGCCTCGTAATACAGCATTACGCCGAGAACGACGTTCCGCAGCCGCAGCTCTTTTTGGCGTGAGGATTATCGAAGACGAAGCCGGAGTGGATCAGGGAGTCCTTCCAATCCAGCGTCATGCCGTCCAGGTACAGCATGCTTTTGGGATCGATGAAGACGTGGACGTCGTCGAAATCCAGCACCTTGTCGGTGGGCCGCGGCTTGGGATCGAACCTGAACTGATAGCTCAAGCCGGAGCAGCCGCCGCCGAGCACGCCCAGGCGCAGTCCCCCCTGGACGTTCTCCCGCCGGAACGCCTCGCGGATTTTTTCCACCGCCTTGGGCGTCACGTTGACCATTATCTTAGGCGTTCACTCCTACGGATTGGTCGCGGGTGGCCGACTTCTTCTTGTAGTCGCCGATGGCGGCCTTGATGGCGTCCTCGGCCAGCACGCTGCAGTGGATCTTGACCGGAGGCAGGCTCAGCTCATTGACGATGTCGGTGTTCTTGATTTCGAGCGCTTCGTCGACGGTCTTGCCGCGCAGCCACTCGGTGGCCAGCGAGGAGCTGGCAATCGCGCTGCCGCAGCCGAAGGTCTTGAACTTGGCGTCTTCGATGACTCCGGTTTCCGGATTCACCTTCACCTGAAGCTTCATGACGTCGCCGCATTCGGGCGCGCCCACCATGCCGGTGCCGACGTTGGGATCGCTCTTGTCCAGCGAGCCGACGTTGCGGGGATTGTTGTAATGATCGAGAACTTTATTGGAATATGCCATGGTTTCTTCTCTCCCTTTCCGTTTCTTAGTGGGCTGTCCACTGCACCTTGGTCAGATCGATTCCTTCTTTATGCATTTCGTACAGCGGTGAAAGCTCGCGCAGCTTCTTCACCACGTCGATCACTTTCGCGGCCACGTAATCCACTTCTTCCTCCGTGTTGAACCGGCCCAGGCCGAAGCGGATGGAGGAGTGGGCCAGGTCGTCGCCGGCTCCCAGAGCCTTCAGCACATAACTGGGTTCGAGCGTGGCCGAGGTGCAGGCCGAGCCGCTGGACACCGCGATATCGTTGATGCCCATCAGCAGCGACTCGCCTTCCACGTAGGCGAAGCTGATGTTGAGATTGTTGGGCAGCCGGTGCTCCATGGTGCCGTTGATGTAGCACTCGTCGAGCGCAGCCAGCAGCCGGTCCTTGAGTTTGTCGCGCAGGTATTCCATGCGCTTGGATTCCTCCGGCATCTCGGCTTTCGCCAGAGCGCAGGCCTCGCCCAGGCCCACGATTCCGGGAACGTTCAGCGTGCCGGAGCGCATGCCGCGTTCATGGCCGCCGCCGTCGATCTGCGCGGTCAGTTGCACGCGCGGGTTGCGCCGGCGCACGTACAGCGCGCCCACTCCCTTGGGTCCGTACATCTTATGGGCGCTGATGGACAGCAGGTCGATGTTGTCCTTGATCACGTCCACGGGCACCTTGCCCACGGCCTGAGTGGCGTCGGAGTGAAACAGCACGCCGCGCTCCTTCGCCATCTTGCCGATCTCGGCAACCGGCTGCACCACGCCGATTTCATTGTTGGCGTACATGATGGTGATCAGGATGGTCTTGTCGGTGATCGCCTCGCGGAGCTGGTCGAGGTCGATCAGGCCGTTCTGCTGCACCGGCAGGTAGGTCACGCGCACGCCGTCTTTCTCCAGGCGCTTGCAGGTATCCAGCACGGCCTTATGCTCGGTGGCGGCGGTGATGATGTGGTTGCCCCGTTCGGCGTACATCTCGGCGACGCCTTTGATCGCCAGATTGTTGGACTCAGTGGCGCCGCTGGTGAAAACGATCTCTTTATTGGTCGCGCCGATGATGGCCGCGATCTGCTTGCGGGCCTTCTCCGTGGCCTCCTCGGCTTCCCAGCCGAAGCTGTGATTGCGGCTGGCGGAGTTGCCGAAGATGTTGGTAAAGTACGGCGTCATCGCCTGAAACACGCGCGGATCCACTGGCGTGGTCGCGTGGTTATCCATGTAGATAGGAAGTTTCATCGTGGTTCGGTTTCCAGTCTGCCGATTTGTATCGCTGAGTTTCTGATGCCGCTCGCCACCATTGGGATGGCCATTTCTTCCTGCGTGAGGTCGGAAATGCTCAAGCCCGCCAGCAGTTTCAAAATTCCTTCGTGAACTTTGCGCAGCGGCTCGCGGACCGGGCACAGCGAGCTTTGGTCGCACAGCACCGGCGCGGCATGCTCCGTAAAGCAATGCGTCAAAATGATGGGACCGTCCAAAGTCCGGATCACTTCCAGAGCGCTGATATCGTGCGGGTCGCGAGCCAGGCGGTAGCCGCCGTTGGTGCCCTGCTCGGAGAGCAGCAGGCCGGCTTTCGCCAGCTTTTGCAGAACCTTCGAAAGCAGCGGCAGCGGGATGCGGTAGGCCTCGGCGATGTCCTTGGCGGAGGCAGTGCCGCGCCGAAAATCCCCCGTACCCCTTAGGGCCAGGTGCCGTAATGAGATGAGGCCGTAATCGGCTTTCTTGGTCAGCTTGAGCATCGCTCGGTCAGTTCCAGCATGCAGGACGCGAAAAACATGTAAGACCGAATTGGTCCTAGTTAAGTATACTAGCCAGCGGTGTCACTGTCAACGGCGGGCTGGCCGGGTCGTCCCCGGGCGAGGCCCTTTATTTTCAACGGGTTGTTGGGCTGGTTTCCGGCTAGACCTGAAGCAGTTACAGTAAATGGGGATGCACACGCAAGTTGGAATTGTCGGCGCGGGACCGGCTGGATTGTTGCTCGGGCACCTGCTGCATTTGAAAGGGATCGACTCGGTGATTCTGGAGACCCGCAATCACGAGTACGTGATCGACCGGGTGCGCGCCGGTGTGCTGGAACAGTTCACCGCCGATCTGATGACGCGGATGGGCGTGGGCGAGCGCTTGCATCGCGAAGGCCTGCGGCACGACAGCCTGTATCTGAGCTTCGCCGGCCGGCGCCATCACGTTCCGCTGGCCGAGCTCACCGGCGGCAAGGCGATCTACGTTTACGGTCAAAACGAAGTGGTGAAGGATCTGATGCAGGCCCGCATCGCCACCGGCCGTCCTCTGCACTACGAAGTGCAAAACGTTTCGGTCCACGACATCGATTCGGCCGGGCCCTCGATCCGCTATCAGGCCAATGGCAAGCAGGAAGAGCTGACCTGCGACTTCATCGCCGGTTGCGACGGCTTCCACGGCATCTGCCGCCTGTCTTTGGGACAAAAAGCTTTGGGCGACGCCGTCAAGTTCTACGACAAGACGTATCCGTTCGGCTGGCTGGGCATCCTGGCGGAAGCGCCGCCGTCTTCGGATTCGCTGGTTTACACCCTGCATGAGCGCGGCTTCGCGTTGTTCAGCATGCGCTCGCCGAAGATCACGCGGCTGTACTTTCAGGTGCCTCCCGATGAGGACATTCACAAATGGTCAGACGATGCCATTTGGGAAGAGATGCTGAAACGCATGACCACCTGCGACGGATGGAAGCCCAACGTAGGCCCGATCCTGAATAAGAATGTGACGGCCATGCGCAGCTTCGTGACCGAGCCCATGCGAGCCGGAAGGCTGTATCTGGCAGGCGATGCCGCGCACATCGTTCCACCCACCGGCGCGAAGGGGTTGAACCTGGCCGCGGCCGACGTGCTGCTGCTGGGGCGCGCCATCGCGGCGTTCTACAGCACGGGCAAGACGGAGCTGCTCGACCAATATTCGGATACTGCTCTCCAGCGAGTGTGGAGAGCGCAGCGCTTCTCGTGGTGGATGACGCAGACGCTGCACCGTTCGCCGGAGGAGAATCCGTTCGACCACAAGCGCCAGTTGACCGACCTGGACTACATCGTCAGCTCAAAAGCGGCCTTGACCAGCCTGGCGGAGAACTACGTCGGTCTGCCGATGGATGTTGCGTTCTGAGGGGTAAACTACTCCACCGTGGGCCAGCCTCGCTGGGTTTCCTTGGGCAGAATGCGGAAGAAGGCGTTGACGGCGTGAATCTCACCGCCCCAGACCTTGAACGCCTCAAACGTCACCAGCGCATTGCCCGGACCATACGAGTTCGTGTCGCCGAAATTCATCCACAGCAGCACGGTGCCCTCTTCTTCATCCACCGCCGCGACGCTCGGCTTAACGTCCGGATGCAACATGATCTTCTGCGTAAAAAGGCCTGGGCAATTCGCGCGAGGACACCCTTCGCCGGCGATGAAGGTGCCGTTCTCCACGCGATACGCTTCCTTCGAGAAGGGCGTCTTTGCGTCCACGAAACTCCCGATGCGCAGGCCCGCGGGATAGAGCAGCGCGGCGCGAATCATATCCGCTCGCGGCATGCGCTTACCGGAGGGAACCGGCTCACTCATCCCTGCCAGCGGTTTGTCTAAGGAATCCGGCTTGAAGCGCGAATCCGGAGTGATGCGATCCACCAGCGTCTCAATGCCGGTGATTTTCTGATCGGCGACGCGCAGCACCACCGAGTACAGGATCTGCGCGTTGTCCTCGTAAAGTTGCACGTGCGAGGCCGCGATCTGCTTCTTCAAATCGATGTAATCCTGGCGGAAGTCGCCCTTCTTGGCAATGGTCTTCCACGCACCGTCGCCGAGCTTGAGTTCCTTTGAATCTTCGGTGAAGCGAACATTTGCGGCCAAGGGAAGGCGCGACGGATCGTGCGCGACAATGGCGTCGACGTACTTGGTGATCATGCCCTTGAGGCAGGCGCGGTCGCAATCGGCCGCCTGGGCCGAGCCGGTGGCCATCGCCGTCAGAACGACCAAGCCCGCAGAAAATCGGTGCATCACGCGTGGACCTTCCTTGGGAGGGATTATACCCTGCCGTTACCCGCGGCGCCCACTTGTAATAATGGATGCCGATGCACCTCCTTGCACTCGCCATCGTTCTTTCGTCGCTCTCATTCGCACAAAACCCGCCGGAGCCGGAGATCGTGCAGTCGGCGAAGTCGCCGTACGATTTGGCGCGGTATATAAATTCGCACGATGACATTGACTGGGCACCGCTGTGGCAGGCTTTGGGTGTTGACGCGCAGTTGGGATTGCCCCGTTCAATGGACTGCGCGGCCGAGCTCATCGTGGTCGACAACCCGGAGCAGGTGATTCTAATCGTCAATGCTTCCCTGCCGTTCGATGTCTACCTGCGATTTCAAAAAGGAGAGAGGGGAGAGTGGCGCCTCACAGGTAAGTACTACGCCAATGTTTGGGACGGGAACCCTCACCGCCATCAGATCGTTCGGGCCGGAAGCACCCAATTCCTTCTCGTGTCGACGCACGGCGCGCACGGAAGCGATATCGATGAGGAATTGGAAGACTGGCTCGATCTGTCCCGGCCAAATCTGGAACCGGTGTTCTCTTATGCTGTACGGGGGAATGAGGACGGCTTGGGGGCGGGTATCAGCAGGGAGATCGAGGCGGGTGCGCATGCGATCTCGCCCACTGAAATAGAACTCCATCTGACGGTGAGTCTCTCCTACTCGGTCGGGAGCTTGCGTCTTGGGGAGTTCGAATTCTTCGGCAGCTATAGTCGCGCGCCGGGAGGGAAATTTGCCCTTCGAACGGTGCGCTCCGGCTATCCGCCCTCCCCGATTACGGAGCGAGACTTCGAGGCATTTGCGAGGGTTGACACTGCGTCGCAAGAGCAAGAAATCAAGTACGCACTGCCGGGGCTCAAAGAGATTGCTGCCGGAGAGAACGACGACGCGAAGCAATGGCTGCGGCGTATTCTTGAGCGGACCAGCGACACTCCGGAGAAGCGCACGCTGCTGGAACTGCTCGCGAAGCCGTGACACCCCGACTGAACCGAATCGCCGCGATCTCACCGCGGGCCGTAGTGAAACGGGGCCTTGCCGATTTCGAAGGCGCCGAGGTCGGGGGCGCGGCCGGTGAATCCGTCGGTGATGGTGGGAAGCACCGCGCCGGCGTCGACCGCAGGTGAATCCGCGCGCAGGCTGAAATCGAATCCGTCCGGGGTGTAGACGCGCTGCGGGTCGGTCGCATCCGGTTTGGGAACGTGGACGAAGACGTCGTAGTCCACCAGCACGCTGTGCTGATCTTGGCCGGTGGCCTCGCTGTACTCCTGCAGGTTTTTGTAGCGGCGCTGGACCGTCGTCTTGCCGAAGGCCGCCGGTACATCGAACGCCGGCGAGTTCCATTCAAAGGAATCGGCTGTATCCGGGTTGGGGCGAAAGCCGTTGTAATCTGAGCTCGAGTAATTCGTGTAGGTGGTCACAGCGAGCACCGGATCGAAAGCGCCCTGCGCCACGATCAGGTTGTTGCGGTATTGCTGGTTCGAGGCCGGGCCGGCGCGCCCCTCGCCAATGATGGTGTTGTTGTAGGTGAGGATGCCTGAGGATCCTTCGATGAACTTGAGCGATCCGGTGGGGGCGTTGTAAATCAGGTTCTGATAGAAGTACACCGGTCCTCCGAAGACGGGCTGCACGCTGAGCGCACCGGAGGCGGAATCGAAGCAGCGGTTGCGGAACACGCGGATGTTGCGCGCACCTCCGTCGGTCTCAAAGCAGTTGTCGCCCATGTTCAGGATGTCGTTGCCATAGAAATCGATAGCCAGAGGAACTCGATCGGCGATATCGTTGGGAGTTCCATCCGGCGTTCCGTACGTGGCCACGTCGATCCCGTCGTGCCAGTTGACCACGCGATTGTAAGCAACCACGTGGCCTTGCCCGTACACCTTGATCGCGTATTCCGAGACCAGCAGTTCGGGAAAGCCCGGAAAGCGGTCCCAGGGAGCTCCGA
This sequence comes from Bryobacterales bacterium, assembly GCA_963838455.1. Lineage (GTDB taxonomy): Bacteria > Acidobacteriota > Terriglobia > Bryobacterales > Bryobacteraceae > Palsa-187. Next base: position 12,913 of record CAWISY010000112.1, read on the forward strand.
TCCAGCCCATCATTTTGTTGGGATCGTGCCGGCCGGTCAGGATGTTGTCGGCGATGTAGAAATTCTTGGAGCCGGACCAATCGTCTTGCACCACTCGGCCAACATCGTAGACTTTGGAATGCTTCAAGGTGAAGCCGCTGGAACCCGCAATGCCTTTGATGCCCAGCAGAAACGCCACGTTGGTGTTGCGCACGGTGATGCCTTCGAAGTACTGATAATTGCCGCCCATCAGGTTAAACAGGTTCTGGCAGCCATCGCCGTCGAAGATTACCTCGCCGTCACCCGCGCCTTTGATCACGATGGGTTTGTCGGGCGTGCCGCTCTGGGTGAGGTAGTACGTTCCATCGAAGACATTGCCGAGCGCGAGATAGCCGGGCCGCGGCGCGCCATTCATGTAATGGAAGCGGTCGCCCACGTAGAGCCCGGCATGGACCAGGATCGTGTCTCCGGGCTGGACTCGCGGAGGGTAGGCGTTTTCGTAGTCGTAGTGCGCGCCCCCGGTGTAATAGGCGGCCATCAGGCCGGTGAAGGAGGGCTCCAGCTTGGGTCCGGTCCAGCCGACCGGATAGACGTGGTAGACCTTGCCGCCCTCGGCCGGCATCGGTTCCTTGCGAGTCCGCACGGTGACCGTTTTCTGCGCGGCACCGGTGACGCCGTCGGGATCGGAGAGTACGAAGCGGCACTCATACTCGGTGTCGGGATCCAGGTTGAGGATGCTGCCGGAGAACATGTTGGGGGCGGTGTAGCGGAACAGAGGATAACGTGCGGGATCGTTGGCGGCGTTAGGTCCGGGCGCGGTACCGATCTCCTCGCGCTGCACGCGCATCAGCGGCAGCGCCGGGCTCCAGTCTGCTGCGCCGGTCTTGCGGTACGACACCTCGACCTTGGCGTTGCGATTGTCATCACCCGTGATGCGCCATTCGAAACCGAGGGAGACCAAAGTGGGCGGCTCTGCGGTAAAGTCGCCGGAGACCGAAGGGTTTTGGGCGGCAGCGGGACTTACTAAAAGAGAACACGCCAAGAGCAAACTAAACCCGAGCAGAGCCTGCTTGATCATCTCAACATTCTATTGCGCGAGACGGCTGGGGTGGCATACTGAACAGAAACCCCACTCATGAGCCTGCTGGTCTCGATTCTCCTTTCCGACATTCTGCCCATTTTCGCCATCGCCGGCGCCGGATTTCTTCTGGCGCGGTATGCCGGCGTCGACGTAAGGATGCTGGCGCGCGCGGTCTTCTATTCGCTTTTGCCGTGCCTGGCGTTCCGGCTGCTGGTGACCTCCAGCGCTTCCGGACCGGACGTGGTGCGGTTGATGCTGCTGGCCGTCTTGATCATGGGAGGGATGGGGCTGGTCGGCTTCGTGGTGGCCAAGGGGCTGAAGCTGGACGGCAAATCTCTGCGCGCGTTCATGATGGTGGTGATGTTTTCGAACGGGGGCAACTACGGGCTCCCGGTGGTGCGGTTTGCCTTCGGCGCGGAGGCTCTCACCTACGCGACCATCTTCTTCCTGACCGGCTCGGTGATGACCTACGTAGGCGGGGCATTTTTCGCAGGGAGCCATCGCTCGAAGATCGCGGGCGCTCTCGAAAAGGTTTGGAAGATGCCGTCGCTGTACGGAGTCGCGCTGGCTCTGCTGGTGCTTGCCGTGGGCAAGCCGGTGCCGGAAGCGATCATGCGGCCGATCGATCTGCTGAGCGATGCGGCGCTGCCGGTAATGATCCTGGTGCTGGGCATGCAACTGGAGCGCGCGGTATGGCCGTCGCGTCCGGGAATCGTGACGCTAGCGGTGGGGATTTCGCTGCTGATCGCCCCGTTGGTTGCGCTGGGCCTGTGCGCGTTGCTCGGGGTTTCAGGGGCGCCGCGGCAAGTGGCCGTGATTCTCTCTTCCATGCCGGTGGCAGTGGTGACCACGATTCTCGCGCTGGAATTCGAGCTGTCGCCGGAGTTCGTCACCAGCGCGGTGTTTATCTCCACGGTGGCGAGCCCGCTTACGCTGGCGCCCTTGATCGCATACCTGCGGTGAGGCGTGGGCGGCATCTAAAATACCGCTCCCTTGCGGTCACGGCTCGGTTGGCGTACCGTTCGGTCGGCGTACCTGCGGTGAGCGCTCGATTGAGGTATCCTGTTGGGCTTGGCTCGAACGTCCATCAAGACTCCACGAACAGCCGGTAAAATGCCGCCGACCAATTCTCTGGAGCGGGCGCTGGTGATCTTAGAGAGCGTCGCCAGAGACAAGCGCGGCCTGACGAACAAGGATCTGAGCGCGGA
>CAWISY010000113.1:0-4540 GCA_963838455.1 Bryobacterales bacterium
GCACATCCGCGTCGCTGACGTTCGGGTTCAGCGGCAGCACGCCCGGATTACCGTACAGCGGGTGCGAGGTGGGGAAGTTCATGCGCAGGCGCTGATCCTGCACGCGAGCCTGCAACAGCTCCGCCAACTCCACCAGGAGTTCGATACCGCGCTGCGACCGCGCCGAGCGTCCGGCCACGATCACCGGATTCTCCGCGGCCACCAGCATGCGCGCGGCTTCTTTCACCGCTTCCGCATCCCCCTGTGGCGGAGCCGCTACGGCCAGCTTCGGCACGCGCAGGTTCTTGTCCGTGACCGGTTCTTCCTGTAACGTGCCGTCGGCCACCAGCAGCACCGGCTCAAACGGCGGCGTCATCGAAATCTTGTAAGCCCGCACAGCCGACTCCGCAAAATGCGTGAGCGACACCGGGTTGTCATCCCACTTGGTGTAGTCCCGCACCATGGCCGCGGCATCCTGGACGCTATGCACCCACTCCGCGTTGCCGCGGCGATAGTTTGCATCCAAAATGTTGCCGGCCACGATGAAGATCGGCACGCGATCGCAGTAGGCGTTGTAGATGGCCATCGAAGCATGCTGCACGCCCACCGTGCCGTGCACCATGATCATCATGGGCTTGCCTTCGATCTTGGCGTACCCATGGGCCATCGCAGCCGACGATTCCTCATGCAGGCAGGTCAGCAGCTCCGGATTCCGGTTGCCCCCGTGGTTCAGGATCGATTCGTGGAGGCCGCGAAAGCTCGACCCCGGATTCGCGGCGCAGTACTCAATCCCCAGGGACCGGATTACGTCCAACATGAAATCGGCGCCTGGCTTGACCGGCGCGGAAGCATCGACCGAAGCCGCGCTCTGAGCCGGAATCTGCGGCGCCATCGCCAATCCTGCGGCAGCTCCGGCCGCCGTCCGCTTCAAGAAACGCCGGCGTCCCACTGTTTTGGCCAAACGAGCCACCTCCCGTCAGACATCGTACTAGAACGGCTTGCCGCAGAGCATGATAGTATCGCGCTCATGAAACTTTACCCGATCCTGCTCGCTTCTGCCGTGACTTTGGGGATGGCCGTGACTGTCTTCGCGGCCGACCCCGACGGTTTCGCCATGTACACCGCCGCCGATATTAGATCGCGCTTGGCCGCCGCCAAGCTCGATGATCACAAAGCCGGCGCCGATCGCACGGCCACGTGGGGCAACCACAGTCTGCTGCTGGTCCGCCGAGAAGCAGATGGCGAAGTGGAAGTGCACGCCACCCAGGTCGACGTGATCACGGTGATCTCCGGCACAGGCACGTTGCTGGTGGGTGGCACGGTGGTAGGCGGCCGCGACTCGGCGCCCAACGAGATTCGCGGGAAGTCGCTCACCGGCGCCTCGCGTCATCCCATGGCCCCAGGCGATGTGTTCCACATTCCGGCCAAGGTCCCGCACCAGATGCTGGTGCCCAAGAGCCTGCTGATCGAAGTGGTGAAGGTCACCACGAATTAGGACCGCGCGACCTCTGCTAAAATTGTTGCCGTCAGTCCGGTTTGCCCGTCCCAATTCGTAAGGAGAATCGAGAATGAGCAACGTAACCTTGAACGTGAACGGCAGCATGCACACGTTGGATATCGATCCCTCGACTCCGCTGCTGTATATTCTGCGCAACGATCTTAACTTGCTAGGTCCGCACTTCGGTTGCGGCCTTGGCCAATGCGGACTTTGCACGGTGATCGTAGGCGGCGTAGCGACGCGGTCGTGCATCACGCCGGTCTCCAGCGTGAAGGGCGAGATCACTACGCTCGAAGGGCTCGCCAAAGGCGGTAAGCTGCACCCGCTGCAGCAGGCCTGGATCGACGAACAGGTCCCGCAGTGCGGCTTCTGCCAGAACGGCCAGATCATGACGGCGAAGGCGCTGCTGGACAAGAATCCGAATCCGACGGATGCGCAGATCCGCGAGGGAATGAACCGCACCCTGTGCCGCTGCATGACGTACTACCGCATTCAGGCTGCGATCAAGCGCGCGGCCAAGGCGATGCTCGCGGCCGGGCCTTCCGAGGAAGCCGCGGAGAAGGCGGTGGTCGCATGAAACGCTTCACCAGCCTCCCCGAGCTCACCAACATCCCCAAGAACGTCGAAGAGGTGCTGGAAAACTTGAACGTGACCACATCCCGCAGGAACTTGCTGAAGAGCGCGGGCATGCTGGTCGTGAGCTTCAGCGCGGCCGGCACGCTCGCCCCGGAAGCGAATGCACAATCCGCCGCGGCGGCCGCAGGTCCGTATCCGGACCCCGACTTCAAGCAGCTCGATTCGTGGATCGTCATCCATGCGGACAACACCGCGACCTTCTATGTCGGCAAGACCGATTGCGGCCAGGGCACCGGTACAGGCTTCCGCCAGTTGATGTCCGATGAAATGGACATCGCCTACGACAGGACTACCTGCATCATGGGCAGCACGGACATCACCGTGGACCAGGGCGGTTCCGGCGGCTCGACTGCGATGGAGAGGGATGCCTGGCCCATGCGACGCGCCGCAGCCGAGGCTCGCCGAGTGCTGCTGGAGATGGGATCCGCACGCCTGGGCGTCCCGGTCGATCAGCTTGCGGTGAGCGTGGGCGTGATCACGGCGAAAGCCGATCCATCCAAGCGCGTCACTTATGGAGAACTGGTCGGCGGGAAGCGATTCAATGTCGCGCTGACGGGGAACAACGTCAACGCGGTCACCGGAGTGGCCAAAGTCAAACCGGTACAGGAACTCAAATTTACCGGCCAGTCGCCGCAGCGTTACGACATTCCGGCCAAAGTGGACGGTTCTCTGAAATGGGCCGTGGACGTGAAGCTTCCGGGCATGGTTCATGCTCGCAACGTGAAGCCTCCATTCGCGGGCGCGAAGTTGCTGAGCATTGACGAGTCCTCCGTGCGAAGCCTGCCCGGATTCATCAAGGTGGTGAGCAAGGGCAACTACGTAGCCGTCGTCTGCGAACGCGAAGAGCAGGCGATCAATGCGGCCAGGCAGCTCAAGACCAACTGGGAGAAGCCGGCGACGGAGCCGTTCCCTTCGTCGGAAAACCTGTTCAAGTACATGCGCGATGCCGCGCCGACCTCCAGTTCCAACCCGATTGTGGTGGGAAACCCGGACATGGCGATGGCGGGCGCGGCGAAGGTGATCGAAGCCGACTACGACATCCCGTTCCAGGGGCACACCGCGATCAGTCCCGCGCACGCCATGGCGGATCCATCGAACGGCCAGATGACGATTTATTCCAATGACATGAAGTCGTATGGCATGCGCAGGGGCGTCGCCGCATTTCTGGGGATGCCGCCGGACAAAGTGCGCGTGGTTTGGATGGAAGGGCCGCAAGGCTACGGCCGCACCGCCGCCGACGATGCGGGATGCGAGGCGGCCTACCTGGCCAAGGAGATCGGCCGGCCGGTTCGCGTGCAGTGGATGAGGAACGAGGAGACAGCCTGGGATACCAAGGCTCCGGCGTTCGCGGTCAAGCTGCGCGGAGGATTGGATGCCGCGGGGAACCTGGTCGCGTACGACTACCATGCTCTGGCCGCCGACTACAATCACGTCGGCTATAACGAGCCCGATACCGTGCTGATCGCTCAGCTCATGGGGGTCAAACGCGCCAGGCCCGCGGCGGGCAGCGCGGCCACACCTTCGGAAATGTACGCGATTCCGCATCGCCGGATGACCAGCCAGGTGGTCAGTCTGCCCCTGGTTTGTGAGACCCCGCTTCGCACCGGAAACCTGCGGGATCCCAATGGTCCGCAGTCGACGTTCGCCTCCGAATCGTTCATTGACGAGCTGGCGGCGGCCGCGAACGCCGATCCGCTCGAATTCCGCATGAAGATGCTCACGGCCAGCACCGCGGAAGATTGCGGGATTCAAGCGCGCCCGCTCGATCGCAGCCCTCAAGGCCGTGGCGGAGGCTTACGGCTGGGATAAACGTCCGTCTCCGAAACCGCGCGACACGGGCGACATCCTGACCGGACGCGGCATGGCCTACGCGTTCCGCGGCCAGACCATCGCGGCGGAGATTGCCGAGGTCGAGGTGAATCGCCAAACCGGCCATGTCTGGGTGAAGCGGCTGGCATGCGCGCACGATGTTGGACTCATCGTCAACCCGGAGGCGCTGCGTCACGTGGCGGAGTGCGGCATGCTCCACTCGCTGAGCCGCGCGCTCCATGAGGAAGTGCAGTTCGATACCGAAAAGGTCACCAGCGTGGATTGGAATTCCCATCCCACTCTCACACACGCCGACACGCCGGCCAGAATCGACGTGGTGCTGGTGAACGGAGATCCGAATCCGAATCGGCCCGATCTCGCTCCCTATGGAGCCGGCGAGGCGGCATGCAAGCCCATGCTCGCGGCCGTCGCCAACGCGATCTACGATGCCACCGGGGTTCGTCTCCGCCGAGTTCCCTTCCGGGATGCGCGCGTGCTTGCGGCATTGCAGACTGCGCGAGTTTGACGGAAGACACCGCTTGCTGCGCGCGCGGCTCTGAAAGAAAAACGCCGAGCGACGTGACAGCAATACGTACTAGTCGAAGCAGGACATAACAC
>CAWISY010000114.1:0-3499 GCA_963838455.1 Bryobacterales bacterium
GGGCGGCATGGAGGGAGCCGAGGTGATCATGTGGCTGGTCATGCGCGGTGCGCTCTCGGCAAACATCCGCAAGATCCATCAGAGCTACTACCTCCCTTCGATGACCGGCCTGGCAACGGCGATCTACGAGAACGAGGCTCTGGCCGGAGCGGAGACGCTTGAAGAGGACCTGCAGGCCAAGATCAACGCCGCCACGCTCGATAACATGAACCGGCAGTTGATCGGCGTGGAGGAGCTGGAAGGAACCTACCCGTTCACTCTAGCTCGCAGCGTCAAGGGATACCGCTTGAACAAGTTCCTTCACGACCTGATCATTCCCGCCCAGCGCAAGCTGTTCCTCGAGACGCCCGAGATCGCCTTTGAGGAGTCCGCCTTAACCCAGGAAGAACGCGATATTGTGCGCCGACGGGACTGGCGCGCCATGATTCACTACGGCGTGATCTTCTTCATGCTGGAGAAACTGGGTGCGGTGATCGGGGTTTCGAATCTCCACATCTACGCCGCGATGCGCGGCCAGACGCTGGAGGAGTTCCAGAAGACCCGCAACGCTCCGGGCGCGCTCTATTCGGTCGCAGGAAGCGACGCGGGCAAGCTGGCGTGGGACAAAGAAGCCGCACCGGTAAAGTGAGTCAGCCCGGTCAGGCGTCTCTCACAAAGGCTACGCCCTTCGCCTCCGGCCCGCGCGAAATCACGATCGCCCCAAGCAGAAATACAGCCGCCGCGAGGCCGCCCATGGCCGCCGCATAGCTGAAGTGTTCCCCCAGCAGCGCCTCAACGTAGCCGATGCTGGAAGCGACCAGAACGCCGAGCTGGTAAGCGAACCCAGGGAAGAACCCGCGTACCGCGGGCGGAGACAATTCATTGATGTGCGCCGGAATTACGCCCCATGCCCCCTGCACCATGAACTGCATCAGAAACGCTCCCGCTATCACCAGGGGCATGTTCGGAGCAAACACCCAAAGCGGGATCACCAGCACCGCCAGCAGCGCCGCAACAGTCATCGAACGCCGCCGCCCGTAACGGTCGGAAAGGTTTCCGATGATCAGGCCGCCGGCGATCGCGCCAAGCATCGAGATGGCCGCAACCAGCGCGGTAACATTCACGTTGTAATGAAGCTGCCTCTGGAGATAGGTCGGATACATGTCCTGCGTGCCGTGCGAGATGAAGTTCATCATCGACATCAGCACGACCAGGTACAGAAACAACCGCAGATTTTGAAAGAGCGCGGCCCGGTAAACCGGCCAATCCGTCCGCGTCTGATGCCACGCTTCCGTCTCCCGCACGCGGGCGCAGACAAATAACGTAAACGCCGCCGGAATCACGCCGACGAAGAACATGGCGCGCCATCCCCACTTCGGAAAGACCGTATAAAACGCGCCTGCGGCCAGCAGATAACCCATCGCGTAGCCCTGCTGAAGAAGTCCCGATGCCATGCCGCGCCATTTCGGCGGCACCGATTCCAGGACCAGCGAAGCTCCCACTCCCCAATTGCCCCCCATCCCAACCCCGTACAGCAAGCGCAGAAGCAGAAAGGAGCTGTAGCTGGGCGCGAAGCCCGACAGCACCTCGATCAAGGAGTAAAAGGCGATATTCGCCATCAGCACCGGTCGGCGTCCGCAGCGGTCGGCGAACAATCCGAAGATGAAAGCGCCGATGGGGCGCGTGGCCAACGTGGCGGTGGTGGTGAGAGCGAGGCTGGGAATCGATTTCCCGAATTCCTTCGCCGCCGCGGGCAACACGAAGGCAAGCACAAAGAAATCGAACGCGTCGAAGGTCCAGCCCAAAAATCCCGCTGCAACCGCGTACCGTGCATTGGAACGGGTCAGAGCCGGGGTTGCGGAAAGAGTGGCGTTCGACATGGAAGCCGTGGATGCTAGTGTATCTCAGCAGTCAGCTTCGATGGAAATAAACCGGCGGAACTAAAGCGCCGGCAACGGCTCGGCGCACGCGCTCATTGGCATAGGCTCGCTTTCTTCCAAGCGGACTTCTTGCCCGTGTCGCGGTCAGATCAGCGAATAGGGCATTTCTCAGGCCGGATGCGTCCTTACGCAGTTGTATGTCCAGGGGACAATAGTCAAATGAGCGCTGAAGAGACTTCAAGCGCGCCTGCACCAAACGTCCGCGCCCCCGCTCGGACCGTAATGGCGGGCGATGTCCCTAACAAACATATCCTCGACACAAGTGCATGGAACCACCTCTTAGACGATCCCGACCGGGACCTGATGCTGGAGAAGCTACGTTCCGTGGCGATAGTCCCCACCGCCTTGGCGATCGCCGAAATAGGAGCGACAGAAGGCCCGGAGCGGAGGCTCGCTCTGCTGCGCCTCGTCAAGAACGTCGGGAGGGATATCCGCCCTCTCGCGACGCCAAATCAATTGATCATTGCCGCGTGCCAGGGGTACGCACGTCGCGACCGCGCCCTCACACTCAATTCCGGCAATGACGCTGAGGGAGCATGGATAGCGCTTAACAATCCCGAACTCGTTGACGGCGCGGCGCAGCGGATGGCGGTCGGATTTAATAACGAGCGAGAGAATGTACTCGGGGGGGTTACCCAAGGTCTGCGCGACAAACTGAAAGCCGTTTTCGAGAGTGGAGTCAAGCGCCCGCGGTCAATGGGGGCTCTCATCCGCCATTACGCTCAGAACGATGACTTTTTGTATGAGGCGGTCAACCCCATCTACGAGCGTGCTGTCGGCCGACCCTTAGTCCGCGACGAATTACGGCCTCTGTTGGGTTCGGTACCCCATTGGCGCATGTTTCTCATGGGCTACGCGTGCGCTATCTACCAGCGGTCTGTTAAGCAACAGGGCTTCGGTCGTAGGAATCCCGGCCACCTCGACCTGTGGTCTGCAACCTATCTGCCTTCATGCGACGTATTCGTCACGGGGGATAAGCGCCAGCGCCGAGCCCTGAAAATCCTTAATGGCGGCAGCGCTCGTCCCGCCTCAATCATGTCGTACGGCGAGTGGCGGGAAGTTGTTCTCGGCTGACCTAGTCGAAGGTAAGTCCACAAGGACGTGTAGCTCCAAGCCTTCGAAGTGCTCGTACTTCTCGGATGGGGCGATGTGGGAAGTTGCTTCTCCTAAGCGTCGGTGCCGGCAACTTGACGGAGAAGGCCCATAACCGCAAGGGCGGGACCGATTTGAAACGGGCCGTCTGCAGCCGTCGACGAGCCTGGACACAAGGGCAGCGATCCGCCGCCGAAGCTTCCTTCGGCCGGCTCCTCGTCGTTCTGACTCGACGCCGCCTACTGGCAGCCGTTGACGCCCTTGGTTAAACAGATTGAGGACGTGATATCGGCCGGGATGGGCAGTCCGCGATCGGTCATCATCTTGCGGAGCAGATCCGCGGTCTCCGGATGGGGGATCGCCGACTGGACGCCTACGCGCACCAGCCCCTGCGCGTAATTGATCGGCTCCCAGGTCACGCCGAGCATCGCGCCGTTCACCGTGTCGCGGCTGCCCAGATCGCGAGCATCCAGCTTGGCGCCGCGCTC
>CAWISY010000115.1:0-11946 GCA_963838455.1 Bryobacterales bacterium
TATCCGCGTAACGCGACGATTTCTCCGGGGGCGATCTGCGTGTCGACATAGCTCGCGGCGTTTTGGACCGTGAGGGAAATGAAGAGGTTGGTGATGAAGGGAACGCTGAATCCGGAAGGTGTCGGCACCGTGCCCGGCGCGAGTCCCGGAAAATCCGGTGACTCGGTTCCGCCGAAGATGACTACGGAGCCGTTTGGCGCCAAGTCGATCCGCGAGGCTCCATCGGCTTGCGATCCTCCTAAGTAAGTCGCCCCGGCAATCTGGCCCTGCGGCGTGAATTTCTCCACATAGATGTCCGAGGTGCCGCCTGCGTACCCTGGCTGAAATGCTCCCACGCCGGTTGGCAGACTCATGTACGGATCGTTCGGGTAGTCGCTGGAAGTGGCTTGGCCCGCCACCACCGCGTTGCCCGCGGCATCGACATCCAGGGCCGCCCCGCTGGTAAAGCCAACGGAAAGGTAGGTCGAGTAGATCAGCGAAGAGCCGTCCGCGCTGAACCGCGTGAGGAAACCGGCGACGTTGCCGCTGGTGCTCGAGTTTTCGCCGGGGGTGACCGGAAAGAACGCAATCAGTGGACCCGTTGAACCGCCCACATAGGCCGTGCCCTGTGCATCCAGTTTTACAGTCACGCCAAGCCCGTTGCCGCCTACCGATGCGCAGAGGAAGGTCGAATACACCAAGCCGCTGCCCTGCGGATTCAGCTTCGTAAGGAACACGCCCAACCCGCCGGTGATGAATGCTACCTGCACGCCCGGATTCGTGGTCAGGAACGCCCCCGGCGTCACCGGGAAGTCGGGCGAATGCGCAGCTCCCGCGATAAAAGCGTCTCCGGCAGCGTCGACCGCAATCGAGCTCAGATAGTCGCCGCCGTTTTCCCCTCCGCTTCCGGAAAGATAGGTGGCGTACACCAGCGCCGAACCGGAGGCGTTCAGCTTGGCTACGACGTTGCCGCTCGGCGCGGTCTGAAATGCTCCGGGCGTTATTGGGAATGCGGATCCAACCCCGATGAAGTAACAGTTGCCCTCCGGATCGACGGCAAGCCCTCCGACGCTCGCCGGGATGAAGGTCGAATACACCAGGCCGGTGCCCTGCGGGTTCATCTTCGTGACGAATCCGGAACCGGCGGTAAACCCCGCGCCGGAGGTCACCGGGAAGGTGTTGACGCTTCCCAAGGGAGCCGGCGGGGTGTCAAGCGGGGGCGAGGTTGCGCCCCCCAGATAGACGTTGCCCTGCTGGTCGACCGCAATCGCGTTTATGAGGGTGTTCCCGTTGCCCGAAAAGTAGGTGGCGAAGACCACCGCTCCGGTGGGGTTGAGTTTTTCGACGAACGACCCCACGCATGGGACTCCAATGCCCGGGTAATCGTACCCGCAAGTCCCGCTGGCGTTGTATTGGGGTTGAAATGCGCCGGGAGTTGGGGTGATCGCCCCGGTCCCGGCGAGGTACGTATTTCCCGCGGAGTCCGTGGCCATGACATTAATCTCGGTGTTCGGTGCTGCATAAGTGAATGTTGGCGAGTTCTGCGCGCTGAGGGCGCTCGCGCAAATTGCCGCGAGCAGGAGTTGAGGAAGAACGCCCCAGGCTGCGTGACAAAAAGGAGCATTCGAGGAGCAGCGATAGCGTGTCATAGCTGAGCTTTCCAATCCGATTGCGGCGCGGACGCTAAGCTCAGAGCAATCGAGGTACCGGTGGGGCGAAGATCTTGGCTGCCAGCGGCAGGTCCGTTGCTGCTAAAATGGTCCTTCGCTTCACACACTTCCAGCGTGTCGAATTCATCACACACCGGCAATCATCTTCACTTCAGGAGCTAGAGCAGGCAATCTCATGGCAGTCACAGGTGCGGGCTTAGAAGGCATTATCGCGACGGCGTCGAGCATCTGCTTCATCGATGGAGAAGCAGGCATCCTCAGCTATCAGGGCTACGATATCCGGACGTTGGGCGAGCACGCCTCGTTCGAAGAGGTCATCTTCCTGTTGTGGAACGGGCGTTTGCCCAAGCAGGAGGAACTCGACGACCTGCAGGCGCAGTTGGTGGCGCACCGGGCGCTTCCGGCGCCGGTGGAGGATTTCCTGCGGCATCTGCCGGAAGGCACGGTGCCGATGGCGGCGCTGCGCACGGCGGTCTCCATGCTAGCGCTGTACGATCCGCAGGCGCAGGACATGTCGCCGGAGGCCAACAAAACCAAGGCCGTCAAGTTGATGGCCAAGACGGCGACGATCGTCACGGCGCTCGACCGGCTGCGCAAGGGTCACCAGGTGGTTCCGGGCGATCCGCACCTCGGTTTTGCGGCCAACTTCCTGTACACGTTGACGGGCAAGAAGCCGGATGAGGTGATGGAGAAGGCCTTCGATGTCGCGCTGGTGCTGCACGCCGAGCATGAGCTGAATGCCTCGACCTTCGCCGCCCGCGTCACCGCGGCGACGTTGTCGGACATTTATTCCTCGGTCACCTCCGCCATCGGCGCGCTGAAAGGGCCGCTGCACGGGGGCGCGAACGAAGACGTGATCAAGCTGTTGTTGACGGTGAACACGCCCGAAGAAGGCCTGGAGAAGGCGAAGAACATGCTCGCCAACAAGATCAAGATTCCGGGTTTGGGGCACCGCGTGTATCACACCATCGACCCGCGCGCGGCGTTCCTCAAAAACATGGCCAAGGAACTGGGTGAGCGCACCGGCCACGTCAAGCTGTACGAAATCTCCAACGCGATTCAGGCCTACGGCAAGGAAGCCAAGAACCTGAACGCCAACGTCGATTTCTTCTCCGCCAGTACGTATTATTCGCTGGGGATTCCGGTGGACCTGTTTACGCCCATCTTCGCGGTCAGCCGCATGTCGGGCTGGACTGCGCATATTCTGGAGCAGTATCACAACAACCGCCTGATCCGCCCTCGCGCGGAGTATACGGGCGAGGCCCCAGGCAAGCCGTGGGTCGCGATCGAAGACCGATAAACCGGACCATTCGTGTACGACCTATCATTCTTTCGCAATAACCTGGATGCGATCGCCCTGCGTTTGGCCGATCGCGGATTTACGCTGGATGTAGAGGCGTTCAAGAAGCTGGATGCGGAGCGGCGCGCGGCGCTGGTGGAGTCCGAGCAGTTGAAGGCGCAGCGCAACGCCGAATCGCAGGAGATCGGCAAGCTCAAGAAGGCCGGCCAGGACACTTCCGCGGCGCAGCAGAAGGTCCGCGACATGGCCGATCGCATGGCGGAGCTGGATCAGAAAGCCGAGGCCCTGGACGGCGAATTTCGCCTGATGCTGGCCGGCGTTCCCAACATGCCCCATCCCAGCGTCCCGACGGGCCGGAGCTCCGACGATAACGTCGAGGTTCGCCGCTGGGGCACGCCGACTGAGTTCAAATTCGCTCCGCAAGCGCATTGGGATCTGGGGCCGGCGCTCGGCATTCTGGATTTCGATCGCGCCACGAAGATCACGGGCGCGAGGTTCGTTGTGTACTCCGGCCTGGGCGCGAAGCTGGAGCGGGCGCTAATCAACTTCATGCTGGACGTGCACACCCAGCATCACGGCTATCGGGAGGTTCTGCCTCCCTTTATGGTCAATTCGGCGAGTATGTACGGGACGGGCAATCTGCCCAAGTTCGCCGCGGATTTGTTCAAGATCGAGAACACCGACTTTTGGCTGATTCCGACGGCGGAAGTCCCGGTGACGAATCTGCATCGCGACGAGATGCTGGATCTGGATCAACTGCCGATCAAGTACTGCGCCTACACGCCGTGTTTCCGCAGCGAGGCGGGCTCGTACGGCCGCGACGTGCGCGGCATCATCCGCCAGCACCAGTTCCAGAAGGTCGAGCTGGTGAAGTTCGCCAAACCCGAGAACAGCTACGATGAGCTGGAAGCGCTCACGGCCGATGCCGAGGATATTTTGCAGCGGCTCAAAATTCCGTACCGGACGGTGGTTCTGTGCACCGGCGATATGGGCGCGAGCTCGGCCAGAACCTACGACATCGAAGTCTGGCTGCCGGGGCAGAATGGGTACAAGGAAATTTCTTCGTGCTCGAATTTTGAGGCTTATCAAGCCCGGCGCGCCAACATTCGAGCCAAATCCGGCAAGACCAAGCCCGAATTTGTCCACACGCTGAACGGCAGCGGACTGGCGGTCGGGCGCACCTGGGTCGCGGTGGTGGAGAATTATCAGCAAGCGGACGGGAGCGTAGTGATCCCGGAAGCGTTGCGGCCCTACATGGGTGTGGAAGTCATCAAGCCGGCATAATGACCGGCGTCCGGCGCCGGTCCAGCGTTAATTCGCCCGAAAAACCCCAAAATCTCAAGCACATCGCATCCGCGCTGCGGAATCATCGGGGTCGCAAGCCGCGATTCTGGAGCAGCTTGGAGGCGAGCGGATGTTACGTCTTAAACCTTGGGCCGTGGCGGCCTTCCTGATTTCAGCGGCGGGGCTCCTGCAGCCGATTGCCGCGCAGCCGGCGCTGACCACCATTCAGGACACTCTGTACATGGCGAACGGAAACCGGTTCAACGGGACTCTGTACATTACCTACAGCGCGTTTCAGGCGGGCGACAACTCCAACATTGCCACCGCCAACGAGACGCTCCCTATCGTCAACGGCGTGCTGAACGTTTCGCTGGTCCCGACCACCACGGCTTCGGCCGGCGCGCAGTACAACGTCACCTACAACCAGAACGGCGTGAACCAGTTCACGCAGGTGTGGGCGGTGCCGCCCAGCACCACGATCCTGCACCTGCGCGACGTGCTGGTTTCGCAGGGCGCGGTGGTGGGGCCCGCGCCGGAAACGGCTCCAGTGACGATCGCGGACGTGGTGGGGTTGAGCAACGCCTTGTCGCTGACCGCGCAGAAGGGCGTCGGATTCGCACTGGGACGGACGGCGATTATCGACGACTCCGGACTCATCGATGGAGCTTCCGGCAACCTCAGCGATTGCGTGCATGTGGACGGGAGCTCCGGCTCGTGCGGGGCCGCGACGGGGGTCTATCCCGGTTTTTCGGATTCGGAGGCGCCTTCCGGAACGATCAATGGATCGAACACGGTGTTCACGCTGGCGTTCACGCCCTCGCCGGCGGGGAGCCTGCAACTATATCTGAACGGCCTGCGGCTGGATTCGGGCGTCGACTTCACGCTGTCGGGCAGTACCGTCACTTTCTTCGTGGGCTCGACGCCGCAGAGCGGGGATCTCCTGCTGGCCAGCTACCGCTACGCCAATCCGAGTAATCCGCTGGGATCGCTGACCACGCCCCAAGTCGTCTGCAGCAGCACCGGCGGGAGCACTACTTCGACCACTTTTGTGCAGCTTGGGAGTTGCACGCTGCCGGCGGGTCTGCTGGGAACGGGGGACCGCTTGGAGGTGCAGTACCACTTTACGCACAGCGGCTCGGCTGTGGGTTTCAGCGAACAGGTGCAGGTGGCGGGGGCTACGGTAGCCTCCCGCAGCGCGTCGGCGCCGGAGAGCCTGCTCACCGGGCACACCAGTTTCGGGCTTAACTCGAGCGGTCAGACATGGGACACCAGCAGTTGGGGAACTTCCACGGCCATAGCGACTTCGGCAGGATCGACCAGCATCACCGCGACTGCTGCGGTGACGATCAGCTTTCAAGGTGCGATGAGCGGATCGGGCAGCGACACGGTTGCGATCAGCAATTTTACGGTGGTTCGCTACCCCGCCCAAACCAACCCGTAAGTGGGTTCAGGAACGCCGCGGGGCGAAGTACCGGCGCCCCTTAAGTGTTTTAGAGTGTGCCTGCTAAGGTTACAAAGGCCTTGTAGAAACACCCTCGCAGGGTTCAATATGGAGTTGCAGGAGACAAGAGCCAATGGCGAAATTAATGCGTGCTGGATTGCGGTTATGGTTGGATGTTCGCGGCCAGGACATGATTGAATACGCACTACTCGCGGCGTCCATCGCCGTCGTGGTCGCCGGGTTCCTGCCGCCCTCGATTATGCCCGGGATCAGCACGATCTTCTCGAAGATCATTTCCGGCTTCAACGCCAGCTAGGCTCGCGGCAAAACTCCGAAAGCGCCGCTTGCTTGCGCGCGCGCGCGGCTCAGTAGCGCCGGACGCTATTTGGTCAAGTAGACAGTGAAGTTGGTCACATCCCGAAATCCCAGTTTGCGGTATAAGCGGTAACCCGCGTCGGTCGATTCCAGAACCATAGGCTCGTCTGCGCCGCCTTCTCCGGAATAGGCGGTTGGCTGAAGGGACCGGGAGGCGGCTCGCAACAAGGCTTCACCGTAGCCCTTCCCACGATGGGCCGGAGCGGTTCCCAGGGAGTAAACACCCAGCACACTGGCGGCTCGCACCAGGGCGACGATGGAGACCGGAACGCCATTGACGATCGCCATGAAGCCTTGATAGGCGCCGTTCCAGGCCGATTCCCGCTCGTAGATCGCGCGGGCCACCACCAGAGGAATATCGAAACAAGTCACCGTGAGACCGGTGAAAGCCGCGCGGGAGGCCGCATCGGTCACGGCGCGGCACTCGATCGCGGGGAGCGGGCGCGAGGGCGCGGTGAGACCGAGAGCGACCATGCCGGGAGCGTGGGAGATGATGCGCAGGCCGGCCTCGGTGAAAATTTCGCGGCTGTGGCGCCGGGCGGGAGGCTCCATCAGGTCCTCGCACATCCAGAAAGACCAGCGGACCTTGCGCTCGCGGTAGAAGCGGCCGCAATCGGCGATGGCCGCGGCCAGCTCCCGCTCGGAGGAAACCGGCTGCTCCAGCAACGCTATATTGAACACGCCGTAGTCCAGGCCGGAGTAGACCATCTGCACGCCGGCCGAGGCGCGCACCTCCCCGGCGCCGGAGGCTTCCCCGAAAAAGCGCATAGCGACCCGGAGATTATCTTCGACCATCTGGACGCCGCCGCGCATGTTTTAGAGAAGCGTCATGGGGTCGACGTCGATCAGGAGCGACGCGGCCGGCCAGTGTTCGGCGGCGGCAAACTGCCGCACTTCGGCCAGAATCTGGCTGAGCCGCGCGCGGCTGGAGGTTTTGAGCAGCATCTGGTAACGATACTCGTTCTTCACGCGGGCGACCGCGGCCGGAGCGGGTCCCAGCACCTTCACGCCTTCCGGAGCGGGTTGGAGCAAGCGGCCCAGCGCTCCGCTGCGCGCCAGCGCCTCCTCTTCCTTGCCGGAGCGGACCACCACGTTAGCCAGTGCGCCAAAAGGCGGGTACCACATCATGCGGCGGAATTCGATCTCCTTAGCGTAGAACATTTCGTAGTTCTGCGCGGCGGCGCAGCGGATGGCGTAGTGATCGGGGTTGATGGTTTGAATCAAAACGATGCCGGGAGTCTGGCCGCGGCCAGCTCGTCCGGCAACCTGGGTCAGCAACTGGAAGGTGCGTTCGGCGGCGCGGAAGTCCGGCAATCCCAGGCCGATGTCGGCGTTGACCGCGCCCACCAGAGTGACGTTGGGAATATCGTGGCCCTTGGCGATCATCTGGGTGCCCACCAGGATATCGAAGCTGCCTTCGCGGAAGGCGGACAGGATGGTTTCGTAATCGCGCTTGCCGCGGACGGTGTCGCGATCCAGCCGCGCGATGCGGGCGCGCGGGAAGGCTGAGTGCAGCTCCTCCTCCACGCGTTCCGAGCCGGTGCCGATGAACTGGATGTAGTCGCTGTCGCATTTGGGGCAGCGATCCGGGATGCGGATGGAGTAATTGCAGTAATGGCACAACATGCGCTTGTCGCGGCGGTGATACGTCATGGTCACCGAGCAGTTGACGCATTCGACGCGCTGGCCGCAGGCGCGGCAGGCGGCGAAGCTGGAGAAGCCGCGGCGGTTGAGCATCAGCATGGCTTGCTCGCCGCTGGCCAGGCGCTCAGTCACGGCGTCGATCAGCGCGCGGGAGAAGGTGGCTTGTTTGTGCGTCTCTAAAAACTCCTGGCGCATGTCGATGAGCTGGACCTGCGGCATGGGCCGGCGCTCGATGCGCTCCGGCAGCTCCAGGCGGGTGTAGCGCCCGCGTTCGGCGTTGTAGCGCGTTTCCAGACTGGGCGTGGCGGAGCCCAGCACCACCACGGCGCCCAGGTCGCGGGCGCGCACGACGGCCACGTCGCGACCGTGATAGCGCGGGCTCTCCTGCTGCTTGTAGCTTTGGTCGTGCTCCTCATCGACTACGATCAGCCCGAGGTTCTGGAGCGGCGCGAAGACTCCGGAGCGCGTGGCGACCACCACGCCCGCGGCGCCGGAGCGGATCCTGCGCCATTGCTGCGCACGCTCCGTATCGTGAAAGGCGGAGTGCAGGATGGCGACGCGCTCCCCGAAGCGGTGATGAAACTGACCGGCCACGGCGGGAGTCAGGCCGATTTCGGGAACCAGCATCAGGGCGCTCCTGCCGTGCGCCAGGGCGGCTTCGATCGAGCTCAGATACACCTCGGTCTTACCGGAGCCGGTGACGCCTTCGAGAAGGAAGGCTCGATATTTGCCGTCGTCGAGCGCGGCACGAATGGCGTCGAAGGCGGCCTGCTGATAGTGATTCAGCGTGTGGGAGGGCCGCGAGGGCCCCGAACCGTTGCCTGAATCTGCAGGCGCGGTGGGCCGATGATGGCGCTCCGCCGTGCGTTCCTCCGCCTCCACCAAGCCCTTCTTTTCGAGCGCGCGCAGGATGGATGCGGCTTTCGGCACCTTGCGCGCCAGGTAGGCGCCGGTGAGCGGGCGGGCGTCGAGCAGGCGCAGCAACGCGCCGGCGGGGTCGGGGCTATCGGAGGAAAGATCGTCGAAATGAAACTGGCGGGCGGCGTCGTGACCCGAGGAGGAGAGCGAGTACACCTTCCCGCGCCGGATATCGACTGCCAGAGGCGTCATCGCGCGCAAAGTGTCGCCCAGCGGCGCGCAGTAGTAATTCGCGATCCAGGCGCCTAACTGCAGCAGGGAGGCGTCCAGCACGGGCTCTTCGTCGAGCAGCCGCAGAACTTCGCGCGGCGCGGTCTGAGGCGGCTCGTCGTGGGTGCGCAGAACCACTCCCGCCAGGGTCCGCTTGCCAAAGGGAACCAGCACCCGGCAGCCGGCGCGCACCCGATGGCGCAGCGTCTCCGGCAGCAGGTAGGTGAACGGCTGATTCAGCGGGACCGGAAGGCTGACGTCGCAGTAGGGATTCACAAGGCAGGAACGCTAACCGGATTATAGCGTCCGAGCCCGGCTGGCAGCACGAAGTCCCTGCGCCCAGCATGAAGGCAATGGTAGGCTAAGGGTTTTAGCGGAAGGCCGCGGTGGTGCGACCTCGCCCGAACATGGTTGCTCAACCATCCAATTCGACTCCAGAGGCCCATTCGACTCTAGAGGCCCATTCGGCTCTAGGGGCCAATTCAACGCTGAAGAAGCGCCTGGGAGGAACCTTGCTTCAGGTAAGTCCTCGCTGGCTGGTGAGCCTGGCCAGCGAGATTGCGGGGATTTGCCCGGTACACGCGGAGGAGCAGCTCCTGTCTGACGCCCAGCCGGGGAACGGGCTGTGGAAACGGCTGCGGCCTCTCTTCGATCGCAGCAACAGCCCGCACCCGCTGTTCGACCCTTCCTACTACGCGCGTCCGGGAGGTGCGCGAACGGGAGCGTGGCCGCCCTTCCTGCACTTCCTGCTGTGGGGCGGATTCGAGCAACACAAGCCGCATCCGCTTTTTGATTCCGCCTGGTACTTGACCCGCTATCCCGACATCGCCGCAAGCCGCCTGAATCCTCTACAGCACTACGTCAATTTCGGGTGGAAGGAAGGCCGCAGTCCGCATCCGCTGTTCGACCGGCGATGGTACCTGCGGCAATATCCCGAGACCAGGGCCTTGGGACTGGATCCGCTGGTGCACTTCCTGCTGCAAGGCGGATTCGAAGGCAAGAACCCGCATCCCTTGTTCGACGCGGCCTGGTACCTGCGCGAATATCCCGAAGTGCAGCGCGCCGGCATCAATCCTCTGGTGCACTATCTGGTGCAGGGGGCGGCGGAGGGGAAAGAGCCGAACCCTCGTTTTGACACGCGCCGTTACTGGGAAGCTCATCCCCAGCCGGCCATCGCCGGCGATAATCCTTCAAAGCCGGCCGCTGCCGGCGACGATCCTTTGACCCACCTGGTGGTGCGGATGCACCGGCGCCGTCACGGTATCGCTCCTGCGGGTGACGCCGTACCCAAGCGCCGCTCCATTCCCTCGGGAATCCGGCCTCCGGCGAGCATGCTGATTCTGTCCAAGCATGCTTCCTCGCGATCACGGGCTGCGGAATGGAAGAATCAGGCTCCGGGCGCGGATTGTCCCGTCTTTGTCGTGTACGGACAGGCGAACGTCGAGTTCATTGAGCAGCACCTGTTGCCGGCGCTGGCCGCGCAGGAAGGGCAGTTCCGGCTGCACCTGCACACGCTCCACTACAAGAATCAGCAATGCCTGCTCTCGCCGGCTGCGCTGGCCTATTGCTCCGGGAGGTTGTCGAGCGTGACGGATTGGTCGGCTGTGAGAGCCGGCGGCCAGATCGGGTTTGGAGAATCGGTCAACTACCTGTTCGAACAGGTCCGGCCGGAGAGCTGTTTCCTGCTGGTGAATCCCGATTCGATGCCCATGCCGGGTTGCATCGACCGCATGATCGAGACCTACTCGAACAAGCCGGCGGCGATGGTGGAAGCGCGGCAGTGGCCCATGGAGCATCCCAAGGAGTTTGACCCGGTGACCGGCGAAACGCCGTGGGCGACAGGCGCATTTCTGCTCATTGCGAGCGAGGCATTCCGCCGCCTGGGTGGCTTCGACCCGATCTATTTCCTGTACAACGAGGACGTCGACTTGAGCTGGCGGGCGTGGCTGAACGGGATGCCGGTGATCTACGAGCCGGCCGCCCTGTGCGCGCATTTTACCGGAATTTTGACGCAGAATTTCCATCGGTTCCGCCAGCAGGATTTTTTCATGCTGCGGAATTTTCTGGTGATTGCCTACAAATTCTTTGGCGATCGCGGAGAGGAGTTCGCCCGGGACTGGATCCGGCACGCCAATCTGCCGGCGGCACTCGAGCATTCGATCGAGGCCAGCTATCGAGAGCTGCGTGGCCGGGTGCGAACAATAGACCTCAAGCAGGTCCACCACCCTGAGAAAGTCAAAATCCTGGGATTGAATCTATACCACGAGCTGCGCGCGGTTTGAGCACGCGATGAAGCCGGCTCTGTACGTTCTGTGCTCCACCGCAGCCGCCCGGGACGCGTGGCAGGCTCGCGCCGGTTTTCACTGTGACCTGGAAGTGATCCCGGCATATCCGGTAACCTCTGCGATCGCCAAGATTCACGAAATCGCTGCACCGCGTGAGCGCCCGTTCCTGGTATGCCGCGACTCCGTGTGGATCGGGTTGGGCATGGGCCGGCAAGTAGAGCGGCTGGTGGAAGAACTGAACCGGAGATTTCCCAATTGGGGTGTATGCGGGAATCGCGGTGTGCGCTGGGACAATCAGCTTCTCGATTTCGGCCGCGAGGTTGCCGCGGCTGCCTTGCGAACTTCCCTGTGTCCGCACACCGTCCTCTCGCTCGATGACAACTTGCTGCTGATCAACCCCGAGGTCTTACGCCGGCACACTGCACCTGCGCCGCACGTGGAATCGCTGCGCACGGGCGCGCTCTTATCGCTGGAATGCCTGGCGAGCGGCTCGGTGATGGCTGTGAGTCCGCGGCTGATGACGTTGCGCACCGAAGACGAGGCGGAAGACGCCCAGCTCGATCTCGAAGCGGACGCCGAATTTCAGAGCTTTTACCGGGCTCACTTCCTGAATCACCGCTTTCCGGCGCCGCGGGGAGTGCTGGATCTGAGCGGGGTGGTGAACTTCGACTACGCCTCCGACGTCTCCGCGGCGACGACGCAGGCGGACACGCTCGAACTGTACGATCGCGGACTCGCGCAGGCGCGGAGGAAACCGTCACTGACCATCTGCTGCCGCACCCAGTTTCAGCGGCCGGAGCTGCTGGATCGGGCAGTGCTCTCCTTCAGCGTGTGCCGGGA
>CAWISY010000116.1:0-10070 GCA_963838455.1 Bryobacterales bacterium
GACGTCTCTGGCGCTGGCCTTGGCCGGCATCGCCGCACCGAAAGTCACCGTCACAGGTTGAAACAACCGCTTGGGCCGCTTCGCAAAAAACTTGCCGCCGGCGAAGCTGAACGGGCTGCCCCACAACCCGTCCAGATGCACCGGGATGATCGGAGCTGCCGTGCCCTGCACAATTCTTTCCAGGCCGCGTTTGAACGGATGCAGGTGTCCGGTGCGGGTAATGGAACCCTCGGCGAAAATGCACACTACGCGTCCGCGCTTCAGCTCCTCGCGAGCCACAGCGATCGCCGCCACCATATCCCTGGGCCCTCCGTTGCCCACCGGAATCGCGCGAATCTGGCGGAAAACCCACGCCATGGCAGGATTGGCGAAGTACGGCTTCCAGATCAGGAAGCGCACGTTGCGATCGATGGCCGCGGAGATCAAGATGCCATCAACGAAGGACACGTGGTTGCTCACCAGCAGAGCGGGTCCCTTCAGAGGCGCGCGCTCCCGACCCTCCACTCGAATCCGGAACAGCGTGTGAATCGCGATTCGGAAGCCCAGCCGAACCAGATGAAACGGCATCAGCCAGACCACATAGACGGTCGCGGCCAGAGTGACCATCCCGGTGTAGAGAATCAGCCGGTCCGCGGCCACGTGCATGCGATCATGAAACAGCGCCAGCGCTCCGGCGGCCAGCATCAGCCCGATGGTGTTGTAGAAATTGTTGGTGGCGATGATGCGTCCGCGTTCGCCCTGCTCGCTGCGGTACTGCAGGAAGGCGTTCAGCGGCACGATGAACAAGCCGGCGGAGAGACCTAAAAGCGTCAGCATGGCCACAGACCATCCGTAACGCTCGTTTCCATGAGCCGCGCCGGCCCACGCCAGCGCCGTCGAGAACACACCCATCAGCACCGAGCCCACCGGCACCAATCCCAATTCCACGCGACTGCCCGAAAGCTTTCCGGCCAGCAGGCTCCCCGCTCCGATGCCGACGGCCAGTGCGGTGACCATGTATCCGATCTTCACTTCGCCGGCGTGCAGTACTTCGCTCCCATAAAAAAACAGGTCCTGCTGGAACAGAGCACCCAGCATCCAGAAATAGGAGATGCCCACAACCGTCAGCCACATCGACCGGTCGCGCAGCAGATGCTTCGTACCGGTGACAACTTCCGCGAAGGGATTCCATTGAAATCGATCCGTTCTGGACGGCGCGTTCCTGAGCGGGATGCCCAGGCTCACCGCCACGCCGCAAATCGCCACCGCGACCATGATCAAACCAATCTTCCACGGCTCGCCCTTCCACGCCGCGTATAAGAAAGCGCTGAGCGAGGTGCCCAGTACGATCGCCACGAAGGTGGTCATCTCCAGCAGACCGTTGGCCGCGGAGAGATCCTTGGCCTCCAGCATCTCCGGCACGATTCCGTATTTGGCGGGGCTGAAGATGGTGGAGTGCAACGCCATCAGAAACAGCACCACCATCATCCACTCCATGCGGTTGGTGAAGAATACCGCAAGGCCCAGCGTCATCGCGCCGATCTCGAAAATCTTCACCGAGATCATCACGCGGCGCTTCGAGATGCGGTCCGCCAGGTGCCCCGAATATCCGGAAAACAGCAGAAACGGCAGCACGTACACGGCGAGGCCGATCGCGACGTAATCCAAGCCACCGCTGGCAGCCACTTGCACCGCGCGCAGCGACACGATGGTCTTGTACAGGTTGTCATTCAGCGCCCCCAGGAACTGCGTCCACAGAAAGGACTGAAATCCGGAATTTTTCAGGAGTTGTTTCATCGAGCCAGGAAGGGCGCGCTGGGTCCAACGGCCTCCTCCGATCCCTTCCTCCCCGAGCATACCGAATTCGACCGGGCGGTCCGGCGGACGGTCAAGAGCAAGATCCTAGGAAACCTGCCGTAACTGCTTTCGCGCCAGACCCTCCCAGCGCGAGGCTTGCCGGCGCAGATGAGAAGGCGCAGTACGCACCGATTCAATCGCCTGGTTGAGCGCCTCCTTCGCTCCCGCGTTGTCGCCCAGGCGGCTCAGCGCGAGGCCGTACCAATAGCAACCCTCCGCATCGAAATTGCGGCGGTTGGTGTATTCGCGCAAAACATCGCGAGCCTCCGCGTCCCGGCCCAGATCGAGCAGCGTCGCGCCCATCTCGCGCAGAACTTCACTCTGCGCGAGTTTGTTGTCGATGGCCGCGGCGGTCTGGAGATGCTCCAGAGCCTCGTTGAAATGCCCCTGCGCGCGCAGCACGCGCCCGAGCTGATAATGCGGCTCCGGCTCGCGCTTGTCGATGGCGATGGCCTCCTCGAAGCACTTCCGTGCTTGCTCGTAGTCCCGGCGTTGTTGATAGATGAGTCCGAGCTGATAGCGAGCGTCGGCATCGCGCGGATTCACGGTGGAGGTTTCGAGCAACTGCCGCATCCGTTGCCGTGCGCTCAACCCTCCGCCGATGCCGCGCAGCCCCGATCCGAGGCCCTGGCCGAACATGATGTAGAGGAAATACAGCGCAAAGGGTGAGGCGAGAAAATACAGCGCGCCGCTTACCAGCGTAAAGACGTAGAGGCCGCCGACGGAGACCGCCGCCGCGGACACCACGGTAGCGATGGCGCGTCCGAATCCGGTCCCGGCCAGAGTGCGGACCACGCACACGCTCAGGAAGCCGAAGTACAGCAACATGGCGGCGAGCACTGGAGTCTGGGGAATGTCGGGGATCCATTCAAGGGCGGCGGCCGGGATCATAACCGCCGCGTAAACCATGAGGTGACAGACCAGCATCGGCATGTAGTCGCGCGGGAGCACTACTGCGGCGGATCCGGTGCCTTCCAATTGATTCACCACGACCACCGCGACGGGCACAAAAACGGCCGCGAGCACGATCAGCGAACTCCAAAGCGGCGCAGAGAGCGCGCCGACCGGGACCGCCGGGGCGCCGGGCACTTGATCGAGAGCCGCGGTCAGCCGCAAAAACATCGGCCACTCAAACAGGCCCCCGAAAACGAAAGCAAAGACCAGAGCGAGGATAAGGCGGCCGCCGTCCAAAATGAGGCTGACGGCCTTGAATGGGCGCACGTAGAGCAGACCCAGGGCTTTGAGGTGATCTACCAAAGCGCTACTTTAGCGCTTCCAGGGAGGCGAGCGCTTCCAGGACTTCTTTATACGTCTTCGGGAATTCGCCGCCGAAGTGCGCCTTCAGCCCGAGATCCGCGGCCCAATCCATGCGGCGCACGGTGGCTTCGGCCATCATCGGCTCGATACCCAGATCGCGCAGCGTCGCGGCGACTTCCTCCATCTCCCGCGCGCGCCGCTCTCCGTGAACAATTACACGCCCGATCATATAGTTCGCCAGTTTCTCGAAGTCCACCCCCGGGAAACTTTCATTGAGCGAAGCGAACACACGAGGCTCGGCGCCATATTGGCTGGCTCCTAGAACGCACTCAAAAATGAGTGCTTCCAGGCCCTTGTAGACAATACTCCGGAACATCTTGACCGCAGCCGCGCGGCCGATCTGATCCGTCGCGACAACCTCCATACGCATCCCAAAGGGCCGCATCATCTCGACAAACTCCGGCGCGGCTTCACCGCCGAGCAGCATTGGGACTTTGTGCGCATGCGGCGGGACCGGCGCCATCATGGCCGACTCCACAAATCGTCCGCCGTTGCGTGAAACCGCCCGTCCCACCTCTTGCTTGATGCGCGGCGAAACCGAGTTCACGTCGCAATAAAGATGGCCAACCCCGAGAAACGGCGCGGTCTGCTCCGCCGCGCTAAGAGCCTGGTCGGCGGTCACGGCGCTGAAGATCACGTCGCAGGCTTCGGCCAAAGCCGCGTTGGAATCGACGAGCACGGTCCCGGTTTCGCGCGCCCTGCCGCGCACGCGTTCGCTGGAAGAATCGATATCGTAAGCGAAGGTCTTCGCGATCCCGGCGTTAAGGAGCCCCTTGGCGATGTGATAGCCTGCCTCACCAAAGCCGACGAAACCAACGTGACGCAGCGCTTCCCGATCCACTCTAGAGCACTCCGGTAATCTTCCAATACCCCACGCCGACGGCCGTCGCCACCAGCCCGGCCAGCACGTTCACGCAAGCCAGCCGGAACAGTTGCCCCTTGCTGTAGCCCTGCTTGCCGGTCATGCCTTCGCCCATCGCCATCCAGAAGTTGGTGTAGACCAGCAGGAAAGGCGCAGACATCAGCAGCAGCGGAGCGGCCAGCACCAGCGGAGGGATTCCGCTGGCACTCAGTTGATCCACCAGCGGCGTCCACAACAGCGGAATGGCGAAGAACGCGGACGGATCCACGAACCGCATCCCGAGCATCAGCAGCGCCATCACCAGTAGCAGCATCAGCGGAACGTGCGCCAGCGGCAGGATGCGCGGAGCCATAATCCCGGCCAGCCAGTCCGTGATCTTGTACTGCGGAATGATGTGCGTCAAGCTGAAAATGCCGCCCAGGAACAGCAACAGCGTCCAGGAAACCCCCGTGCCGATGTCTTTGTCTTCAAAGACGCCGGTGAAGGAAAGGATCGCCATGCCGAACATGCCCACCACGAAGGTGGGAAGATGGTGCAGCTTGATTCCGCCCAGCGGGGCGCCCGGGCCGGCAGCCGTCACCCAGAAGGCGATAGAAGTGCCCACCACCAGCGCCGTGATCAGTTCCGCCCGCTTGACGCTTCCCAAGGCCCGCAGCCTGCTGGTAGCGAAGTCGTGCGAGACCTTGATCGGCTCCTCCGGCTTCAGGAACAGTTGATTCAGAATCAGAATCAGCCCGCACATCACCAGCGTGGGCAGCATCATCACCTGGATGTAGCCGCCGTCGGTCAACGGGAGGTGCTTGGCGTCGAACATCTTCATCACCACCGGCCCGTTCAACGAACCCAGCTTGAAGGCGAGGCCAGGAACCACCGCCATCTCGATCACCGTAATCATGATCAGGGCGGAGCCGTGGCTGCGCCCCTTCAATCCCAGCGTCTGCACCAGCGACCAGGCGATGGGCGCCATGATCGCAGTGCGCACCGTCATCGAAGGGATCAGCGGCGAAAGAATCAGGCCAATGAGGAAGAACGCCGAGAGCACGCCGGTGTAGGTGCCGGGAAACAAGGAGAGGATGTAGTAGGCGATGCGCTCAGCCAGGCCCGTCTTCTTCATCGCGAAGCCGTAGAAGACCACCACCAGCAGCGTCCACCAGGCTCCGTCGGCGAAGCCGCTCAGCGCGCCGCTGACGTCGCCAGGGATTGCCACCAGCGGCCGGACTCCCAGCGCCATCAGCACGCCCATCATCAGCAGGGAGGCGACGCCGTTGTTCATCACCTCCGCCGCCCACATCACCACCGTTCCCGCAATCACGGCGAGGATGAGCTGCGCCATGTGATCCAGGCCCGGTTGCGCCGGCATGAATGCCACCCCCAGCGCGACGGCGGCGGCCACAGCCAGCCAACCCCATTTGATGGAGTGGTAGACGGTGGCGGTGGGAGCGGGTGCGGCGACTGTGGATGTAGTGCTCATAGCGACCAACTATCGTATCAGGCGCAAGCGCCTCCGCAAAACCGTATCAGACGCAAGCCCAAAACGCCACGAACGGGCCGCCGACGCACGGCGCGAGGCGTGCCGTTCGGCTCCCGCCGCTTCCGTAATATTACGGACGGACATACCGAAGTTTTCCTCCGTGCCCCAGGGGTCGGCGGGCGCTACTCTCAAATAGCGGGTTGTTCCTCCGACGGCCTGCACGAAGCGGTGGAGGGGCGATAGCGCCCTGCCCACCGCTTTTTTGATAATCGCCCGCAAACGGAGCCCGCCCTTTGCGGGCGTGTCGTTCTGTGTTAGCATGCTGGGGAGTTCGAACCGGGAGGCTCTCATGCGCGCCATTGGAATCTGTCTGGGAATTACGCTCATCACCGCCGTTCTTGTAGCTCAGCGGGGTGCTCCGCAGGGCGACGTTACTTACAAGTCCGCCACCGATATCGCGGCCATGATCGCGAATGCGAAGGGGAAGAACGCCACCAAGGCACAGGCGACGATTGTGCAGGGGCTCCTTTCGCTCGCGCCGTATAAGGCGAATCTGGAGTACCGCGCCGGGGTCGGACCCGCTTCGGTGCACGAACACGAAGCCGAGCTGTTCTACGTGATTGACGGCTCCGGCACGCTGACCACCGGAGGCAAGCTGGTGGGTGAGACGCGCACCAACGCCGAAAACCTGAGCGGCACCGGAATCGAAGGCGGGCACAACCAGGCTATGTCAAAAGGCGACGTCGCCATCGTGCCCGAAAACACGCCGCACTGGTTCAGCGAAATCAAGCAGACTCTGGTGCTGATGTCGCTGCACGTGCCCAGGCCGGTTCCGGCAGCGAAGTAGCGGCCCCGAATTTGTCGTTTCGGCGATCGGCTGCCGGCTCAGCCCATCGTTAGGATCGTCTCATTTGGGGCTATTAAATTAGCTCGAGGAGTTACGCATGCAGGAGGAGCAGAAGGCCCTTTTCGAGGCGTGCATGAAGCAAGCCGAGTTTTTCGCCGGCCGATGGGACGGGCGGCGAACCGACGAGTGGAAGACGACCGCCGCCGTGTGGGCCGTGATCGTTTACGGGAGAGTCTCGATCAAGAATCCGAATCTCTTACCGTGTTGGGAGATGATCGCTTTCATCGTGCTCTACGCCATCTTCTGGCTAAAACCCGTTTGGGAGGCGAACGATAGGGACAAGACGGCGATGC
This sequence comes from Bryobacterales bacterium, assembly GCA_963838455.1. Lineage (GTDB taxonomy): Bacteria > Acidobacteriota > Terriglobia > Bryobacterales > Bryobacteraceae > Palsa-187. Next base: position 6,687 of record CAWISY010000116.1, read on the forward strand.
GCTTTTATCAGAACCGCGCAGAAGAAGTGATGCGAAGCGAAACGGCAGCCGTTCCCAAGCGCCCCATTCCGAAGTTAAGGAAACCCTACGACCTAGCCTTCCTCCGGGATTGGTCAATGTGGTTCCAACTTTTGAGCGCGGTCATTCTGGGGGTCGCATTCTACTCGGTTCCAGAGATTCGCTGAATTGCGGCCTTTGCCTCAAACCCCATGAGGTCCTCAGTAGCGAACATGGTATCCTTCCAGTGCGGCCACTTGCCTTCGACCAGCCATGGAAATCCAGTTCACAAGTCGCATCTTTAGGGAAGGGCGCACTTTCATCGCACACGCGCTGGAACTGGACGTTTCCTCGTGCGGCGGCACCAAGGAGAGGGCGCTGAGGAACCTCAAAGAGGCAGTGCGCCTATTCCTGGAGGAAGCCGAGAAAATGGGGACATTGGAGCAGATTCTCGAAGAGTCAGGCTACAGCAGGACCAAGCGGCGAATCGCGAGCCCGAAGTTTATCAGCGTACAGCGCGTGACTCTCCCGCTTCCGCTGACGGATGCCAAAGCTTAGCCCGGTCTCCTACAAGGACCTCATCAGGGTTTTCGAGGCCGAGGGCTTTCGCTGCGTCCGCACCGAAGGAGATCACGTCGTCCTAACCAAACCCGGAGTCATCAGACCGGTGGTCATCCCGAAATACGCAGCGGTGCCGGTGTTCATCATCAAGAACAACCTGCGGACCGGTGGAATTTCGCGGGACCGTTATTTGGAGCTGCTCGGTCAGTAAGAGCGGCTTCCTACTTCTGCTTCAGCGGAGCCTTGCCCTCGCGGCCGACTTGCGCTTCCAGCTTGTCGAGAACACGCATGGTGGGCAGCACCTGTTGGACGCTCGAATTCGGCTCGCGGCCTTCCTTGATGGCGGCGAAGAACTCGCGATCCTGCAGCTCGATTCCGTTCATCGAAACATCCACGTGCGATAGGTCGATCTTGTTCTGCTCTCCGTCCACCAGGTCGTCGTAGTAGGCGACGTAGGTTCCGTTGTCGCAAATATAGCGGAAGAAAGTCCCCTGCGGCCCCTTATTGTTGAAGGAAAGCGAAAGCGTGCAGATCGCCCCGCCTGCGGTCTTGAGCTGAATGCTCATGTCCATAGCGATGCCGAGCTCGGGATGCACCGGGCCCTGCAACGCATGGGCGTGCGTGACCTGATCCTGAGTCTGGTAGCCGAACAGGTCCACGGTATGGCAGGAGTGGTGCCACAACAGGTGATCCGTCCAGCTCCGCGGCTTGCCGGCCGCGTTCATGTTGGTGCGGCGGAAGAAGTAGGTTTGCACGTTCATGTGCAGGACTTTCAGCTCGCCGGCTTTGACCTTCTTATGAACCCACTGGTGGCTGGGATTGAAGCGGCGCGTGTGGCCGCCCATGGCGATCAGCCCGGTTTCCTTCTGCACCTCAAGGATCTTCTCGGAGTCTTCGAGTGAGTCCGCGATCGGGATCTCGATCATCACGTGCTTGCCCGCGCGCATGGATTGGATCGCCTGCGTGGCGTGCAGTTGCGTGGGGGTGGTCAGAATCACCGCCTCCACGCCGGGCTGTTTCAGGCTCTCCGCCAGGTCGGTGGTCCAGTGCGGAATGTGGAATTTCTTGGCGACTTCTTCGGTTCCCGCCGGGTTTCCTCCGGCGAGACTCACCACCTCGATCCCCGGAATGTTTGCCATCGCTTCCAGGTGCTTGATGCCGAACGCGCCCTGCCCTGCCAGCGCTACTTTCATGCCTGTGCCTTCTCCTTCAACTTTTTGGCAATGCTTGATTTTTCTAGACGCGGATATACTTTGCGCGCGTTGCCTTCAAACAACTTGTAGCGATCCTCGTCGCTCAGCGGCAGCGCGTCCAGATACCTCTTGGTGTCGTCGTAGTAGTGGCCGGTTCGCGGATCGATGCCGCGCACCGCGCCCACCATCTCCGAGCCAAACAGTATATTGTCGAGCGGCACCACTTTGAGCAGCAGCTCGATTCCCGGCTTGTGGTAGACGCAGGTATCGAAGAAGACGTTCTTCAGCAGCCCCTCTTCGAGCGGCGGCCGCTTGTTATCCTGCGCCAGCCCGCGGTAGCGGCCCCAGTGATACGGCGCTGCGCCTCCGCCATGCGGAATGATGAAGCGGATAGTGGGGAAATCCTTGAACAAGTCCGACATCAGGAACTGCATGAACGCGGTGGTGTCGGCGTTGATGTAATAAGTCCCGGTGGTGTGGAATCCCGGATGGCAGGAGCCGCTGACGTGCACCATCGCCGGCACATCCAGCTCCACCATCTTTTGGTAGAACGGATACCAGTATTTATCGCCAAGTGCGGGCGAGTTCCATTGCCCGCCGGAGGGATCGGGATTCAGGTTGCATCCGATGAACCCGAATTCGTTCACGCAACGCTCCAGCTCATGAATCGAGTTCTCTAGAGTGGTCCCGGGCGATTGCGGCAACTGGCACACGCCCACGAAATTGTCCGGATAGAGCCCGCAGACCCGATGAATCAGATCGTTGCAGTGCTCAGTCCAGTGCTGGCTAGTGGTGGCGTTGCCGACATGGTGCCCCATGACCGAGGCGCGGGGTGAAAAAATGGTTACGTCGGTGCCGCGCTCGCGCTGGAACTTGAGCTGAGCGCCCTCCAGGCTCTCGCGAATCTCGTCGTCGGAAATGTTCACTGTGCCTTTCGAAGGCACATGCGTGGGATCGGTCAATCCCGCGACCTGATTCTTTCTCCAGGTCTCCAATTGTTTGGGCGCGGTCGTATAGTGACCGTGGCAATCGATGATCATCGTGCTCCGTTGTCCTTAGTTCGAGCGTCTTCCTTAATTTCGTGAAGCGGCCCTGAGCCGCCTAGCTTCCGCCTGAACCGTCACCAGGCACATCAGCATGCCCAGAGGATGCGCGCCCGCGTCCACCAGCGGATGGGGCTTTAGCGACCGCAGCACGTCAATGTTCTCGTCGGTGATCATGACCAGCGCTTTGGATTCCGTCGGATTCAACTTGTACTTGGCGGCAATCGACATCGGATCCTTCAGGAAGTCGATGCGCATGGCCTGATCATGGCGCAGATCGTAGAGCACCTTGTTCAGCGAGTACGACGAAGACGGCGGAGCCTTATAGAATTCGAAGCCGCCCTGGCTGAACTTGTACGCTTCCGGAACCTCGCCCGGAGGCGGACCCTGGCGCTTGTTGGGAATGAAGCGCATCACCGCGTGGCCGTGATGCCAGGTGGGTTGATACGTCAGCAACTCGCCGGGCATGTTCCCGAGCGCGCCGAACAGGAAATACCACGGCAGCATCTCGGTGTTGCCGACCTCATCCAGTTGCTCGCTGGACAGCTTCATCAGCGGTTCGATGTTGCCGCGCTCCATCAACGCGATGG
>CAWISY010000117.1:0-11787 GCA_963838455.1 Bryobacterales bacterium
AAGGCGTGGGATGCACCGCCAGCCGGTGTTCCCGGACCATATTGAAAGGCGCGCCGTCAGACTCCATTTGGCTGGATACGATTGCGGCGATCATTGAAACAACGGAACCTGCCGCGTTGTTCCTCATGAGAGATGGTACGCAAAAGCGAGTTTCCCTGGTGGGCGATTTCCGCGTTCTGTACCTGAGGAACGAATCGGGAGCCCCGGAAAAGCTGGATTTAGCAAAAGTTAAGTCCGTTGAATTTCTTCCCCTGACGCCGACCTACTCTGCGCTGAACCGGCGTGACCCCATTCCACGTGGGGGGCAAGAATAAAGAGAATCAGGGCCCCCGTAACCAGCGGCGCCGCGAATGGCATTAGGATTCCGTCCGGCTCCAACGCGGGGATCTGCACGATGAACCAACTGGCAGCCAACGAAACCAGGCAGGATACGCGCATCGATTTCGATTTCAGCACGGTAGCCAGACTGAGTCGCGCTATCACCGCTCCGTTGATCTGTGGCGGCGCAATGGTGGGCGCGGCCGGCGGCTCGCCGTTTTTGGACCATTCGGTGAGCGCCGCGAACAGTTCCTGCGCCGCGGCCGAAGTCCCTGGCCAGAACCAGCGCTCCAGCGATTGCAACGAAACGACGCCAGTTTTGCCGCTGTCGAGTTGATACTCGACGCAGACGATTTTGCGCGGTGTCCAATGCCGCGGGCCGCTGGCCAGCCAGACTCGCCGGGCCTCGGAACCGGCGATCGAAAACACGCACCGCGTTCCCACGAAGCGGAGCAGGCCGCCGTCGATGCGCACCAGGCCGAGATCGTAGTGGTACAGTCCCTGGTAGTATCGCGGCTCCGCAGCGGTCGAAATACCTGCAAAGTAACTGCCCGGCTGGTGAGCGTCCGGAAGTTGACCGCGGAGCCCGCGCCGCACCATCCCCACCAGAACCTCATAGGAGATCCAGAAGATCACCATCACCGCGGCGCTCCATGCCACGGTGTGTGCCATCAACGTAAGGGAGTCGGGCATCAGGGCTCGCTCCACGGCGACGAACGCCACGCCGGCAAGGATCGGGAATAACTTGGTCAGCAGCATCATCCGCTTGGCAAGCCGTTCCTTATGGACCGACAAAATGTGGTCGTCGGCCAACTGCGGTTGACCGAAGGGAGAGACGAAGCCGGGCAGCGGCGATGTTGCACCGGCGGAAGAGTATACCGAAGACACGATCTCGTCCACCCGCACCAGAGCGATTCCCCCTTTCCGCGCGATGCAACGAAACCGCGCGGTCATCGGCGGGTGCGGCAGGAAGATTCCGGCAACCGGGCCCCAGTGCAGCGGCATGCCCGTCGCACTACTGATCCGGCTGAGAGCGGCGATCAGAACCTCGGGATCCCCGGTCGCGCGAATCGCGCTCGAATCGGCATGATACTCCTGCATGCGCCGCACTGCGCGCCACAGTAAGAGCGCCAGAATGGGCACGAACGGCGTCACGGTCTTCGCTTCCGGGAAAAAGCTGCCTGCGATGGTGGTGAAACCCGCCAGCAAGGGCACCGCGGAGATCGCCATCCTTTGCCGCGGGCGCAGGTGCGCCGCCTCATGAGCCATGACCGCTTCCGTCTCCTGGCGGGACAGGAGGCGCAGCAGGCGGTCGGAAAGCAGGATCGAGCCGGTGCCGAGCTGGGCGAATGCCGTAGGCAGGTTTCGAGGCGACTTGATCACCAGCACTCGCTTCAGCGACACGCCGCTGCGGCGGGCGATGAATTGCGCGCGGTCATACAGTTCTCCTTGCGTAAGCGCCATTTTCTTGAGCCCCGGACCGCGCAAGCCCAGATAACCGCAAATCATACCCGCGCCAAGCAAGATGTGCGGCCCCCATCCGAGTTCCCGCATCAGGAACAGGTTCGCGAAGGCGGTGAGCAGGCACGAGAGCGCCGCTCCCTTCCAGAACAAGGCGTTCGGTGACTCCAGCGGGTTCTTCGCCAGCCTCGATCCGATCCAGGCGATCAGCACCGGCGGGCCCACGATGTACAGCAGGACCAGATGGCCCGGCAGGGCCTCCAACCGCACCAGCAGAAACGACTGCAGACACCACAGCCAGGCGGTCCAGATCAACCAGAACGCCACTCGAGGCGCCAGCCAGGTCCGTACAAAAGCCATATCAGTGGAATCGTCGGGAGAGCGGTTCCATGATAGTGGCCGAGGGGGCAAATTTCGGCGCCTAAGGTAAGGTTTATGCGGGAAGGCGAGTTTTGGCCGGTTGATTTTTACAGGATGCGCTCCCAGTATCCAACGTCAACCCATCGATTGAACTTGAATCCGACTTGCCGAAAGTGCGCGACTTTCTCGAGCCCGAATTTTTCATGCAGCGCAACGCTCGCGTCGTTTGGCAATGCGATGCCCCCAATGACAGCATGAATGCCACGCGTCTGCAGGATCGGGAAGAGATTGCTGTAGAGCATGGAGCCAATTCCGTGGGCGACGTTACCTGGGGCGACGTATACGGTGATTTCCACCGAAAAGCGATACGCCGACCGCGCCTTCCACGGGGCTGCATACGCGTATCCGACGACTTGGCCATTTTCCTCAGCGACCAACCAGGGCAACGAAGCGGACCGCACATCCTGGATTCGCCGAGCCATCTCGCCGGCCTGGATCGGCTCCTCCTCAAACGTGATTACGGTTTCGGCAACATAGTGATTGTAGATAGCCGCAACGACGCTGGAGTCGGATGATGCGGCTGCTCGAATCGTTGCCGTTTCCCTTCGCATTACCCGCCATTTTAGCGACATCCCGGAAGCGCAGAGGCTCGGAGTGACAGGGCGCCTTTACAGATATGGATCGGCACAGGTTGACGATCCTGGGACCGCGCTGAACGCATTCCTTGACGGTCAGGAAAGCGCCCCCTTACTACGTGGGTGTTCAATCGACCCGCGCAGGCCCGGAGCCTGCTTCCGTGGACTGGATCGCACCGGCGATTTCATCCACATCCGCCGGCGTCAATTCGAGATCGGCCGCTTCGATCCAGCCGTCGACCTGCTCGGCTGAGCGTGCTCCTACGATGGCCCCGGTCACTCCCGGCCAAGCCAATACCCACGCGATGGCGACCGCCGAAACCGACTTCTGGTGCCGCGTGGCGATGGGCGCCAGAGCATCGCGCAATGCGAGATTGCGGCTGAGGCGAGGTTCTTGAAATTGGGGCGAGTTCCGGCGCCAGTCATCTTCGGCGAATTTCGCGGCGCGCGCGGCGCTGAAGCCATCGGTGAGCAGGCCGGACTGCATCGGGCTGTAACAGATGACTCCAGTGTTGTGTTCGCGGCACCAGGGAATCTCGCTCCCGCCGGCATCTCTTCGGATCAAGGAAAAGGGCGGCTGCAGCGAGTCGACATGGCGCAGAGCTTCGCATTGCTCCAGCAGCGCGACGTTGAAGTTGGAGACGCCGATCGCGCGCACCTTCCCCTGCGCGCCCAACTCCATCATCGTGCCCCAGGAATCCTCCACTGCAGTTCCGCTCTGGTCCGGCGAGTGAAACTGGTACAGGTCGATGCGCTCCACGCCCAGCCTGCGCAAGGAGGCGTCACACTCCTTGCGAATGGTCTCCGGTTTTAGGATGCGGCTGGGCTGCGCCATGCGGTTGTTGTCGTCCCAGGTCAAGCCGCACTTGGTGAAGACGAAGGGACGGTCCGCCGGACCCAACTCGCGCAGTAAACGCCCCACCACCGCTTCCGAGTGCCCCAGGCCATAGACCGCCGCCGTATCGATCCAGTTCACACCCAGCTTCAAGGCATGGCGCATGGCCGCGAGCGATGCCGCGTCGTCCTGCGGTCCCCAGCCGAAGGCCCAGCCGCCCCCTCCCGCGGCCCAGGAGCCGAATCCGAGAGTCGTAATTTCAAGCCCGCTCGATCCGAGGGGCCGCGTTTTGAGTCCGACTGTGTTTGCCATAGCTACTCCTTTTTAGATTCAAGTCGTTCTTAGATTCAATTTACGCCTTTGGATTTCTCGCCGGAGCCTGCCAGGGAGGGCAGGCTGGAGGCGTTCCACCCACCGCCCAGCGCCTTGATGAGGAGCACGCTGGCATCCATGCGCCTGCGTTGAATGTCGATTTCGTTGCGCTCGTTTTCAAGAGCGGTGGTTTGTGCCGTGATCACTTGCAGGTAATTGTCGACGCCGCCCTGGTACCGGTTGGTGAACAGCTCCAGCGACTCTTCGGCGGAAGCAACCGCTTCGCGCTGCTGCACGGCCTCATGCTCCAGCACACGCAGGGCGGCCAAATTGTCTTCCACCTGCTGAAACGCCGTGAGCGTGATTTCACGATACGAAGCCACCTCGGCGTCATAGCCGGCCAACGCTGCGTCGGAGGTGGCATGGCGGCGGCCCGCATCGAACAGCGTTTCGGAAAGCTGCGATCCGACGGCCCAGAACCGGCTGGGCCAAACCAGCCAGTTGAGGATCGACGTTCCTTCCAATCCGCCGCCGCCGCCCAAGGTAACGGTGGGATAGAACGCCGCTTTGGCGATGCCGATCTGCTCATTGGCTTCGGCGACGCGGCGCTCCGCGGCGGCGATGTCGGGGCGCCGTTCCAGAAGCTGCGATGGGACGCCGACGGGGATCACCGGCGGTACGCGATCGAGAGGCGCCGGAGGCAGGCTGAACGAGGCCGGCGGCTCACCCAGAAGAGTCGCGATGGCGTGCTCGTATTGCGTGCGGAAGACCTCGATGTCGGTATCTCCGGCCCGAGCCGTAGCGAGCTGGGTCTGCGCCTGTGCAACGTCGGATTTGGGCGAAGCGCCGCCCTCGTACCGGTTGGTGGTGAGCCTCAACGCGCTGCCGTAAGCTTCCACGGTGTCGTCCATCAGTTGCTTCTGCGCGTCGGCCGAACGGAGTTCGAAGTAGTCGAAGGCAAGCTCGGCTTGAATGCTGAGGGTGGCCGTAGCCAGGTCCGCCGCTGAGGCCTGCGCCTCCTCACGTGAGGCGTTCACGGTGCGCCGCACGCGGCCCCATAGATCGATTTCATAGGAAAAATCGAACGGCAGGATGAACTGGCCGGTGGCGTTGGCGGGCCCCGGGAAGTACGGCGTATTGGCGGAATCGCGCAAAGTGGCCATGCCGGGGCTGGTGGAGATGGTGGGGAACTCGGCGGCGCGGTTGATGCGAATCATCGCGCGAGCCTGCCGGAAGCGCGCTTCGGCGATCTTCAAATCCTGGTTTCCGGCGGCGGCCTTTTCTTCGAGCGTGTCCAGTTGCGGGTCGCCAAACAGCTCCCACCATTTGGCCGATAGCGACGGCGCGCCGGGCTGGGCTACTTTCCAGTCTTTGCCTTCTTTGAAGCTTTCCGGAGCCGGCTCCTTGAACGACGGCGTCATGGGAGCAGCGGGCTGCGTATACTTCGGTCCCACCATGCAGCCGCCCAGCGTCAGCAGCGCCGCGAGCACGACGGCCAGACGCAGCGGCTTCATAACCGGTGCCTTCATGACCGGCCTCCCGCCAGGCGCACCTTCGTGCCGCTCACCAGCGAATCGGAAGGATCGAGAATGATCGTGTCGGAGGAGCGCAGGCCGGACACGATTTCCACGGTGGACCCGTAGTCGCGCCCGATGGTCACCGGCACCAGCTCGGCCTCGCCGTGGCGCACCACCCCGACGCGCAAGCCTTCGCGGCGAAACAGCAGGGTGTTGGCGGGAATGGTCACGGAGCGAATCTGCGCCGGCAGCTTCAAGTGCGCAGAGACGTAAGCGCCGGGCAGGAGCTCCCCGCTGGGATTATCGACGTCCACTTCCACCAGGAGGGTTCGAGAGGCAGAATCGATGTTGCTGTTGTTGCGCACCAGCGTTCCGCGGAAGACGCGTCCCGGATACTCGTCCAGAGTGAGCGTTGCTTCAGAGTCGGTCTGCGCGGCATTTGAATAAATTTCCGGCACGGGCACGAACACGCGCAGTTTGTCGATAGCGGCCAGGTGGAACAGTTCTTTCCCCTGCGCCGCCGAGCCGCTGTCGATGAGCGCGCCGATATCGGTGCTGCGCGCGGTGATGACGCCGTCAAAGGGGGCGTAGATTTTCTCGAAGGATTGCAGTTGCTGCAAGCGGCGCACGTTGGCCGCGTTGGAATCCACGGTGGCTTTTTGTGCCGAAAGATTGGCCATCGCCTGATCGGTTTCCTGCTTCGAAACCGAGTTGCTCTTCAGCAGGAACTGCCATCGGTCGGCCGTAGTCTGCGCCAGGCTCAGATTGGCCTGCGCCGTTTCGAGCTGCGCTTGCGCTTCCTGAAGCTGTTGGTCGACCTCCGGAGTCTCGATCTCGGCCAGCAGATCCCCCTTCTTCACGCGAGCCCCGATATCGAAGTACCAGTGCGTCAGGTAGCCGTTGGTGCGCGCGTAGATGGGCGAATCGATGAAGGCTTGCGTGTTGCCCGGCAGCACGATCTCCTGCGTCGGCGCGGCGGGCTGAGGATGAACCACGCTCACCACGGGAACAGCGGCCTCATCGGTTACTTGTGCGAGTTCTTCGCTGGCCGCGGCGCGAACCAGGATTCCATGGCGGATCTCATACCCGAGAGCCGCGAAGGCGCCCAGCAACAGCACGGCTGGGACCAGCCAGGAGAGCCGCCGCGTTTCCGTTTCCTCCGCAGAAGCCGGCACAGGGCCGGGGCGGCCCTCGGAGGAAGAAGGAACCGCGCGCGCCTCCGCCGCCCCAGGCTCCGTTGTGCCGGCGAGTTCCTTAAAAGATTTGTCCGGATCGTGGTTCTCAGTGACGGTCATAAACGGTTTCCTTTCCGAGTACCGCTTGGGAATCCTGCCCCGGGCGCGAGCGATGCACGATGCTGAACACCACCGGCACGAACATCAGCGTGGCCACGGTGGCGCACAGCAACCCTCCGATGACCGCGCGGCCCAGCGGGGCGTTCTGTTCGCCGCCGTCGCCCAAGCCGAGCGCCATCGGGATCATGCCGATGATCATGGCCAGCGCGGTCATCATCACCGGCCGGAAGCGGGTGTAGCCGGATTCGATGGCGGCCTGGATCGGGTCACCATGCAGCCCCAGACGCTCCTTGGCGAAGGCGACCACCAGGATGCTGTTGGCGGTGGCGACGCCCACACTCATGATGGAACCCATCAGGGCCGGCACGCTCAGCGGCGTGCGGGTGAGGAATAGAAATACGACAATGCCGGCCAGCGCCGCCGGAAGCGCAGTGATGATGACGAACGGGTCCAGCCAGGATTGAAAATTGACCACGATCAGCAGGTACACCAGAACGATGGCAAAACCGAGGCCGGCCAGGAGTCCGATGTAGGAAGTGCGCATGGTGTCGAGCTGCCCGCGTATGGTGATGAAGCTGCCGCGCGGGAGCGAACTTCGCGCGGAGTCGACGATTTTCGTAATGTCGCGTCCCGCGCCGCCCAGGTCGCGATCCTGCACCGCGGCGTAAATGTCGACAACGCGGCGAATGTTGTAGTGATCCAGATCCGCGATTTCATTAGAGCGGGTGATGGAGGCAAGGTCGGCCAGGATCTCGGGGCGTGGAGCGGCTACCGCGCTCACCGGAATATTTTGCAAATCCTGCAGCGATTGGATCGCGTACTGCGGAGTCTGTTCCACCAGGTTGTAATTCACGCCGTTCTGCCAGTTGAGGAAGAACGTGGGCGTGACTTGGAAGCTGCCGCTTAAAGACACCAGCAGGCTGTTGGCGATATCGCGCGGAGTGTAGCCGCCTTCGGCAGCCTTGGTCCGGTCCACAGAGACGTGAAATTTCGGATAATCGAAGTCCTGCTGGATGCGGGCGTCGGTGACGCCGGGAACGCGGCGCATCTGGCCCAGAATACGATCGGCAACCGCGCGGTTGCCCTCCAGATCTGCGCCGTCGATTTGAATGTCCACCGGCGCGGGCAAGCCGAAATTCAGAATCTGCGTGACGATATCGGCGGGCAAAAAGTAGAACGTGACGCCGGGAAACTGCTCCGGCAGCCGTCTGCGGAGACTGCGCATGTAGCTTGCGGTGGGGCCGTGGTGCTCCCGGAGGGTGACAAAGATGTCGGCGTCGGCCGCGCCGATCAGTCCGGAAGTGGCGCGCATGAAGTTGATCTGGCTCAAAGGGAGCCCGATGTTGTCGAAGATGTTGGCGACCTCCGCCGGCGGAATCTGGCCGCGGATGGAACTCTCCACCAGATCGCACAAACGCGCGGTTTCCTCGATGCGCGTGCCCGTTTTCGCGCGCAGGTGCAGAATGAACGCGCCGCTATCGGTTGAGGGGAAGAAGTCCTGGCCGAGCCAAGGGAGCAGCAGGAAAGCCGCCAGACATAGCGCCAGGAATGCCGGCACGAACCAGAACCGGCGATACACCAGAGTGGTCAACAGGAGCTGATAGCCGAGCCTCAAGCGCTCGAAGGCGCGCTCAAATCCTCTCTGAAACCAGACCAGCGGATTGCGCGAGCGTCCCGAGAAATGTTTCGCCTTCAGCAGGTACAGGGCGAGGGTGGGCACCAGGGTTCGCGAAAGGATGTAAGAGGCAATCATCGCGAACACCACCGCTTCGGCCAGCGGAACGAACAGATAGCGCGCCACGCCGGAGAGAAAGAACATGGGCAGGAAGACGATGCAGATACACAGCGTCGAGACCAACGCCGGCACAGCAATCTGGCCCGCGCCTTCCAGAATCGCTTCGCGCAGGTCCAAGCCCTGCTCCAAGTAGCGTTCGATGTTTTCGATGGTGACGGTGGCGTCGTCGACCAGAATGCCGACCGCAAGGGCCAACCCGCCCAGCGTCATCACGTTGATAGTCTCGTGCAGGAGTCCGAGCACCGTCACCGAAGTGAGGATCGACAGCGGAATCGAGACGGCGATGATCAGAGTGCTACGCCAGCTTCCCAGAAAGATCAGGATCATGACGGCGGTGAGACACGCGGCCAGGATCGCTTCGCGAATCACTCCGTTCACCGCCGCGCGCACAAACAGCGATTGATCTCCCAAGGGTTGAATCTTCAGCTCCGGCGGCAGCGTAGTCTGAATGCGCGGCAGCAGCTTGCGGATGCCGTCGACCACGTCAATGGTGGACGCGTTGCCCGCCTTGAGAATCGTGACCAGGGTGCTGCGCTTGCCGTCCTGCCGCACGATGTTGGTTTGCGGGGCGAAGCCGTCGCTCACCTGGGCCACGTCGCGCAGGTAAATGGTGGCTCCGTTGGCCACCTTGATCGGCAGATCGTTCAGCTCGGGAACGGTGCGCGGGCTGGCGTTTAAATCCACGTCATATTCGAATTGGTCGATTTTCGCGGTGCCGGAGGGCAGCACCAGATTCTGTACATTCACCGCGTTGACCACATCCGCGGTAGAGAGCCCCTTGGACTGCAGAAGCTGCGGATTTAAGGACACCATCACCTGGCGCTGTTTGCCACCGTAGGGAAAAGGAACCGACGCGCCGGGCACGGTCACCAGTTGTGTTCGCAGAAAATTGAGCGCGATGTCATTGAGTTGCGTTTCCGAGAGACCGTTGCCGGAGAGAGCAAGCTGAAGAATTGGCACGCTGGACGCGCTGAAGTTGATGATCAGCGGCGGCTGAACCCCGGCGGGCAGTTGCCGCAGAATGGTTTGCGAAGCCGCCGTGATCTGTGCATTGGCAGTGTCCAGGCTCGCGCCCGGCTGAAGAAAAATCTTCACCACTGACGCGCCATTCACCGTGGTGGATTCGATGTGCTGGATGTTATCGACCAGCGTGGTGAGGACGCGCTCATAAACCGTGGTGATGCGCCCTTCCATCTCTTCCGGATTCAGGCCGGCGTAGGTCCAGGAAACCGCGATGACCGGGATATTGATGTTGGGAAAAATGTCGGCCGGCGTCCGCTGAATCATCACCGGACTGATCAGCAGAATCAGAAGCGCGAGTACGATAAATGTATACGGACGGTCGAGCGCAACTCTAATGATCCACATGGGCGAGTTATCTCTCGTTGCTGGTGAGACACCTGCAACTGCTGTTTTAGATGGCCGGTTGGTCGTCAGGTATCACAGTTAATTCAGGCCAAAGCCATCGGGAAAACCGATAGACTGTTTCCATGGAATTGCGACATCTCCGTTACTTCTGCGCGGTGGCGGAAAATCAGGGCTTTAGCAGCACCGCGCGGGCTCTCCACGTTTCGCAATCGGCGATCAGCGAACAGATTTCGGATCTGGAGCACGAAATCGGAATCGCGCTGCTGGTGCGAGGCCGCCAAAAGACCAAGCTGACGGCGCCCGGCGAGATCTTTTTGGCGGAGGCGAAAAAAGTCCTCGCGGCCGCGGATGAAGCGGTAGAAACCGCGCGGCGGTCGGCCCGTGGCGAGATCGGCACGCTGACCATCGGCTTCTTTAATGGAGGAACCGGCTCCGAAGTGCCGGCGGTGATCCGGCGATTTCGCAGCCGCCATCCCGGCGTGCGCGTCTCAGTCGTGGAAATGGTGCCGGGCGAACAATCGAAGGCGCTTCTGAACGGAACCATCGACGTGGGCTTTACGCGGCCTCTGGAGCCGCCGTTCGATCAGGCGCTTCAATCCGAGTTGATGTATCTGGATCCGCTGGCGGTGGTGATGCCCAAGGACCATCCTCTGGCGGCAGACTCCATCGACCTGCGCAAGCTGGCCAAGGAGCGCTTCGTGCTGGTGGCTCGCGAAAGTTCGGAAGCGTTGTACGGGAAGATCATGACGCTGTGCACGGAAGCCGGATTCGCGCCTCGCGTGGTGTCCACGGCAACAGTGTGGTCGAGCGTGGTGCTGCTGGTGCAAGCGGGCGAGGGTATCGCCATTCTCCCCAGGAATCTGCAGCAACAAAGAGGAGCGTTCCGGGACCTGGTGTCTTGTGCTCTGACCAACCGCGGCGCCTCTATCGGCTTGATGGTGGCATGGTCGCAGAAGGAAGAAAATGCCGCCAGGCAAGCCTTCCTGGGCCTGGTCCGCGAGTACCGGCACAACGCCGCAAAGGATGGCCGCTGGCCTTGAATCGGCCGTGAGCGGGCGTCGAGAGTTGACGACGCCTATTGCTTCTTGCCCTGAGAAGGCTGCGCCTGCATGCGGGCTGCGGCCGCTTCGAAGGTTTTCTCGTATTGGTCGACGTGAGCCTTGTAGCCTTCCGGGTCGACGAAGGGATTGGGATCGTTGGGGCCGCGCTTTTCGAGCTTGGCGTATTTGTCGGCCATATTATAGAAGGACGCGTGCGAGCTGAGGAACACCTCCACCGGGAAGGTGCGGGCCTTCTTGAAGGTCGCGCGGAAGTCATCGATCATGCCCGGGTATTGGTCCAGACTCTGCAGAAATTGTCCGTTTAGGCTGCACTCGATGAAGGTGTAGTAGCTCTTGCCGTTTTCCTTGAGCGTCGTGCTCCAGGCCAGGCATCCGCGCGTGTGGCCGGGCATCATGTGCGCGGTCAGCGTGGTTCCGCCCAGCGAAACGGTGTCGCCGTCGTCCACCAGCCGGTCGATCGGGTGCTCCTTGCCTTCCGGATGAAAGTCTTTGGTTTTGGGAGCGTCCACGCGTCCCACCACCACCTGCGCTCCGGTCAGCTCCTTCACCATGTTGTCGCCCCCGACGTGATCGGGGTGAGCATGGCCGGCGATCAGAATCTTGATGTCGGTAAATTTGAAGCCCAGCTTTTCCACGCTCGCCTTGATGACCGGCACAGACGACTCGTAGTCGCTGTTCATGAGGATGTCGCCGTCAGGCGTGACGATCAGGAACGAGGCCAGCTCCTTGGTGCCCACGTAGTACATGTTGTCCATGATCTTGTGCGGGGGGAACGGGTCGTTCCAACCCGCCGGCACCCGAGGGGCCTGAGCAAACGCAGCAAGCGGCAA
>CAWISY010000118.1:0-14362 GCA_963838455.1 Bryobacterales bacterium
CAGGAGGAGACTCTCAACAACAATCCGACCGCGCGCATCGGGGACAGCAACACGTGGGTAAACCTGGGCAGCTTCTCTTCCCACGGAGGCAAGCTGATCTTCTATCACGGCTTGAGCGATCCGTGGTTCTCCGCCAAAGACACGATCGATTATTATCAGCGCATGACGGCTGCCAACGGTGGCTCATCGAAAGTGACAGATTGGAGCCGTCTTTTCCTTTCACCCGGCATGGGGCACTGCTCGGGAGGCAGCGCGACTCTCGACAACTTCGACATGTTGACCGCGTCAGTGAATTGGGTGGAGAAGGGTCAGGCTCCTGAATCGGTGATGGCCACCGGACGAGCCTTCCCGGGACGGAGCCGTCCGCTGTGCGCATTCCCCGCGCATGCGCAATACAACGGCTCGGGCAATCCAGAAGATGGTGCGAATTACTCATGCCGTCAGTAACAGAAGAAGGAAGGGCATGAAATCCATCAGAGTTCTAGGCACATTGGCTTGCACCCTGTGGGTTGGGCAAGCCTTGATCCCCGCGATCTCCGCGCAAGCGCCCGCAAGAGTTGCGGGTTCTGATCCTGTCGTCTCGATCAGCACCGGCCAACTTCGCGGCAGCGTGACTGCCGATGGCCTGGCGGTTTTTAAGAACATCCCGTTTGCACAACCGCCCGTCGGCGACCTGCGTTGGAAGGAGCCGCTTCCCGCGAAAGCCTGGACCGGCGTCCGCGATGCCACCGCTTTTGGGCCCATGTGCAATCAAAACGACAACAAGCAACTGCCCCACAGCGAAGACTGCCTGCAGTTGAACGTGTGGACGCCGAAGTGGCCCGCCCCGTCTCGCGTTCCCGTTATGGTCTGGGTCCACGGAGGAGGGAATACCGCTGGATCGGGAGTGGAAGCTCTGTTCAACGGCGAAGTCCTCGCCCGCCACGGAGTGGTGGTCGTGAATGTCAACTACCGTCTCGGCATCTTTGGCTTCTTCGCCCATCCTGGGCTCACCAAGGAGTCTCCTCACTATGCCGCGGGAAACTATGGGTTGGCCGATCAGATTATGGCCTTGCAGTGGGTCCGTGACAACATCGCCAAGTTCGGCGGCAACCCCGCGAACGTCACGATCTTCGGCGAATCGGCCGGCGCGGGCGATGTGAACGCGCTGATCGCTTCACCGCTGACCAAAGGGTTATTCGTGAGGGTGATCGCGCAGAGCGGCCCGATAGGCGCTCAGTCGCCGCTGGCCGACTCCGAGAAGAGAGGCGTTGACTTCGCCGCCAAGTTCGGCTTCACAGGTGAGGATGCGCTCGCGAAACTGCGCGCTGTTCCAGATACCGAGTTGATGGAGAAGGTTGCGCAGGGAGGACCGGGACTGGGAATCAACGTAGACGGCTGGGTGCTTCCGGAGCCGGGCTTGAAAGTCTATGCCGCGGGCCGCGAGCAAAAGGTGGCGTTGCTGATCGGCAATAATTCCCAGGAGATGCAGCCGCGCGGCGGCCCTGGCGATATCCGCCAGATGATTTCGCAACGCTACGGCCCGCTTGCCGATCGTGCCCTGGCGGCCTACGGACTGAACGGCGCCGGCGAACCCCAGCCCGATCCCGAGAATGGAACCGTGTTGCTGCAGTTCACCACCGATAATTCGTTCCGCTGCGGCACGGTTCAGGAACTGATTTGGCACACGGCGGCGGGGAATCCCGGCTACGAGTATCAGTTCTCGCGCACCGTGCACGGGCAAGAAGCGAAGGGCGCGCCGCATGCCTCTGAAATTCCATTTATCTTCGGCACGCTGCCCGTTTGGCAGAACATGCGGAAGTATAACGACTCGGATCAAGCATACGCGCCGCAGATGCAGGCATACTGGACCAACTTCGCCAAGACCGGCGATCCCAACGGCGGAAAACTGGTCAAGTGGCCGAAGTTCGATGGGACCAGCCGCGCCTATATGGATTTCACCGATCCCGGCCCGGTGGCCAAAGAAGGCTTGCGGCGGCAAGCCTGCGATGTATTCATGGAGAACCAGAAGCGCCAGGCGCAGTAGGGAACCAAACCGATGAAAAAGTCGCGTATAACTGCTTGGGCCCTCGTCGCCCTAGGAATGCCGGTCGCCTCTTTCGCGCAGAACGCGGCGCTTCACGTCGGCGCGGCCAAGGTAGACGTGACACCCGCAGAGAAGGATCTTCCCAAAAGCTACGAGGGAATCCTGGACCATTTGTATTCGCGAGCCATCGTCGTTGACAACGGGACCGCCAGCGCTGCTCTCATCTCGCTCGACGCGGGCGCGATTCCTGATCCGCTCTGGCAGAGCGTCACCAAGCAGGTCGAAAGCGAATTAGGGATTCCAGCGAAGAACGTATTCATCACTGCGACTCATACTCACAGCGCGCCGGGCCAGCAGGGGGCGGCGTACACGCAGAAGATAGTCGAATCCGTCCGGCGCGCCAAGCAACGCGCTGTGCCCGCGCGCGTGGGATACGGCACGGGCGTCTCCTACATCAACGTCAACCGCAACATCATCGACCCCAAGACTAAGCGCTGGTGGGAAGGGCCCAACTATGAGGGGCCGTCGGATAAGACTGTCGCGGTAATGAAGTTCGAGAACCTGGCCGGCGAACCCATCGCGGTCTACTACAACTACGCGATGCACGGCGTCACAGTAGGCCAGCTCGACCTGGTCAGCGCTGACGCTCCCGGGACGACGTCCAAGTACATCGAGGATTCGTTCGACGACAAGATTGTCGCCCTATGGTCAAGCGGCGCGGCGGGGGATCAGAACCCGCTGTACTACCAGCAGACCTACGACCTTCGCGAGATTCGCATCCAGGATTACGCCAAGCGCGGCATCGACATCAGCAACTCCATGCCTCCCGGCGGCCAGGGACTGAACAAGAAGGATCCTACCGTGATCAAGCTGATGAATCAGCAGAAACAGATGATCGTTTCCATGGGACAGTTCCTGGGCGAAGAGGTGATGCACGTGATGCGGGGCATGGATCGCACCGAGTCAAGTATGCCGGTGGAAGGTCTCACCAAGACCGTGAGTTGTCCCGGCCGCGACCGGACCGATCAAGGACGAGCCGGGTTCCCGGGCACCTACAAGGAAGCCGGCCCGGTGGACATCCGCCTGGGCCTGCTCAAACTCGGAGATATCATGATCGGCGCGGTGAACGCGGAGGTATTCAATCCAGTCGCGGAACGGCTGAAGAAAGAATCGCCCTACGCGCGAACCATGATGGCGACGTTGACCAACGGATCGGCGCGCTCCGGCTACATTCCGAACGATGCCGCTTACGGGATGTACACCTTCGAAGTCGTTTCTTCGCGGTTGCAGCCCGGATGTGCGGAGTCCGCGATCGTGAACGGCATTCTGGATTTGATGGCGGAGCCGAAACAATGACGGCTAAAAAAAGTATGAGGGATCTCGCATTATGAAAACGCTCTTCGCGGCGCTGTGTGTTGCAGCTTGTGTGTGGGGACAGGAGGGGACCGGACCGTTCCCCGCGGTCCTGGAACAGGATCCGAGCCTCCCGACACACACGGTGTACCGGCCGAAGGATCTGTCCCAATTGAAGGGACAAAAGCTGCCGATCATCGCATGGGGCAATGGCGCCTGCGTGAACAACGGACTGTCGCACCGCAACTTCCTTATGGAGATTGCGTCCTACGGGTATCTGGCGATTGCGATCGGGCCGCCACAGGCAACTCCGGCGGCTGGCAGAGGTGAACCTGGCGGCGCCAAGCAAGGTCCGGCTCCTGCGGCGAAAGGGGATGCGAAACAAGCCGCGCCCGCCGGTCCGGCGACGAAGTCTTCGGAATTGCTCGACGCCATCAACTGGGCCATCGCTCAGAACAGTCAAAAGGGGAGCATGTATCAGGGTAAGCTGGATCCGGCCAAGATCGCGGTAATGGGAATGTCCTGCGGAGGAATCCAAGCCCTGGCGGTGGCCACCGATCCCCGAATCAAATTGGTCGGGATCTGGAATAGCGGCATCCTAAATATGCCTCAGGGCGCCGGGGCTCCCGCGATGGAGGACGTAAGAAAAGATCAGCTGGAAAAACTGCATTCTCCGATCTTCTACGTGAACGGCGATAAAACAGACATCGCTTATGAGAATGGCTTAGACGACTACAATCGCATCACCAAAGTGCCAGCCATCCGGCTCTCCAGGGACGGTGTGGGACATGGCGGCACCTACAGCCAACCGAACGGCGGTGAATTCGCCAAAGTCGCGGTAGCGATGCTGAAATGGCAGTTCCGCGGGGACAAGGAAGCAGCCAAGATGTTCGTCGGCGAGAACTGCGGCTTCTGCCAAGATCCTAAGTGGCACGTATCGACGAAAGGAATCAAATGAATCCTATGAAGGCTTCGCGTTTGTGGTTTGCGCTGAGCGCCAGCGCCGCAGTGTTGATCTGGCCCACGGGATCAGCCGCTCAATCGCCGGCAAGTTCGACGACGATCACCGCGGCGGACTGCACCGCGGCTAAACTCGGCGACAACATTCAGGTATCCGCTATCGGCGAACCCGTATCGGCCGTCACTCTCAATGCGCCTCGCTGGAACCCCGCCGCAAAGAATGCGCCTGCGCATTGCAGTGTCAATGGCGCGATGGCGCCGGTCGACAAGTCTCCGACTGCAAAACCGATCAATTTCCAGGTCGCGTTTCCTCCGGCCTGGAACGGGAGGGCTGTGCAGTTGGGCGGCGGCGGAATGAACGGGACGATCCCCGGGCTGGCGGGCGGTCCGGGGAATCCGTTCGGCCTGGGCTATGTGACTTATGGAAGCGACTCCGGCCATCAGATCGGCGGATTCGGCCGGCCTGGCGGACCGGGTGGACCTGGCGGTTTTCCGGGCCCTGGAGTCCCCAGAGGCGGAACCGGGCGTGGCGCTCCCAAAGCCGGCGGACCGGGACCAGGCGCGGCCAGAGGACCAGCAGGGCCGAATCCCGCCGACGATTGGGCGCTGAACGAGGAAGCCATCAAGAATCTCGGCTACATGCAGATGAAAAAGACGCACGACGCCGCGATGGTGCTGATCGAACGGATGTACGGCTCCAGGCCGAAGTACAACTACTACGTTGGGTCTTCCCAGGGCGGACGCGAGGCCTTGACCGTGGCCGAGCGCTACCCCAACGACTATAACGGCGTCGCCGCCAACGTGCCGATCGTGGGTTTTTCCTCTTTAATGCTGGGACCGGCGCTCATCCGGATTCAGGAGAAGCCGCAAGCCAATTGGCTGACGCCCGCGAAGGTGAATGCGATTCGCGGCGAGTTCATGCGGCAGTGCGACAAGTTGGACGGCCTGGTGGATGGCGTCATCAATAACTATATGGCTTGCCGCGAAGTTTTCGATGTGAAACAGGGCAAGCCGAACCGGCATCCTTGGGCATCGAAGCGCTGCCCGAACAATGTTGATCCTAACCCGGCGGATACCAGCGCCGAGGCGTGCCTCACCGACGGACAGATCTCGACGCTGGAGTTCATCTACAGCCGCTACCCGTTTTCGCAGCCGCTGGCCAACGGCGTAAAGACGTTCGGGATGTGGCTGCCGAATACGGATCCCAGCGGCAGCGGTTTGATCGCGAATGCGCGCTTCCTCGGTCAGGAAGGCGCGCCTGAGAATGCCGCGCCCTACAACTGGATCGGCGTCCTGGGCATGTCCGCTTTTCTGATGCGGGATCTTCACGCGAATCCTTTGGATTACGTCGAAGGCAAGTACAACCCTCGCCGTGAGGAGTTGTCGGCGATTCTCGATTCTGACAATCCGGACTTCTCGGCATTCGCACGCCGCGGAGGCAAGATGATCGTGGCGATAGGCAGCAATGACACTCTGGCTTCGCCAGGAACGCAACTCGACTTTTATCAGGCGATTGTCGACAAGATGGGGCGCTCCAAGGTGGATAGCTTCGCACGGCTCTACGTACTGCCACAGACCGGCCACGGGCTCACCGGCACAAACTACACGACCGACGGCGATGGCAAGAAACTGGAAGCCAAACCGATTCCGAACACGTTCGATCGCCTGGCGCTGCTCACCGAGTGGGTAGAAAAGGGCACGGCTCCGGGAAAATCGGTCAAGGTCACCGGGGGTGAACGCAGCATGCCGATGTGCTCCTATCCCGACTACCCGAAGTACGGCAGGGGACCGGCTACTGAGGCCGCATCCTATCAATGCAGCGCGCGCTGACACTAGCTCGCCGGCACAGGGCCGGCCTGGCCGTCAGTGAACGAAGTAACGTTGAGAGCCCGGCCTGGCCAGGCTCCGTTGTGCCGGCGAGTTAGTTAGAAGAAAGGACCCATCATGAAATCGATCTTCGTATTAGGGGCAGTGGCTGGAGCAATGTGCTGGGGACAGACTAGCGGCGATTGCAAGCCGTCCGCCTTGAATGTTCCGGAGGCGAAGTACCCATGCGTCTACCCGGACCATCGGGCAATGTTTCGCGTCATTGCTCCAAACGCTCAGAAAGTGAGCGTCCGAATCGGGCAAGGATTCGACATGACAAAGGGTTCCGATGGCATTTGGTCGGCGACCACGACGCCTTTGGTCGTCGGGTTCCACTACTACACTCTCCAGATCGATGGAGCTACCGTTGCGGATCCTTCGACCATGACGTTCTTCGGATCCGGCTGGGAAAACAGTGGAATCGAGATCCCCGAACCCGACACCGACGCGGACTACTATCGCGCCAAAGAAGTCCCGCACGGCCACGTCAGCGAGCAATGGTATTTCTCAACCGTTACCGGAAAGTGGAGGCGCAGCTTTGTCTACACGCCCCCGGATTATGGAACCAATACGAAGGGCCGTTATCCCGTCTTGTATCTGCTGCACGGCTGGGGCGAGGATGAAACCGGCTGGTTCACGCAGGGTCACGTGGACTTCATCATGGACAACCTGATCGCGGCCGGAAAGGCGAAGCCCATGATCGTGGTCATGGACAACCTCAACGCGGTCAAACCCAGGGAGAGCGCAGCGCTTTATGCAGCGCGCGGATTAGTTCCCGCTCCCGGAGCCACTCCTCCAGCGGGGCGCGGAGCCCCGAGTGCGCCCGGGCAGGCGGGCCGGGGCGCATCGCCAGCGGCACGAGGCGGAGGAAGCCTGGCCCAGCCCACGTTCACTGAGATGATGTTCACCGATTTGATCCCCATGGTTGAGCGGACCTACAGAGCGCTGCCGGGCCGCGAGAATCGCGCCATGGCCGGGCTTTCCATGGGCGGCGCGCAGACGTTTTCGACCGCGCTCGAACACCTCGATAAGTTCGCTTACCTGGGCGGATTCAGTGGAAGCTGCGGCGGGCGAGGCGGGAGTTTCGATCCTAAAACTTCGTGCAGCGGCGCTTTCGCGGATCCGGCGGCCTTCAACAAGAAGGTGAGGGTTCTGTTCCTGGGAATCGGCTCGGCCGAAGGACCGGGAACGAAGACTTTCAGCGACGAGCTCGCGAAAGCCGGGATTCACAACGTCTATTTCGAGTCCCCCGGCACTGCGCATGAATGGTTGACGTGGCGCCGGTGCTTAAACGATTTCGCGCCAAGGCTGTTCCGATAACTGAGGTTAATTCGTTTCGAACTTTCGCACGGGAATCAGCACTTCACTTTCAGGAGACACTCATGAGACTCAACTTCAAGATCACAACAGCAGTCGCCTTCGCCGGACTGGCAGCGGGCGCGATGCTGTGGCACGCTCCAGCCCAGGCGCAAGAGCCCGCCGCGAAGCAAGCGGCGAAAGGCAAAGGCGGCGGGGGCGGGTTCATCAAATCGAACGATCCGAGGGTGCAGAATCGCACGTATCACTTTGCCGATACGAATGAGGACCTGCCCTATTGCGTGTTCGTCTCCTCGAAGGTTTCGAAAGACAAGAAGAATCCGCTGATCATTTCGCTGCACGGCTTGGGAATCGGCCCCGGTTATATGTGCCAGGGCAAGGCGATCGATGAGGCGGAGGCGGGCGGCTACATTCTGGCGGCTCCGATGGGGTACAACACGGGCGGCTGGTATGGCTCGCCGATCATCAATACGGGCGGCAGGGGCGGCAAAGGAGCTCCCGCGCCGGAGGCTCCTGCGAATCTTTCAGAGTTGAGCGAGAAGGATGCGATGAATGTGCTCGACATGATGCGGAAAGAGTTCAACGTCGATGACAAGCGCACGTATTTGATGGGGCATTCGATGGGAGGTGCGGGGACGCTGTACCTGGGATCGAAGTATGCCTCGAACTGGGCGGCCATTGCCGCTATGGCTCCGGCGGCGTTCCGGATGGCGCCGAACGCGAGCTCCATTCTTCAGCCTCTGAAAGACCATTCGGTTGCGGTGATGATTGCGCAGGGCGATGCCGACGAACTGGTTCCGGTAGCCGGTACCCGGCAATGGGTCGAAACGATGAAGGAAATGAAAATGATCTACAACTACAAGGAAGTGCCCGGCGCAACACACGGGAGCGTCATCGAGGCGTCCATTCCCGACATTTTTGCCTTCTTCAGCGCCCACACGAAATAGAACCGTAGCGAAACAACCTAAGCGCCGAGGCGCTTAGCCAAAAGGCCTCGGCGTGAGCCAACTTCGAGTCGCTCGACTAGGTCAGCCTTTGAGAAAAGCCTGGAGTTCCGCCAACGTATCCTTGGGAGCCGTCTCCTGAAGGTTATGGCCTCCTCGGATCGCCTTGCCGCTTACGCTGACGCCTTCGTCCTTCCAGACCGCCAGATTGTCGTAGATCATATTGACTCGATTGGTGGCGGACCAGAGGGTCACCAAGGGGCACTGGATTTTCTTGCCGGCCTGGATGTCGGCCTCGTCGATCTTAAGATCCACGGAGGCCGAGGCGCGGTAGTCCTCGCACATGCAGTGCTCCATGGAGAGCTGAGAGCGATGACGCCCGTATTCTTTCTGCGCGTCGTCCGTGGCGCGAGCGAGCGCTTGTTGAGCCTGCATCTGGAGATCGGTCTCCGGCTTTGGCGGAGCCATCAGGTCGTTGAACCAGTGCGGGTAGGTGCGGACGAAATCGAGGTTGACGTGCGAATAGAGATAGTGAGCGGGGATGATGTCCAGCACAGCCAGTTTCAGCACCTTTTCGGCATGATCCAGCGCCATGCGCCGTCCGACGCGGCCTCCACGGTCGTGGCCGACCATCCGGAATTGGTTAAAGCCTAGATGCGCCATTACCTCGACGCCGTCCAGGGCCATGGGCCGTTTGGACTGTTGAGAGTGATCGGGTTTATCGTCGGGGCGGCTGGAATCACCGTAGCCGCGCAGGTCGCACATGACCAGCGTGTAATCTTTCGAGAGATCCTCCGCGATCCGGCGCCAACTGATAACGGAATCCGGCGCACCGTGAAACATCAGTACAGGGGGGCCCGAGCCGCCGATCACGGCGTTGATTTCCGCGCCGGACGTCTTAATCCGCTCATTGCGAAAGCTTGCCGGGAAGAACTTCATGCAGGGCGAGGGCGTGCCGGAAGCAGGGTTCCAGGCCGCCTCATCCGCGACGGCAGTCTTCCGGAAGAGGGCCGCGGCGCCGACGGCCATAGCAGTTGTTTGCAATATTCTGCGACGAGTGTCTGACATGACGTTAGGCGAACTCCGTCAGAACGAGAACCGCGCGATCAGGGTTCCGGTGCGGCCCTGTAGAGTGGCCACGCCCGCGCCCAGCACTGTGCTTGCGGCGATTGCGGTGTTCGGCGGGTAGTAGGCGCTGATGATGCCGAAGCCGCTGGTGTAGATACTGCCATTGCCCGCGCCTTTGATCGGCAGGTTCTGCGGGTTCGTGGTCGTCGGAGCCGGCATTAAGGTCCGGTTGAAGATGTTGACGAATTCCGCGCGGACAAAGAAGTCGTACTTGCCTTCCTTCCCTACCCTGAAGTGGCGGCCAACGTTGGCGTTCTCCGATGGCGTCCGGGGCGCGCGGAAATCTTTGTACAGCGTCGTCGCGGAGGGACACACCGAGTTGGTCGGGCAGGGCGCCCACGCGCTGGGATTCAGCACCTGCGTGTAATACGGGTTATAGGTGCTCAGGTTGTTGAGATTTACGCCGGGCGCGTACAAAGGCTGACCGGCAACGCGCATATCCTCGCTGGGCAGGAAATTCAGCGTGGGACTGGTTGGAGGCGTCAAAAAGGCGCCGGTCTGGTAATTCGAATACCAGCCGACCTGCCAATCCCTGGCGATCCAGTTGGCAACCTTCGGGAGGAAACTCGCGCGAGGCACGGTATAGATCGCGTTGAAGTTCAAATCGCGCGGTGGAATCTGTTGCAACGCCCATACGTTACTTGCAGGGTTGAAGAAGTCCTGGCGCCCGGGCCGATAGAAGCCTTGAGCCCAGGTGAAAGAGCCGTTCACCTGGAGACCGTGTGACAGGCGCTTGGTGGCTTTGACCTGTAGCGAGTCGTACTTGGAATCGCCGGTCGGGGATGCGCTGATGGCGATGTTGCCGAACTGCGGGTACGGATAAAGCGACTGCGTTACCGAGTCTCCGGTTGGAAACCCCGAATAAGGCACAGAGAGACCGCGCGCTTTTACCCCCGCGCTGCTGAGCGGTTGGCTCAGCAACAGGTAGTCGGCATAGTTGTTATAGGTTGAGCTCGCGCACACGCCGCTTCCTGATGAGCAGGGTCCGGTTCCGGGGTAGGGGTATAAGCCGTGGGCGGCATAGATCTGCGGGGAGATTTGGCTAAGTTCGCCCAGAGGTCCGGACGTCCAGACCGCGCGGTTACCTACGTAGGAAGCTTCCATGATGAAATTGGGTGTGATCTGGCGCTGGAAGCCGATGCTCCATTGGTTGATCCGCGGCGGCCGGTTTTCGTTTTGGTCTGGAGCGATGCCACCGGGAAGGCCACCCACGGTACCAGCGACGGGATAAACGTAGGGGTTCGTCACCGGCCAGGTCGGCGCCACAATCGAACCCGGCGTAGAGACGTTTACGTACGGGTTGATTCCAGCCAGAGGATAAACCCCGTTGGTGGCAAAAACGCCGCCGGCGGCATTCGCGATGAACTGGTAATTGACTCCCCACCCCCCGCGAATCACGGTCTTGCGATCCAGTTGATAGGCGACGCCCAAGCGCGGCCCGATAGCGTAGGGATAAGACGACTTGTAGAACGAGCAGTTGCAGGTGCTGGCATACTGAATCGCGCCCGGCTGGCCGCCGGCGCTGGTGTTCGGCAGGGTCGGGTCCAACTGTCCCAACCGCCCATGCTCTTCCTTCTCCGGAGTGGCATAGTCCCAGCGCAGCCCATAATCCACCGTGAGTTTGCGGGTCACTTTCCAGGAGTCTTGTACGAAAAGCGCCCATTGCTGATAGCCATTGCGCCTAAACAACTCATCCGCGTTCTGCGTAATGGAACTGTAGTCGCCTAATAGAAAACTGCCGTAGCCGAAGCCTGTGCTATACCCGTTGAAACTGACCGTTGGAGTGAAAGGCTGCGAGGTGGGACCGTTGCCGGTCGTCAGGAGTACTCCCGGATAGCTTCCGGCGATGAAACCCTCGAGGATCAGCTCCGCGCCGGCCTTGAAAGTGTGGTTGCCTTTGACCCACGTCATATTCGCGTTGAAGGTAGGCTTATACTCGTAATCTTGTGATTGGATTTGACTGGCGGTTCCGATAGGCTGCATGCCACCGTAGCCGCCTGGGCATCCCGCAACGCCGGCGGCCGTGGTGCACATCCCCGAGACATACGGAAAATTGCGGTCCACTAGAAAGCCCGAGAGACCGAATTGGGAGGGGTTGAAACTGAGGAAGGGCGCGTGGTCATTGAAACTCGTAGACATATAGCCTGCGCCCAAATGCAGCAACAGGGTGGGCGTCACTGTGCGGTCGTAGTTCAGCCGCACCGTGGTGGTAGGAATGAAGGTGCCCCGGTATCCGCCAATCTCCAGCGGCAGACCATCCGCGTTCCCCAGGGGATACGCGATTTGCTGCTGGTTATTGTTGGAGGCCCAATAGAACGACACCTTGTCCTTGGCGCTGAGGATTTCATCGACCTTCAATCCCGGGAGAGCCGCGTAATGTCCTCCGAAGATGCTGGTAGCGTAATTGCCGACAAGATTCGAATTGTTCGGTTGGGGGAACAGCGCTGCAAACGCCAAAGAGGTCGCGTTGAAACGTGTCGCCGGAATCGTGTTGTTCACGAAGGGAGTGGCATAACCCAGACCGGTGTTAGTCGTGCCACGGCTCGAAGGATCGTAGATCTCGTTCGCGTACTGCGGGCGGCCCAGAGCATCGACGGAGGTCGCGCCGCCCAGAGGTGTGGTCGGAATCGCTTGAGCAGCGCAGACGCTGCAAGTCCCATTCGGCGAGATCGCCGAAAAGTTCCCGCTCTGATAAGCCGTTGTAGGCACCGTATCGCTAAAGCCGTAGAGATCGCGTTCCAGAAACTCCTCATAGCTCCAGAAGAAGAAGCTCTTGTTGTGCCCGTTGTAGATTTTGGGGATGTAGATGGGGCCGCCCAAGGTGCCGCCGAAATCGTTGCGGCGGTTGACCGGCCGGAACTTGCCTCCGTCGCCGTTACTGGTGAACGGCTGACCGGAGTTCAGGTCTTCGTTCACGAAATAGTCGAACCCGGTGCCGTGGTACTGGTTCGTACCCGATTTCATGGTCATGTTGATGACCACGCTGCCGGCCTGTCCGAATTCCGCCGAGTAATTGCTGGTCTGATAGGCGATTTCCTGGATCGCGTCCGTGTTCGGCTGGGTCATTTGCGGATAATCGACGGTACTCGCCAACACACGATTGGTCGCGTCCAGACCATCGATGCGCATCGTCTGAACCAGGCTGTTGGTGCTACTGGCCAAGCCGTTGACCGTCAAACTTTCGGCGGTGACGGAATAATTGTTGACGCCCGGCAAGATCGCCAGAGAGTTATAGGGATTGCGGTAGCCGTTCGGGCCGGAATTGGCAGCTCCGATACCGAGAACCGGAGAGTCATCCAGTTGCTCGAGCGTGATGTTGTGCGCCTGCTCCCCCGTCTCGGTCTTGAGCAGCGTGGCTTCCGCAGATACCGTGATGGCTTCGGTGGCTGCGCCCACCTGCAGAGAGACATCCTCTCTCAGGACTTGCGTCGCTGCCAGCGCCAAATTCGGGTGCTCGTAGGTCTTAAAGCCGGGCACTTTGATGCTCAGGTTGTAAGTGCCGACCGGCAAGTTCGGAACCGTATAATTTCCGGCTGCCGTAGATGCCCCGGAATACACCGCTCCGGTGTCCACGTTCTTGGCTTCGACCACAGCACTGGCGATTACCAGTCCCGCGGGATCGGTTACGGTACCGGTCACGCTGGCGGTACCTCCTTGACCAAACGCCAGCGAGGCAAAGAGGTTCAAAAACGCAGCGACGGACAGGGACACTACGGCTCGCATAAGTCACCCCCCAAAGGAACTCAGTTTCTCAACATCTCGGCGGAGAATATCAGAGTTTCACGATGGTGTCAATACCTGTCGATAGGTTCAATCCGGTTGAGCGTAGGCCGTTCCTTTGATAACAATCGACCGGTATTGCTTCCGGGAGGCAGACCGGCCCCCATCTGCGTGCAACTAAGCTATGCTGAACGCATGATTGCCGCGCGGGTTCGAGTTCACGGCCGTGCTAGCCTGTCTTACCTGGCCTGGTTTCTTCTCGCGCCGGCGGCCTTGCTGTCCGCCGACCGGGATTTCCTGCCGTTCGAAACCGTGAAGCGATTTCTGTCCCCCGAAATGCGATTGACCGATGCGTCGCAATGGTTGACATGGTGCCGGAGTCAGGACCAGGCCATTCGCGCTCGCTTGGAGCAAGGGGACCTCGATTCTGCGATCAACCTGCTTTTATTCGGAACGTCGTTCACCAAACAGCCGCCGATTCGGATGGATCGGATCACGGAGGCGTCCAAAGCCGGCATCCTGCGGGCCCGCGTCGACGACATGGTCGCAGGCCTTCTCCATCCCGATGACAATGAGCGCCTGCTGTTTGTGGAGCAATTGCTTCAGCGACAGGGAGTTGATCCGCAGGATCCAGCGCAGTCCGGCCTGTTTCTGTTCAACAATCTTATGCGCGTGGTCCAGGAGCGGATCAAACTCGGAGAACAGGTCGCCGGAGCCCACGGTCGGAGGCGCGAGGACGACCCCGGCTCATTGTTGGACCGAGGGTCGGTATTTCGGGACCGGGGCGTGTCGCTGGACACGACGTTGCTCCCGAATTTTCTGATTGAGCAGGCGCTACGCGACTTGAAGAAGCGCGGTTTGTTACCCGAAGGACAAGTGGCTCGCGCCGCCGTAGTGGGACCGGGACTCGATTTCATAGACAAGAACGAGGACTATGCATATGACTATTACCCACAACAGACCATCCAGCCGTTCGTGCTCTACGACTCGCTTTTGCGTCTGAAGCTGGCTAAAGGCGATGCGTTGTCCCTGTCGGTCCTGGACATCA
>CAWISY010000119.1:0-5783 GCA_963838455.1 Bryobacterales bacterium
CCGGCGGCACAAGGAGCGCGACGTGCTGATCTTCGAGCTGCTGTACGGCTGCGGCCTTCGGGTCAGCGAACTGGTGGGGTTGAATCTCGACGATTTCGACCGCTCCGAACAATGGATCCGCGTACGCGGCAAGGGCCGCAAGGAGCGGCAGGTTCCCTACGGCTCCAAGGCCGCAGCGGCGCTTGAAAAATATCTGGCGGTGCGCTCAGCCAAGCCGGGTGAGAACACTTTGATGTTCGGCAGGCAGGGGGCGCGCTTGAGCGACCGCGGCGCGCGGGAGATCGTCAAGTTCTACGCGCGTGTGCTGGCCGGGGACGGGTCGCTGCATCCGCACAGTTTTCGCCATGCCTATGCGACGCACCTATTGGCCGACGGCGCGGATCTGCGCGCTATTCAGGAACTGCTGGGCCACGCGCGCCTGTCAACCACGCAGAAGTACACGCAGGTATCGTTGACGGATTTGATGGCGGTGTACGACCGGTCGCACCCCAAGGCTCGAAAGTAGTCGCCGCACAGCCCGAGGCAAAAACCGCTCCTTTTAGTCGCGGCTCAGCCCTGCCTCCGGTTGGACCGGATGGGACAACCTGTGACGTCGCTCGGCGTTTTCCGTTCAGAGCCGCGCGCGCAGCAAGCGGAACTAGGCGCGTTCGAGGTAAGCCGAATCTGAAGTGGAGACGCGGATCTTCTCGCCCTCGTTGATGAACGGCGGCACCTGCACCACCAGGCCGGTCTCCAGTTTGGCGGGCTTGGTGACGTTCGAAACCGTCGCGCCTTTGATGCCGGGCTCGGTTTCCACCACGGTCAGATCAACCGAAGGCGGCAGGTCGACGCTGATCGGCTTGCCCTCATAAAACTCCACCGCAACCTTCAGATTGGGGATCAGAAAATTGGTCGCGTCGCCCAGCAGGTCCTTCATCAGGTGCATCTGCTCGAAGTTCTCGGTGTTCATGAAGTAGAAGTACTCGCCATCGTCATACAGATACTCCATCTCGTGCTCGTCGAGCGAGGCCTTCTCGACGCGGTCTTCCGAGGAGAACCGGTGCTCCATCATCGTGCCCGTGCTGAGCTTGCGCATCTTCACCTGCACGAAGCCGCGCAGGTTGCCGGGCGTGCGATGTTCCATCTTGAAGACCGTGCACAATTCGTTGTTGAACTTGATCACCATTCCCGGCCGCAATTGTGTCGCTGAAATCATAAGTTGAGCCGTTCATGAGTTTAGCAAAGAATGGTCTTGACGGTGATCTATATAACTAGTACAGTAGAAGTATCGATGACCATGGCGGCAAGACCTCCAATCCGATTCCGGCTGGATTTGCAGAGCGGCGTTCCAGCCTATCGCCAGATCATCGATCAGGTGCAAGCCGGTTTAGCCTCCGGATCTCTGACCGCGGGTGATCAGCTCCCCACGGTCCGGCAGTTGGCGGTCGACTTGGCGATCAACCCGAATACCGTCCTGCGCGCGTACCGCGAGCTGGAGATTCGCGGGGTGCTGGACACGCAGCAAGGCACCGGCACCTTCATTGCGGATCGAAAGTTCGTTCAGGACGAGAATGAGCGCGGCAGGATGCTGGAGCAGTTGGTAGGCGAGTTTGTGGCTCGCGCCGGAGCCGGGGGATTCACGGTGCAGGAACTGATGTCGCGATTGAGCGAATTGGAAAACGGGAGGAAATGAGATGCTTCCATTTAGCGGTCCGGGCGTGGTCGCCTTCGCCGCGTGCGTGGCACTTGGGTTGGCGGGGGCGGTGCTGCTGCAGAGTCCTGCGCCGTTTTACGCGGCGGTAGCCATCGGATTTTATTTCTTGTTTGCGATCAAGGTGGTGCGGCAGTGGGAAAAAGTTGCGGTACTGCGCATGGGCCGCTACCTGCGGCTGCAAGGGGCGGGAATGTTCGTGATCATCCCGGTGGTGGACACGTTGACCCCTTACGTGGACCAGCGCATCCGCGCCACCAGCGTTAGCGCCGAATCGACGCTGACTCGCGACACGGTCCCCACCAGCGTCGATGCCATCGTGTTCTGGCTGGTTTGGAACGCGGAGAAGTCGCTACTCGAAGTGGCCGACTTCGAAAACGCCGTCATGCTCAGCGCGCAAACCGCTTTGCGGGAAGCGATCGGGCGGCATGAATTATCGCAGATGATCGCGGAGCGAGAGATGATGGGCCATGAGCTGCAGCGAGTTCTGGATCAGAAGACCAATCCCTGGGGGATCACCGTGCAATCGGTCGAAATTCGCGACGTTCGCATCCCGCAGATGCTGGAAGACGCCATGTCCCGCGAAGCCCAGGCCGACCGCGAGCGCCGCGCCCGCATCATCCTGGGCGAGGCTGAGACACAGGTCTCGGGCAAATTTGCCGAGGCGGCCGAGATGTATCGCGACAATCCCGTCGCCCTGCACCTACGCGCCATGAACATGCTGTATGAAGCGATCAAGGAGAAAGGCGCGATGGTGATCGTGCCGTCCTCCGCGGTCGAGACCATGGGGCTCGGCGGTATGCTGGCTACGACGACGCTCGCCAAGAATCCGTCATGACGCGGTACTCGCTAGTCCTGCTCGCCGTAGCGGCATTGGCAGCATTGGCGCAGGCTCCGCGGCCGGTGTTTGAAGTCGCCTCGGTCAAGCCGGTACCCTTTGACAACGCAGCCACAGCGCCCGTACAGGTGGCGAACATCGATGACGGCGGCGTGCGGCTCCGGCAGCCGCTTCAGAGGCTGGTCTGCATGGCCTACCGGGTCCGGGCGGATCAGGTTGCGGCGCCCTCCTGGATGGCCAGGACGTGGTTCGATGTGGACGCGAAACTGCCCGCCGGCGCAACCCGGGACCAGATTCCGGAGATGCTGCAAGACCTTCTGGCCGCCCGGTTCCAGATGGCCGTTCACCGCGAACAGCGCGAAAAACCCGTGTACGCGCTGGTAGTCGCCAAAGGCGGCCTCAGGATGAAACCGAAGCCTCTCGATGCCGGCACGCCGCCTACGCCTTCCTGCGCTTCGAACCTTTTCGATCGATCCGGCGGGACCGTCATTGCCGGCGACCGCAAAAGCGTCTTGGGTCCCGAAGGCTCACGGATGGAGATGACGCGAATCTCGACGCTGGTGGATGTCGCCACTGCATTCACAGACCGTCCCGTGATCGACAACACCAACCTGAGCGGCGGCTATGACATCAAACTCGACCTTCCTTTTACGCAAGGCCGCACGTCGGACCCGGTAGGCAGCATCGATCCCGTGCTGGTCGCGGCCCTGGACAAGCTGGGGCTGAAACTGGAATCGCAGAAGGCGCCCATCGAGACCATCGTGGTCGATCATGTTCTGCCTAATCCTTCGGAGAATTAGCCGGGTATGGTGAGGATTTCTTTGCTGGTGCTGACGGCGGTTGCCACCCTTGGGCAAACCCGGGGGCAAAGCTTCGAGGTTGCATCCATCCGCCCGCACTTGAATGGCGCAGGAGCTCCGATCCTGAAGGAGCCCGGTATCACACAGATCCGCGTGTCAGGCAATCGCGTCGAACTGAGGGCGGTTACGCTGAGGGAACTGGTGGTGGGCGCCTACGGCATCAAGGATTACCAGGTCTCGGGTGGTCCCGGATGGGCGACTGGGATCGGCAACATGTTCGATGTGGACGCGAAGGCGCCAGGCGACGCTACGCCAGGAACGGATCAAGTGCGGTGGATGCTCCAGGAGCTTCTTACGGACCGGTTTCATTTGAAGCTGCGGCGCGAGTCCAAGCTGCTGCAGGTTTACAACCTCGTAATCGCGAAGGGAGGGCCGAAGCTCAAGCCGGTCCAGGCGGACGCCCCGGCGGTGCCCGAGACTAATCGCGTCTCGATGGAGAAGATCACGGCCTTATGGTCGCTCTATGTCGACCGCCCGGTGATCGATCACACTGGCCTCACCGGACTCTTCGACTTTCCGTTGCGGCTTTGGACCCTGGATGTGAACGCGGCGGATGACGCGGACATGGCCGCCCGCGCTCTGACAGCGCTTCAGGATGAGCTCGGCTTGCGAGCCGAGGCGGCACGCGCCACGATCGAGCTGTTGGTGATCGAGAGCGCGGAAAAACCTTCCCCGGATTAGGGGCACAGTTGCGACTCGCGCGGGGTATCATCAAAGTATCCCCGCATGATTCCAGAAACAATCCCCGAAGGCCTCACGTTTGACGACGTTTTGCTGCTGCCGGCTCGCAGCGAGGTCGTCCCTGCCCAGACGGATACGCGCACGTGGCTGACGCGCAAAATCGGCCTCAATATTCCCATCGTCAGCTCCGCCATGGATACGGTGACCGAATCGCATCTGGCCATTGCGCTGGCGCAACAGGGCGGCATCGGCATGATTCACCGCAACATGTCGATCGAGCGGCAAGCCGAGGAAGTGGACCGCGTGAAGCGCTCAGAAAGCGGCATGATCGTCGATCCGGTGACCATCGACCCGGAGAAAAAAATCTCCGACGCGCTGGACGTCATGAAGCGCTACCGCATCTCCGGCGTTCCCGTGACCAAGGACGGAAAGCTGGTGGGCATTCTGACCAACCGCGATCTGCGCTTTGAGACTCGCTACGATCTGCCGATATCGCAGGTGATGACTAAGGAGAATCTCATCACCGTCGGCGTCGGCACCACGCTCGAGGAAGCCGAGGCGATTCTGCACACGCATCGCGTGGAAAAACTGCTGGTGGTGGATGAGCACTACAACCTCAAAGGCTTGATCACCGTCAAGGACATCCAGAAGAAGCTGAAGTACCCCAACGCGGCCAAGGATGCGCAGGGCCGCCTTCGCGTCGGCGCGGCCGTGGGCTCCGGCGCCGATTTTCTGGAGCGGGCGCAGGAATTGTGCAAGATGAAAGTTGACGTGATCGCTATCGACTCGGCGCACGGCCATAGCAAGGGCGTGATGGATGCCGTGGCCGCAGTCAAGCGCGCACTGCCAGAGGTGCAGTTGATCGCCGGCAATGTGGCAACCTACGAAGGCGCACGCGATCTGATCGGATTGGGCGTGGACGGCGTAAAGGTGGGGATCGGACCGGGCTCCATCTGCACCACTCGGGTGGTGAGCGGCGCAGGCGTTCCGCAAATCACCGCTATCTCCGAATGCGCCAAGGCAGCGGCCGGTACCGGCGTACCTCTGATCGCTGACGGCGGCATCAAGTACTCGGGCGATCTCACCAAGGCGATCGCGGCCGGCGCCGACTGCGTGATGATCGGGAGCCTGTTTGCCGGCGTGGAAGAGAGCCCCGGCGAAACCATCCTATACCAGGGCCGGACGTTCAAGAGCTACCGCGGCATGGGATCAATGGGCGCGATGCAGGCCGGGTCCGACCGCTATCCGCAGGACACCAGCGGCAAACTGGTGCCCGAAGGCATCGAGGGCCGCGTGCCCTACAAGGGCCTGCTGGCGGAGCTGAGCTACCAGTTGGTGGGCGGCTTGCGCGCCGGCATGGGCTACTGCGGCTGCGCGACCATCGCCGAGCTGCGCGAAAAATCCCGGTTTGTGCGCCTGACCGTCGCCGGCCTGCGCGAGAGCCATGTCCACGACGTCATCATCACCAAGGAAGCTCCGAATTACCGTCTGGAGTAGCATCCGTGACTCAAAGTCCCCGCCAGGCCGCTAGTGAACGGCCCCAGCGAACCCGGAGGCCCCGTCGCGATTCGCCGCCGACCCCTCCGCGATCTGCGAACTGGATGCGGTACGCCGGACTTGTCGAATCGGGAACCGCCCGTTCTAGTAAGACCATTGACCGAGAGGCTTACGGCGAGTACTTTATATCACGAGTCGAGTCAAGTGAACAGCGAGC
>CAWISY010000120.1:0-99371 GCA_963838455.1 Bryobacterales bacterium
TTTGGATTGGCTGTATCCAAAATCGAGAAGCTCCATCTGCTCGTTCATGTCGGTCTCATACAAGACCTTCTTAACCGCCCAGCCAAACACGAAGGTAGTCGAGACGTAATTGAAGCTCTTGGGCCTTCCTTCGAACGCCAGCCTCAGGACCTCGTTGGTTCCCAGCACGTTGGCGTCACGCATCCGGTCGTAGTTGAACAAGTAGTTTACGGTTGCGCCGTTATGGAACACGGTATCGATTTCGTTGACGAGGAAATCCCAGGCCTCCTGCGTGAGACCCAGCTTGGCCTGCCCGAGATCCCCGCAAACGGGAATCACGCGAGTCTCGAACATCTGCATCAGCCCGGCCGAGCAAGGTCCCATCGATTCCATTGCCGCCGTGAGTCTCTGCCTGCCCTGCTGCTCGTCGGACGCCCTGACGAGAACATGGATCTTCGCCCGCGTCTGTTCCAGCAGACTTTTCACGAGGAACGGCCCGATGAAGCCGGTGCCGCCGGTGAGCAAAACATGATTCAGGATCGGTATCTCGGGCAATGGCGCGGGCGCCGGAGGCTCGAAGATAAGCTTCCGGTCGTTGCTCATCATTAGAGCTTCTGCCGTGCGCTGCTCTTCCCGGAAAGCCGCCAAGGAATGCCGCAGCAGATCCAGCGCCTCCTCGGGAGCCTGCTCCAACTGTTCGGCCAGTTGAAACAGTTCGGCTACGCTTACACGCTGAATGACGCCGATATCCACCTGCCGCGCCAGCATCTCGGCGCCCTTATGCTTTAGAAGTTCCTTGATCTCGTGCATGAACACTACTAGATCCAGGGAATCGAGGCCAGCTTCAATGAGGTTGTACGATTCGGTGCCCGTCAGGTTGTACCGGGCCTTCAATAATCCGAAAGGCGACTGGCTTTCAGCATCGGACACCGAGGATTCGGCGTCTTTTTCCCGCGAAAACTCGGAGAGAACGGTAAATTGACCTTCCAGCCACATGTGCTTGGTTTTATGACGCATGATCTTGCCGGAACTGGTTCTCGGTATCGCACGGGGTGCAATAAAGGAGATCAGCGCCACTTCCACGTTGAGGCAATTCCGCACCGCAGCGGCGATCTTCAGCGCATCCGGAAGCGCCTTTTGATTTTTCACTTCGGCGACAATCGCCAGCGCCGGCTCACTGTCCTCGTGAATCTGAAACGCGGCAACGCAGTTGGACCGGATCAGGCCGGAGGCTTTCTCTACGACTTCCTCGATATCCTGCGGGTAATAGTTTTGCCCGCGGAGGATAATCATGTCCTTGATACGGCCGCAAACGAAGAGTTCTCCGTCATGGAAGAAACCCATGTCGCCGGTCCGAAGGTAGCCATCGTCATAGGGGCTGTCGTCCACCAGCCGGGCATGAAACAGTTTCAGCGTCAGTTCCGGATTGTTCCAGTATCCCAGGCACTTGCTTTCTCCAGCGATCCAGATCTCGCCGATGCGGCCCGGATCCAGGGCCACGTGCTTCTCTGGATCGACGATCTTTACGGTAAGGCCTGGCAAGGGAGGTCCACAACTGACGATCTGGCTGGACGCGCCGATTTCCGAGACCTCGGTGGTCATGCGGGCCTTCCCCAGCGCGACGGCGTTCTTGTTGACGGAGACGATATTGCGGCCGCCGAGCGAAACGGCCAGAGTGTTCTCGGCCAGTCCGAAGGCAACAAAAAAACTCTCCGACTTGAGTCCGTAAGCCTGAAACGCCTCCAGAAACCGGGTGTACGTGTTTGGCTTGACCGGTTCCGCGGCGACCATCAACAACCTGAGCGAGCTGAGATCGCAAGTTTCCAGACTCTCCTTGGAAAGCCGCCCGGCGCGCAGGCAATAGTCGTAAGCGAAGTTGGGCGCCGCCGAGGCGCTAGCCCCGTAAGTCTTGATCGCGTCGAACCACAGGGTGGGGCGCTGAATGAAATCGGTGGGAGCGAAGCCGTAGGTGGTGCCGCCGGTAAGCGCGGGGTAAAGGTAGCACCCGATCAGTCCCATATCGTGATACTGCGGAAGCCAGGATACGACCACCGGCGAAGGATGGTCGATCACCAGAGGACAGTTATGCAATATGTTTTCGTGCGTGACCATCACGCCTTTGGGATCTCTGGTCGACCCCGAGGTGTACTGGAGGAACAGAATCTTGGAAGCGCCGTTGAACGTTTCGTCCGAAATCGTATCGACGAAGTCTTCCGTTACGATCCAGGGAAGACCGGAGATGTAGTCGACGTCGACGCCGGATGCCGAGACTCCGCTTCTGGCGAGATTTGTCTTCAAGGACCCGTGGTAGTCTTTGCTGGTTAAGATTCCGGCCGCCTGGCAATCCTTGGCGATGTGGACCATTTTGTACAGGGCCCCCTGAAAGCCATGCGAACTGGGGGGGTACACGGGCACGGGGATCAACCCCGCGCGCACGCATCCAAAAAACGCGCAAATCATTTCGAGCCCGGGCGGGTAGGCGAGCAGAAGCCGGTCCTGCGACGCAAAACGATGCTCCTTCCGCAAATGTCCGGCGATCACCTTCGTCCGGTGGAGAAACGACTCGTATGAGTAGCCTTCGATCTGATGGCCGTTCAGGTCAATGTACGAATAGAGAAGTTTGTGCGGGTGCTGATCCCCTAGACTATCCAGCTTTTCTAAAATCGACGTCATCATAGATCGGCCCTGTCCTCATGGCGGTGGCGCCGCCATTCGCTAACCTCCTGGGTCGAATGAGAAACTTCTGTATCGGAAAACGAAGGTCTCAATGCTCCCCGTGCACAGGGGGCAGACCGGATTCGAGAAGAACAATGGCAGGACCATCCGAAACCGATTCGCCGCCCGGCCCGGTCGGGAGTTCGGCGGCAAGCCTTGGCGGAAGCGGGGCGAGTCCAGCGCCTGTACGGGCTAGGTCGTCTGCGGGCTAAATCGCCGGAGTTGGTCCTGGTTATCTGCGACAACACGTCCGCCGATTTTGCTACAACCTTCGTCGCCACGAATCGAGGGTAGTCAAGACTTGATCCCCGACCTCCGGTGTGCCCCGGCCGCTGGATTTCCGGGGTCGAACGAGTCTGCCGTTGCTCAAAAGCATATCTACGGGAAACCCCGCCGAAAGCGAGAAGTCCTGCGCAGCCCGCCCGGGCGTCCGATCGCCCGATTCAAAGCCTGTTCGTTCCATACCAGTGGTCGATCTATGTTAACAGAGATTTGCAAAGCTGGAAAGCGGCACCACCCGGCGTCGACTTCCGGGAACATGTACCCACGCCGGTCCATCTGATCCAATTCCCCTGATCCTCCCTTCAAGGTTTCGAGCTAACATGAAGTTCTGACGCCTATCAGGGGCGGTGTCCGGCCAACGGAATCCGCTGCTGGCTAAGAGGCGGCCAGCCGCCACCGGGCGGTGCCGGAGCCGGGGACTGCATTGCGCCGACCTGCTATCATTGCGAAGGGATCTGTGACGTTCGAGACAGAGGCGGTCATCAGCCCGAAGCCGGACATCGATGATCTTGTACCATCGGAGGACTCGCCGCGGCGCTCCGTTGGCGACCCGGCAAGTGTATCTTCATTCCCGAGAGTCTTACGCCGCCGCCTCGACGATTTCTTTTCCAGCGGGAACATTTCCCCCAAAGCCGACCGCACGATGTGGGTCAAAATCGCCGTAGGTCTGGCTGTGCTGGCGGGTAGCTGGATTGTTCTCTATGCGCTCAAGCCGGATTCATGGAGGTTTGTGGCCGTCTACCTTTTGAATGGCCTGGCCCAGACATTCCTCTTGCTGAATATCGCGCACGACAGCAACCACAATGCCATCTCGTCAGTGCGGTTTGTAAACAAAGCCCTGAACTATGTTTTCGATGTTTGCGGAATCAACTCATATATGTGGCGCATCCTCCATCATCGAGGACACCACTCCTGCATCAATCTCCACGGTGAAGACGACGCGCTTACGGGGCGCAGCATCTTTCGGTTCACGCCCCACGAGCCCCGCACGCGCCTGCAGCGGTTCCAGCACATCTATGCGCTGTTCTTTTACGCGCTGTTTTCTCTCGATTATGTTTTCCTAAGGGACTTCGAGTGCTTTTTCTTCCCGTCCCACGGATATCTGAAACGCACCAAGCATCCAGCGCGAGAATACGCCATCCTTTTTGCAGGTAAAGGATTCTACCTCACTTACATGCTTATTTTGCCGGTGGTGTTGCTGGGCAAATCGCCTGTGCTGGTCGCTTCGGCTTTCGTGCTTGCCCATCTGATCATCGGTTTGACCGTATCGCTGGTATTCCAGACCACGCATACGGTCGACAGCACTTACTTTCCCTCCAACCGCGGGGAGTTTGACAACGGCGTGTATCACATCTTCGCGACAACGGCGGATTATGCGACGAGTAACCCGCTGGTGGGTTGGCTTGCAGGCGGGCTCAACCACCACATCGTCCATCATCTGTGCCCTTTTGTGTGCCACACTCACTATGCTCCGCTGACCCGGATTGTCAAGGAGACCGCCGAAGAGTATGGCGTTCCCTATCGGCAACATCCCACAATGAGGCAGGCGATCAGACATCATCTGATACTTTTGAAGCGCCTGGGCAGCGAGGCAGTGAGCTTGCCCCCAACCGTGCCCGTCGTTTCCCGATTCCGCTCCTTCATGGATTCGCGCGGGATGGCCCACAATCCTGTACAGGTTCTGTCGAAGTACACCGAACTCCATCGGCGACACCTTCCGGTTCTATTTTGGCGGCGTCAAAGAAGCCATCGTAACCACTAATCCCGCCGTCATTCAGCACGT
This sequence comes from Bryobacterales bacterium, assembly GCA_963838455.1. GTDB lineage: Bacteria > Acidobacteriota > Terriglobia > Bryobacterales > Bryobacteraceae > Palsa-187. Next base: position 4,760 of record CAWISY010000120.1, read on the forward strand.
GCTGAAGACCAATGCGGAAAATTACCATAAATCCGAAATTCAAGTGAAGCGGATGGGCCACTTCCTGGGCAAGGGGCTTCTCACCACTCACGGGGAAGCGTGGCGCACCCAGCGGCGTCTCATCCAGAAGGGTTTTGACCGGAAGCAACTTGAGGTTCTGTCCTCGATCATGCAGGACTCCCTCACGGACTCGCTGCGGGATTTCGACAGACAAGCCCGTATCGGCCCCGTCGATATCTACCCCCACCTGATGAAAATTACCTTCGGGATGGTCGGGAGGTCTCTGTTTGGCGCTCGGCTGAAGGACGAGGACATCGACCTCATCAGCCTGACCATCTCGACCGTCCAGGAATTTATGGTTCGTCAAACCATTCAGCCCTACCTGAATCCCTGGTTCGCGGTCTCCGGCGAATTGCGCAGACACGAGGAAATGCGAACCCGCGCTGACGGCATTCTGCTCGACTACATCAGGAGGCGGCGCCGGGAGGCGCCCGGCCATGATTTACTGCAGATCCTGATGGATGCTCGTTACAGCGACGGCGAAGGCATGAGCGATGAACTGGTCTTGAGCGAGAGCATGCAACTGCTGGTCGCCGGCCATGAGACATCGTCGAATGCTTTATCGTGGCTTCTCTACCTGCTAAGCTCGCGCCCGGATTGTCTCGAAAGGTTACGGCAGGAGTTCGATTCTGCGCTGGGCGGAAGGCCTCTGAGTTACTCCGACGTTCCGAAGTTCGAGTTTGCAACCCAGGTCATACAGGAGGCACTGCGCCTGTATCCGCCGTTTTGGATGGTCGACCGAATGGCCCTCGCAGACGACCGTGCAGGGGATCTCGCAATTCCCCGAGGGTCAACGGTCGTGGTGTTCATTTACGGCGCTCATCATGCGCGTCAGTACTGGGAGAACCCGGAGAGTTTCGACCCGGGGCGCTTCACCAAAGCGAATGAGAAACTTCACAGGCCTTTCACCTTTTTGCCCTTCGGGGCCGGGCCGCGCGGCTGTATCGGCGGTAACTACGCCATGCTGCAGATCCTCATGATTCTGAGCGTTCTGCTCAGGAAATACGATCTTAGGCTGGTTCCGGGCCAGACAATCGAAGCACGTCCGATGGTGATCCTCCGACCGGAGCACGGAATCCGCATGACCTTCACCGAGGCGCTCCCACGCGAGATCGGCAGACTGTCCGACTGTCTACCCTGACCAAGCCTTGCAGGAGCGCGCTGCTCGTTGAAAGCGGCCCATTACGGGCATGATGGGTATTCGGAATCTCCCCGTACATGCCGAGCCCCGGGCGCAGTAGAGCAGCGTGAAGATGGTCATTCGCGAAGTCCGGCTTTGGCCACTTCTCGCTGCAGAAAAAAGTTCAGGACCGTGCGGAGGACTACAATCGCGGCCAGTTGGCCGATGTCATTCCAGGTCGGCGCAACCGCTGTCCGCAAGATATCGGCGGCAAGTTCGAATTCGATGGCTAAGGTGAGCCAGCGCCCAAGCTGCAACCGAACCAGCTCAACGTCGTCCTTTAACAAGGCCTTGCGAGGAACAAAGAGGGGAAAAGCTCGCACGGTTGCTTCGATGGCGGCGATGCCAATGATGAACGCAGCCGCAACCTCGATGCCTCCGGCGAGGTAAGTCGTTAGCTGCTTGAATGCTTCAAACACCTAGGCTGATTCTATCCAACCGCATCGTACCCATCGCGGCCGTGCGCCGGGGACGTCAAAAACGAGCCACATGGCGAGCAGCCCCAGCAAGATTCCCATCAAACGATCCCGGCTAGCCGCCAGCGAGGCGTTGACTCCCCAAGTCTGGAACATGGTGAGATAGTAAGCCAGCGCCATCTGGCGGCCGAAATAGGCGAGCCGGGGACTCGATGTCACGATCCACGCCGCGGCCGCGGAGACGATCGCGAACGGCACCATGAAGCCGACGATCGAGTCTACGTAAGGGAGGATGAAAACCTGGGAGCCGATCCCGCAGATTACGCCGCCAGTGAATAATCCCAGCAGACGCGTGATCAACCGTTGGCTTGAGGATCCCGGAGTCGAGAGCGGCGCGGCGATCAGACACGTGACCGTGCAGACGCCGAGGCCGGGCCAGGCGAGACCGGCCCAGGTCACGTAACAGATGGTTGCCGCAAGACAGCCCTTGAGTGCGAATGCCTGGTACGCGGGATTCGAAAATGCGCCGGCGACGAACATCCGGCGTGGACCGCTCGGAAGCGCAAAGGGTGTGGCGCGCACCACCAAATCGGGCGGGACCACGATCGCGCCGCACTCCGTTTTGTGCGAGTTCCTCAAAAGATCCGGCGCCGTCGAGTGCGGCGCGAAGATCCAGTCCGCCAGCACAGTTGCCAGCGTTCCCAGGATCATCCCGAATGAGGTCCAGAGCGTAATCGAAACGTCCGGCCGGAGCGGATTGGGGTCCGCCCAGATGATGTTCACCGATGTCGCGGCGACCAGGATGATGCTGAAGCCGAAGGCGAGGCTGAAATTGGCGAGCGTACGGAGCAAGAAGAACGCGACAAAGAACGTTCCCACCGCGAAGATAAAATGCAGCAGAGGGTAATCGATAAAGAGAATTATGCCCGCCAACGCCAATGCAAGCCCGGCGATGTTGCCCAGCACCAGGGCAAATCCATTCCGGACCGTGGCCCGTGCGTGCTCGCGTGAGATCGCCAGGACGTAAAAGACGGCCAGAAAACCGTTGGGAAGCTTGAACGCCATCACCACCAGCATGGTGACGACGCAGGCGGTCGCCATACGGGCCACGGCAGCAGCGCGGCCAGGGTACGGTGCGAGCTCCTCCATCAGGAACGAACCTAGCCGGTCGAGAGCTGAGTCGCCGATTAAGGAGGATTTTGCCGAAATCTCCATAACGGATTTCTTAGCGCCGTTCTCCGCGCACCACCACCATCGCAGAGGCGCCCATGCGAACGTCGTCGGGCGGAGCGTTTTCAATGCGAACTCGCACCGGGAAGCGCGTTGCGAGATGCACCCAGTTCAAGGAACGCTGCACATCGGGCAGCCCCTGCGACAAACTGCCGACCAAACTGGTGTCGGGAGTAACGCCAAAACCCTCGCTTTCCACGGTTCCTTCGAATTTTCGGTCGGGTCTGGACATCACATAGACATCCGTCTTCGTGCCGGGCCGAATGCGGTTGAGTTCCGTCTCTCGAAAATTGGCGATCGCCCACCAGGTTCGCGTGTCGATCAGCGTGAACGCCTGCTGGCCAACGTGCGCGTAGGCGCCCTCGGAAATGGTCAGGTTCGTCACCCGCGCGTCGAACGGCGCGAGAACTTTGCACCGTTCCAGATTGTAGGCAGCATCCTTGACCGCCGCTTCGCGGGCCTCGCGCTGGTCAACCAGGGGATCAAGAAGAACGACGCTGCTCTTAGACTGATCCAGTTGAGCGTTGCTCTGCTCGTAACCGGCTTGGGCTTCGTTCTGCTGGGCGACCGCCACGGACCACTGTGCCTCAGCCAGCGCCAAACGGGAGCGGGCCTGGCGTACAACTTCCCCCTTGACCGACCGCGAAGTTCTGGCCTGATCCACCAGATCGACCGTGACGAACTGTCTTGTGAGCAGAGGTTCTAGGCGGAGAACGTTGTTTTCGGCGTAGGTGTAGTCTGCATCCGCCTGCGACAGCGCTGCTTTTGCCGCATCGATCGCTGCCTGCGCCGCCTGCACGGCTGCTTCGGAGCTGGCGATCTTCGCTTGAGCGCTCCTGGTGTTCGACGTCGCGGAGACCACAGCGCTCTTTTGCGCTTCGATCGAGCGCTTCAAATCCCGGATCTGTCCCTCCAGCGTTGCTTGCTGCGATCGCGCCGCTTCCAGCGCGTGCTCATACGGAATGGGATCGACTTCGAAGAGCACGTCGCCTTTATGTACCGGCTGATTGTCCTTAACGTTGATCTTTACGATCCGCCCGGCCACTTCCGGAGCGATCCCAATCAGATTCGCGAACACTTCCGCGTCATCGGTCTGCGGGTCGATTCGAATCTTGCGCCACACCGCCAACCCTGTGGTAACGGCTCCCGCCACAATCAACAGACCAACGATTCGGCCCAAGACTCTCTTTTTCATAGGTTCCTCAATAGTTGAAAAACACAAGCCAAATGGAGCACGCAAATAGCGCGACCATGCTCGGATAGATGATGACCCGCGGCCCGAGCTCCTGGTCCAGCCGAATGCGGACCAGCACAAAGCGTAGGAGCAACGTGAGCAGGACTGCAGCCCCGATGCACAACATCCAGATCGGGAAAAACGAACCGAAAATATCCAAAGCGGGCGCGTGGGAAAACATGGTCAATGTTGGGCGGCCTTAAGGGGATCGCCGGCCCGAAACGCAAAGTCCGCGTAATTCGACAGCAGTTGGATTCTAGCGGTCGCCTGGGCCGAGCGGGCCCGAGCCAAGGTCCGCTGAGCCGTGGTCACGTCGATGAACGTCCTCACTCCCGCCTGAAACGCCTCCGTGGCGGACTCGTAGGATTGCTGTGCGGCTTCAAGCAAAGCGTTCGCGGCTTCCTGTTGCTGCTGCGATGTTTTTAGATTTGTGTAAGAAGTCCAGATCTCGTCCTCGATCTGGTCGCGTGACAGCGCTACCTGCGCCCGCGCCTCGCGCGCTTCGGACTGAGCACGAACCAGTTCATTTCTACGAGCCCCTCCGTCAAAGACATCCCATGTGATCCTGAGTTGTGCCTGATAGGGATAAATTTCCGATTGTGCCGAGGCGCCGAAGTTTTTCTGCTCGCCGAAACCGTTGGTATGGCCCCAATCCGCGGAAACGTCGAACTGCGGATAGTAAGCGGAGCGAGCGCGCTTAATTTCGGCGTCCGCTGACCTCACCGAGGCGACCTGTGCAAGCAAATCCGGTCTCTGCCCGATGGCGCGGGTCATTATCGTTTCAATGGGCTCCTCCGCCGCCACCGGCAGCGCAGAGCCGGAAGTATTCTCGACGTGGAATTCAGCCGCCGGAGACGCGCCTAACGCAGTTGCCAACCCGCCTCGTGCGATTGCTTCCAGCCCCTGGATGGATGCCAGCTCGTATCGTGCCTGCGCGGTGGCGGAGCGAGCCTCCAGAACGTCCGGCAGCGTCGCCAGGCCGTTGGCAAGCCTTGCCTCTACGGAATCCTGGACGGTTTGCGCGTCCGTAAGCGTGGCCTGCGCCGCGCCCTCCTGGCTCAGTGCGTCCAGTAATCGATAGTATGCCTCCGTCACGCGGAAGATGATTTTACGGTGCGTGTCGTTGAAAGAGAAATCCGCCGCCAGCAGGTTCGCCCGCGCCTCATCGATTCTCGCTTGGCGCGCGCCAAAGTCGAATACCGTGTAGGACAAATTCACGATGGCCGGAAACAGCGCGGTGTCCTCGTGATAGAACTTACCGAAGAACAGCGAGTACTGATTCATGGAGGCGGATGCGACAGCCGCAAGCGTCGGAAACAGCGCGCTGCGAGCGACTCCGGCCGCCGCAGCTCTCTGCTTTGCGCGCTCCCACAGAACTCTTGTCTCGGGATTGTTCTGTTCGGCGATATCAACCAGGTCGGGCAGAGTGTAGAGCCGATTAGGATCGAGAGACGGCCGGGCGCCGGAGAGCGCCCCTCCAGAAAGCGCTCCGCCAGAAAGCAAAGCCGCGCCTGCACTCGAACCGGGCCCGAGCGACACAGCCCAAGGCCGGTCCGGCGAGGGCGGAGGTTGCTGCGCAAAAACGGAAAGAGCGGCAAGAGGGACGAACAGGATTAGAGCAGAGCGGAGCATCAGTTCGATCTCCGCATCAGGCCTCTTGCCCGGCAAGCTCAGTTTCCAATTCGCGCAGGTCGCGCCCGCGCGTCTCGTGGCCGAAGACCGCGACAAGCAGCAAGGAAGCCACGGTGGGGATCGCAATCGCCCCGGCTGCCACGCCAAAGGCCGGCACCAAGGCCAATGCGGCGAATCCCTGCGCGATGACTCCACCCACCTTGCTACAACCCGCCACCCAGCCGGTGGCGCGGCCTCGCTGCCTGACGGGAAAATTCTCAGCGGCGTAGGGCATGAGAATCGAGATCACGGCGCTGGTACCGACGATCAGGAGCGAGACGGAGACCAGCGGATTGGAAAGGAACTGCAGTGCTTTGTTATTCCGCAGGAGCGTGGCCAGCAATCCCATGGTGGTGATTCCGATGGCCACAATGAGCACCCGCTTGGTGCTCCAAAGGCTGTACAGATAGGTCGCGACCGCAACGGTAGGAACCGCGATCAATGTGGACCGCGCAATGAGGGCGCTGGCGAGGCCCACGCTGCGGCCTTCGGCGACCAAGCTGGACGGAAGCCACAGCATCACGCCAAAATTTACAAAGCCCCAGGCCAGCGCCGCGAGCGTAAGCGCGACGGTCAAGCCCAGTCGCGGACGAGACAGGACCGGAATCCCGGACCGTTCCGTCTCGCGTGCAGCCGCGGGGGAACTGGTCGTAATCACGGCCCCGTACCGCGCCAGCGTCTGGCGTGCTTCCTCGATACGGCCCATCTCAATCAAGTAACGGGCGGACTCGGGAAGCAGCGGACTTAGGGCAATCAGAATCAGTCCGGTGGGAAAACCGAGGAGCCACATGATCCTCCAGCCAAAGTGCGGCTGCAGCAGCGCGGAGAGCGCGCTGGTCGCGAAGTACCCGCCGATGGTGCCGACGCCCCCGAGCAATACCAGGCACCAGCCGCGGTGCTTGGTCGGCATAATTTCGGCCAGCAGCGCATTCGCGACGGGCAGCATGCCGCCGGCGGCGAGCCCCATCATAAAGCACATGAAAACGTTCCAGGCGAAGGACGGCATGGCTCCGCAGATGGAGGTACCAACGAACATGACGGCGGCGAGAAGGATCGAGGCCCGTCGCCCATAAATATCGGCCAGCGTGCCCCAGATGAACGATCCCACCGTTGTGCCAGTTAGGGCGACGACCGGCAAGACCGCGATCGCCGCGGCTCCGAGGCCGTACTCGACGCGCATGCCGGGAGTCACGAAGCCGAGGGACGCGGCTTTCATTACGTCGATGACAAGCGCGATACCAACCAGCCCTATCTGTATCCAATGGGCCTTCGTCAGCGGCGCATCCTCAGGCGGGGCGATGAATTCGTGAGATGGCCCGATGAATTCGTGGCTGGCTTCCTTACGGTGGCGGTGCGCGGGCAGCAACCCGTACGCGGCTGCAAGCACTCCCAGTATGATGAGCGCCATCCCAATCAGCATGCCCGGGTCCATCGGCATTCCCGCCAACCTGTACCCTGTCTTTCTTCCCATCAAAAACATCGGAATGTGCAGCGCGACTCCTACAGCCACCATTGCGGAGCCGGACCAGAAGGCGAGCATTTTGTACCGGCTGGCGAACAAAGATCTCTCGGAATTCATCCCAGACTCATCCTCACATCGATGGTTTCGCCGTGGGAACAGCGGAAGTTACGGTGGGCGGGAAAAAATCTTGGGAGCAGCCAGACCCGCCGCGACCGCGTAACTTTCTGCAGGCTTCTAGCGAAGTACAGGGCATGGACTACTGGTTGCAGTTCTGGTGGATGTCGCCGATTGCGCTTGCGATCTGTGTCACAGCCAATACGCTGGGCGTGTCGGGCGCGGCACTCTTCTTGCCCTTCTACACGCTGATCTTCCCGCTCCTGGGCCGCCATCTGGAACCGGTTCAGGCGGTCGAGGTCGGGATCATGACGGAAATATTCGGCTTCATGAGTTCGACCACCGCTTTCTGGCGAGCCGGTCTGATCGATTTCCGGATCGCGGGATACGCAGTTTTGTTCGCTGCGCCGATGGCGGTGCTGGGAGGCTACGCCTCTCATTTCCTGCCCGCGCAGTGGATGCTCGCGATCATTGGCATCGGGCTTCTGGGGCTCTCCGGTCTCCTATTCAGCAAGGGTGAGGATAGTCATGCTCATGTCCCGGTCCTTCCCCAAGACGGTTCGCTGGGAGGAGAGTTGAAACGCCATGTCGACAGTCATGGGCGGGTTTATTCTTATCGCGTTCTGAACGACATGTGGCGCGGGGCTGCGGCCTCTATTGGCGGCATCTTCCACGGGCTGGTCGGTTTTTCTGCCGGAGAATTGAGCACCGTGGAACAAGTCTTCCGGGGAATGCCCGTCCGTGTGGCTTCCGGGAATTCGCACCTTATCATCGCCAGTGCGTCGATAGCCGCTGCCTTCACACACCTGGGCGTGAGCGCGGTGCAAGGGACGAAGGTGCCCTGGAACATCCTGGCCATCACCATCCCGACGGTTATGGTTGGCGGTCAGCTTGCCGCGCTGGTGGCGGGCCGCCTGCCCCAACAAAGGCTCCGCGTCATTTTATCCGGCGTGCTTTTGTTCCTGGGAGCGATCAGCCTTTATCGGGCTTCCGCCTCGTCGCATGTGCCTTTCGGCGGCTGGGCGGCCTCCGTACTTGCCCTGGTAGCCTTGGTGTCGTTTCTGCTCAGGCGTCGAAGCGCAAGCAACTGCTGCCAGCCAGCTTAGGGGGAAGTCGATGGAAACTTGGGACTGACAAGTTCGCCAGTGTGGGCCGCAAGGTTACGGCATCATGATAGAGCAGCGTAGGAAAGGATCGGGATCATGCAAGATAATCCTCGTGACGCGGACATCGAACGTCAGTTGGCAGCGTGGGCGGCCTCGCAGCCCGACGGCGGACTTTCCCCGGCTCTGCGACAGAAAGTGCATGGTATGCTGGCGTCCTCGCTCACTCCGGTCAAGCCGCTACCTTCTCAGGGCAGGCTGATTCTGCCATTTCTCGCCGTGTTTGCCGCCTGCGCCGTTGCCCTGATCGCGATCCTGAGCAAGGCCGGTTTCCATCTGATGACCGGAGTTCAAATGGGCTTGATGGCGACCCTTCTTATCGGAGGAGGTGTCTTGTTCTCGTTTTCGCTGGCGCGGCAAATGGTTCCCGGCAGCCGCCAGGCCATGCCGTTTTCAGGCGTGTTAGGGCTGTCCGGCGTGCTCCTAACCGCTGGCATCGCGCTGCTCTTCCCCTGGCGGACATCCGGGGCGTTTGTTTCCGAGGGCTGGCCGTGTGCGGCCCTGGAGCTGATGATCGCCGTTCCGGCCACGGTCATCTTTTGGCTGCTGGCGCGGCGAGGAGCGCTCTTCGCATCCGCCGGACTGGGAGCGGCCTTGACCGGCTTGGCCGTGTTCCTAGCTTTGACGCCTCTTCAATTCCAGTGCATGTTCCAACAGGCGCCGCATCTATTGGTTTGGCATGCCGGACCGGCGGTCCTCCTAATCGGGCTAGGCGCACTCGTCGGGCAGTGGCGGCACAAGTCTCCTGCGCGGCCTGCGGGGAGGCAGGCGATAGATTGAAGTCTGCGCATCAACTTTCGGAATAAGCGGCTGTTTCGTTAGCAGCGCGCACGGAAGGAACGTTCACGATGACGCGATGAAGCGCGCCGTCATCCTTCAGCGCGAGGGCGTAATTCTCACTTGGTTGCCTGAGATGTGGGAGCACAGCACCTCCTCAATCCAAACGCGATACATCCACGCAGCGGAGCCGGTGTACCAGGTCCATCCGCTTTGCCCGATTTTTCCCGTCGCCGTGTAAAGGTCGGCGGGCGAAATGTAAGGCTCGGCCTTGTAGGCGGCGGCCATTTGCGGATCGCGGCTGTGCTCGACCACGACCGGATTCATCAGCGTCACCAGATGGACTGCACGATCGCCATCACCCAGCCGGGCCCACGCCGCCGCCATTCACCGCGATCCGTGTGTATATTGGCCCCCATTTTCGCGGAGCCCAGGAGGGTAACCCATGATGTAGCCGGGGTTCGCTTCGGAATGATCGAAGGGCGGGGTGAATAGCTTGACCAGCCTCTGGGCATCGTCGACCAGCAGGCGCTGCGCGGATTCCATGGCCATGCGAGTGCGAACCGGATCTCCGAATCCCGAGAGCACAGCCCAGGATTGCGCGACGGAATCGATCTTGGCTTCAGAATTGGAATGTGACCCGAGCAGGTTCCGTTGTCAAAGAAGCCGAGGCGGCCAACTTTCTTTTCCGAATCGCCCTACCCTCGCGTCGGAAACTTCGTCTAGTCCTATGGTGCGGGTTCGCGACCTCCTCATCTTTGGCGAATTTGTCTGCGGCGCGATTGCCGCGGCCGGACAGACTCTTCCCGCCACTGGACCGGCGCCGTTTCGCTCCGGCACACGAATCGTTGAGGTCACCGTCTCAGCGACGACGCAGCCGAAAGCCTTCGCTCTTCGCGACCTGATTCACCCTCCGGTGACCGATCTGCAGGCCACGGATTTGAAGGTTTTCGACAACGGAGTGGAGCAGGCGATCGCGAGCTTCGAGAAAATCGGCGCCGCGGGGCAGGCCCGCAACGGCGTGAGCATCGCAGGCGATGATTCAGGGGCGCGGAAGTCCCGGCCGGCGGTGATCGTCCTGTTCGATGGGCTTGATACTCCGATCCAGGATCAGTTCGCCGGCCACGACGGAATTGCGAAAATGCTCGACCGCTTTCCGCCGGAAACCCGCATTGCTCTGCTGGGGATGGATGAAGATTTTCGCGTCCTCCAGGATTTTTCGTACGATCGCAAGGCTCTTCGAGCCGCGATTTACAAGTATGAGCGGGATTACCCGATGTCCGCGTACAGCAATGGGCCTAACGCGTTTGGCATGCCATTCCCGTTCATGGACTCGACGACGCGGATCGCCATGTCGGTGGACGCCCTGAAGCAGCTTGCGCGGCTCGCGGGAAACGTGCGCGGAAGGAAGAACGTCCTGTGGGTCTCAGGGGGCTTCCCGTTGACCAAGTTTCACGGGGAAGTGATGAAAGGTGTCCGCGAACTGGTGGCTGCCGACGTGGCGCTGTACCCGGTTAACCGGCAGGGATTGCTGCCAGGAAACACGGATGACATCCGGGAACTGGCCGCGCTCACCGGGGGCAAGGCCTTCTATGGCAGCAATGACGTAACCGACATGGCCGAGGCGGCGGTCAAATCCATGGGCGACGGATATGTCCTGACCTTCGTCCCCACCGGTTATCGCGAAGACGGGTCCTTCCACGAGCTCCGCGTGGAGACGTCGCGCCGGCACGTCGAACTGCATTATCGGATGGGCTACGTCGCGGATCCATCAAAATAATCGTGGACCCAAGGACTGGCCAGCGGCTCTGATCTTACAAACGTGGATCGACGGGCTCGCTTTCCAGTGCGAGTACGCCAAACACGCATTCGTGAACCCGGCGCAGCGGTTCGTGCGCGACGAAGCGTTCCAGAGCTTCCAATCCCAGCGCAAATTCCCGAACGGCCAGGGATTGTTTCCCCGCGAGCCCACGCGAGCGCAGGCGCGGGAGCTGATCAGCGGCCGTATATTCGGGTCCGTAAATGATGCGCAGGTATTCGCGCCCACGGCACTTTAGCGCGGGTTGAACCAGTCCTTTGGGGCCACGCGTCACAAATGCCAGCGGTTTGACCACCATCCCCTCGCCGCCAGTCTCCGTCAGGCTCTCCCACCATTCGCATGCGCGCTGCAGATCCGCGTCATTCGTCAAGTCGATTTCCAGGAATGGCGTGGCGATGATGAATCCCCGATCCGCCGCCGCTAACCGCGCGAGCGTCTCCATATGCCAGCGATTGGTCTTGCCGGCTGCCTGGTCGCCCCACGTGAGAATTCGGGCATTCGGATTGACCGTGGCCCACCGCCGAAGTATCTTAGTATGGCTCGCGATGATGACGTCGCTCAGACTCGGTAAGGCTCTAGCGGTAGCGGCGGTGTTGGCCGTGACGCCGTCGGGACTCTTGGCGCAATGGCCGGTTCATCGCACTGCTACGGTTCCCAGGACGGCCGATGGAAAGCCGGATTTGAGCGGTCCCGCGCCACGAACCGCTGATGGGAAGCCCGATCTTTCCGGAGTCTGGCAATACGTACGGCAAGCGGCTCCGCCTGCGCCCGAAGCCGTAGCTGCGGCGAGGGTGTCGAATGATATTACGCCAGTCTCGGTTCGAACCAGCCAGTTCTGGAACCTTGGCGCCGCGTTCAAAGATGGCCTCCCGTTCCAACCGTGGGCAGCGGCGCTGCACGCGGAGCGCGTCGCATCCAACAGCAAGGACAATCCCGACGCCCACTGTTTGCCGCTGGGGCTGATGCAGCTTCATACTCACAGCCAGCCCAGGAAAATGATTCAGACGCCGGGCGTGATCGTCATTCTCTATGAGGCGAACGCGGGCGTGCGGCAGATTTTCACGGATGGGCGGCCGTTGCCGGGCGCTGACGCTGAACCCTGGTGGTTCGGTTATTCCACGGGCAAGTGGGAAGGCGATACGCTCGCCGTTGAGACGGCAGGTTTTCGCGATCTCGGTTGGCTGGATGTGGAAGGCAGTCCACTGACCGAATCCGGCAAAATCCTGGAGCGCTTTCATCGCGTCGATTACGGGCACCTGGAAATTGAAGTTACGATCGACGATCCGAAAGCCTATACCAAGCCCTGGACGGTCACGGTGCACCAGCGCATCATGCCGGATACGGACTTGATCGAGTTCATCTGTCAGGAAAACGAAAGGGACGCCCGGCATTTGTCCGGCAAGTGACCTGTCCGGCGACGCTAACGCGAAGACGTTGACCGCGAGGTCGTTACGGCGCCTCTGGAGCTTTCGGGCAGATTGACCTGGGCTTTTGTGGCCGCGCCGGTGCCGCCCGCCAGAGTAATGGCCATCACCACAACGTTCCGGTTCTTCGGAAGCGTGATCGAACGCACGGTCTTGGCGTTATTCAGGGCGAAGGAATAGCCGTACAGATGAAAGACCTCGTTGTCGATTCCTCCGGTGCTGAAGTCGCGGTACTTCATGGTCACCGCTTGCGTTTCACCGGAATAATTCTGCGGCGTAAACCAGTCGCTCAGGCTCTGCGTGAACACCGTTGTGGTGCCGTCGGTATAGGTGACTGTGAATGTCTGGCCGGTTTGATTGCCGTTCACACCAGTCGCCAGCATCTTGAGGGACGTAAACTGGCCGGCCGTCAAGGTTACGGTCTGTCCGCTCACCGCGTCCGGCAGTCCCATCGGCCCGATGCTATACAAGATGCCGCCGACGGTCTGGCTGGCCCCGAGCACCATGCCTGAGTAGGAACGCCCGCCTCCATCCAAGCCTCCGGTGGTAAACGGCAGGCCGTCCACGGCGCTCGCCGGTACGTTGTACGACGGCGACAGATCGACGACGGCGGTTGAGGCCGTCAGCGCGACCACAGTCAGTGTCAGAACCGCGGTGTGAGTTAAGCTGCCGGACGTCGCTGTGACATTTAGGGACCACGTAGCGGCCGTCGCGGTGCCGGCGACTGACAATTCCATCAGGAGGCCTGAGTTCGCGTTCGTAAAAGCCGCGGTGACTCCGGCCGGTAGCGACGAAGCCGACAGATTCACGGTGCCCGCAAAACCGTTCAGCGGGGTCAGGGTGATGGCGGTGGCGCCCTTTCCGCCGCGCAGTACGTGCAAGCTGGCTGGGGCCAGCGCGATGCTAAAATCCGTCGGCACGGTGATGGTCACTGTGATCGTAACGGCCGAAGTCAGGCTGCCTGAGGTTCCATTGATGGTGAAAGTGGAAGCCCTGGCCGCTGCGGCGGTGGTCGCCGTCAGTGTCAGCGTGCTGGCGGATGTCGTGCTCACCGGACTGAACGACGCCGTGACGCCCGTGGGCAAGCCGGTCGCGCTCAGGGCGACGGTTGCGTTGAAACCTCCCTGCGGCGCGACCGCTATGGTTGTGCTTCCAGTGCCGCCTTGGAGTACGTTCACGTTGGAGACGGAAGAGGAGAGCTTGAAGGACGCCGCTGCCGTCACGGTCAAAGCGATGATGGCCTGGGCCGATGAAGTCCCGACGGTTCCCGTGACTGTCAGCGTGGACGCGCCAAGCGCAGCCGAAGCGGTCACCGTAACTCTCAGAGTCGTGCCGGTGAATGCCGCCGTCACGCCGGCCGGCGCTCCGGCGATGGTCAGAACTGGAGTGCCGGTGAAGCCGTTCAACGGATTCAGCGTAATCGTGCTCGATCCCGCTCCTCCCGCCCCGACACTCAGACTGGCAGGCGCAGCCGACAATGTGAAGCTCGGTCCAGCCTTCACCGTCAGGCTGAGCGTGACGGAGGCGTAGGTCGCCCCATAGGTCCCCTTTATCGTGACGGTGCTGGTCCCCACCGCGGCGGCGGAGGTCGCGGTGAATGTCGCGGTGCTGGTGGTCTTGGTGGAAGCTGCGTTGAACGAAGCCGTTACCCCGGCCGGCAGACCCGAGGCGGTCAGCGCGACCGCACTGGTGAAGCCGGTCTTAGGCGTAACCGTGATGGTGCTGGTTCCAGCGGCCCCTTGTGCGACGCTCAACGTCGAGGTCGAGGCCGTGAGCGAGAAAGCTGCCGGAGGCGCGACAGTCAAGGTAACCGGGACGGTCGAGCTCAGCGAGCCGGACTTGCCGGTTACCGTTACCGTCGCCGCACCCGTGGCCGCACTGGCGCTGGCGGTAAAGGTCAACGTGCTGGTGCTGCCCGTGCTTGCCGGATTGAACGACGCAGTCACGCCAGCCGGCAGCCCGGAAGCGGTCAGGGCCACCGCACCGGTAAATCCATTCTTAGGCGAGACTGAAATTGAGGCCGTGGCAGTGGCGCTCTGAATCACGGTGAGCGTGGACGCTGATGTGGTCAAGGTATAACTGGGGGTTGCAGTCACTACCAGACTGAGCGCAACACTCGCAGTAAGGCTTCCCGAAACGCCATTCACCGAGAGGGAGTAAGTCCCTGCCGCCGCCGCGCTCGACGCGGTGAGCGTGAGGATGCTCGCCTTGCCGGCGTTGAAGCTTCCGAAGCTTCCGGTGACGCCGCTAGGCAGTCCCGTCAGACTCAGCGTGACAGCGGCGGAGAAGCCGTTCACTGCTGTCACCTGAATCGTCGAGGTAGTGGTCGATCCAGCCTGCACGGTCGCCGGATTCGGCGTCGCGGCAAGCGTGAACGACGGGGCGGTAGACAGTGAGGCCAAATCGTAAATCAGAGCCTGGCCTTTGGGCGATCCCCATCCAGTGGTCAGATCGTAGCCTGGAAATGCGGCGAATCCGTTGCTGCCGGTGGTGATGTCGTGGAGCGCCGCGGCGTAATTGGACGCGGTTTCGCCAATGGCGTAAAGAGCCGGGTTCAGGAAGCCGATGGCGGGCTTCGAATTCGCCGCCGCCTGTTGGTTGGCCAGCGAGGTAAAGCCCGTCCACAAAGGCGTAGCCGCGCTGGTTCCGCCCACGGCAGTCTCCGCACCGTTGTTGTAGATCAGGAACATCTGCACCGCGCCGGTCAACGCGACATCGGGCAGGTTGCGCATCGTGGCGGACCCGCCCATGGCCGTCATATTCACGCCGAGTTGATAGCTGGGGATCGGATAGGTGGTGCTGACGCCGCCGCCGCTTCCGCTCCAAGCGCTCTCCGAAACCCACGTCCCGCCCGGACCCGTTGTCGTCAGAGCCGTTCCGCCCACCGAAGTCACGTTGGGGTCGTCCGCCGGGGGCATCACGCCGTTCGAGTACGCTCCGCTGTCGCCGGAGGCCGTAAAAAAGGATTGGCCCTGGGCAATCATCTGCTTGAAGATTTGCTGCGTGGTTGAATCGATTCCATAACCCCAGGAACAGCTCAGTTGCCGGGCGCTGTTGTCCGTCGCCATGCGATTCAAAACATCGTCCGGGTAATCCCCTTCGTACACGATGATGCTGGCTCCGGGAGCCATATAACCCGCCATCACGATGTCCAGGATCACTTCAATGTTGTCGCCGCCCGGGGAGCCGTTGAATCCGTCCAGCAGCACGGTCGAGACTGGCACGGGGGGCAGTCCTGCTTGTTTAAAGTTCGACACCACGTCTGCGGCGTAGAAGCCGTCGAATTCCACCAGTCCGATTTTCTGACCGGCGCCAGTCAGGGTCACACCAGGCGCGTAGGCAGCTCGAAAATCGTTACCGATGAACAGGCCTCCGGGACCCGATCCTGCAAGCGGCACGGCCGAAGTCAGCGGCGCCGTTTTCAGATTCATTGGCTGCGGCACCACAAAGTTGTCGAGCCCGCTAATCGAAAGCACTTGGACGTCGGTATCGATGGATGGATCGCGGTCCGGTGCGAAAAAGCGTCCTCGGGTGGGATGGTCCCATAGAGTCAGGTTCACGTGAAGCGTCCGGTTGATCACGCCGGCCGGTCCGGTGACATCCACAATCATACGGTTCGAGTGTCTTTCCGATACCGTGAAGCCGCTACGTTCGAGGAACGCGATCAGCTTGTCGTAATCTTCTTGAGTCGGGCCGAAACGTTCCACGAATTCACTGGCACTTAAATATTGCCGGTAATTGGCGCTCCGCGGGTCTGCAATTTGTTCCACCAAAACGTCGAGTTCCTGAGGATTGCGAAGCGGAAGGCCGATCGCGAGAGCAAGGTTTGTGGTTTCCGCCAGGGGTCCCAAGCGCCGCGATTCACTAACGGCGGGGGGAACCTGTTTTAGAAGTGTCTGGACTGGCGCGGCTTGGACCAAAACCATGCCGCCAAAAAAGAGAGCGGCACACGCAATTCGTGAAGAGACCATTTGAGGAGCTTCTTTCCTTCCCGGAAGCCTGTCCGGTCAGCCGAGCGCGGAAATGCCGGGAAATTTGCACCTTCTAAAATCTTTTGATATCCGGCTTATCGGCGAGGGAGAAGCTATGTGTTGAAGGAAAAGCTGCTTAGCGCTTTGGTACCACGCTGGCGTGCGACAGAGAACCTACGCTACGGCAAAGGATAGATCAAAGAGGCGGTGCTTCCAGCACGCATGTAGATGCACTCCTCCGCGAGCTCCTGCGCCATCTTCGCGACAAATTGCTTGAGAGTCGGAAGTCTTGAATCCTCCACGAAGGCGACACTGAATTCACGGTGCTCGCCATAGGAATCGCGGCCGCGGTCGTCCCGCCAGTAACCGAAGATGTTGCCGGCTTGGGCGGTGTAGCCGCCGAAGTTGTCCATCAGGAACGTATGCAGCCGATTCTCGACAGACGGTCCGCTCGAGGACGGCTCTTTCAGTTTCAGTGAAGGGAGAAGAAACACGACGGCGGTTCCCAGACTCTGCTCGCGGTAGCCCATGAGCCGATCTTACGGGCGCCAATTCACCGCTGCAACCGCCGAACTCACTTCATGTGCTTGAGGGACTGCTCATTTTCCAGGCAGATCTCGTCGATCAACTCGGTGTCGACAACGATGCGTTGCCTCAACGTGACCGTCCAGGGCTTGGTATACGCCTTGGGGTCATCGACGGTGACCTGGATTTCGAGGTGTCCGAAGTCCGGGCGCCGCATCTGCTCCCGTACTTTGGCGGCCTCGGTCAGCACACTTCCATTCCAATCGATCCAAGTATCGTCGCGCACTCCAATGGTGTCGATCACCAGCGTGTCGCCGGACCATTTCGCCGACGAATATCCCTGCAAGGAAGGCGTGGGATCGACGGGCAGCGGCCGGGCGTCGGTAAATACCTGGCGATAGCCGGCGTTCATTTCATTGAGCACCACCAGAAGATTTGGCGTGTGGATGAACTTGAGCAAATGGGGCAGCCCGTAAGCGCGAAGAAAGTTATCCGGGAAGCACCGGATGTGGGGATCTTCCTTCGCCAGGGTGTCGGTGCGCTCCTTGACGATGGGCACCAGCCAGGGTTGATAAGGCAGGCCTCCCGGAAGATCGACGCCGAGATTCGCCATTTGGCGCGAGGCGGTGATGTTGCTGGAGTCGCCCGGCCGGTCGTCCGCACTCTGAGGCTCGCGCGGACTTACCGGCTCCTTGGGACTGGTTAAGTTCTCCGCCTTGCGCACATTGGGTTCTCCCGTCATCCAGATTCCAGAAAAATCGGGCTTACCATCCGCCATCCGAGGCGCAGGGGCGGACATATTCACCGTGCCGTCGGCCTTGTGCGGCACTCCCGCGGTGGGATATTTCAGCCATTGAGCAGCCAACTGCGTCGATGCGAAGGTCGCACCCAGAACGACAAAAGCGAGGGTGACGAGCGCTTCGTGGCGTCGACGGATTCCCAGCTCGTGGGTGGAGTGCCGAGAAGGAAACAGAAACAGCATTGGGCTAAGAATACACCAATGCATGCAGGGACAAAGCCAGGTCAGCCCATGCCAATGATCGTATGGGTGTGCCGGAACTTTCGCGAAGTCCGACTTGAGGCACGTGCGCGGCTACTGATGGCGGGCCATGGTCCAGGGACCGGAAACGCCGTTGGCGTCGGTCCACGTTCCGTCCAGCCGTCCGTCAGCGGTCAACGTCAAAAGAAGGGTTCCGTGGCTGGAATCGGCTCCGCTCTTCCAGGTCAGGGTTGCGCGCAGGCTCTTGCCGTCGAAGGTTCCCTCAAGGGCTCCGGAAAGGGATGGTTGGCTCGAGTCGGAATAGGCTCCGCTGATGGCAGCGCCTTGCTGCACCAGCCGGGTGATTGCTCCGAGCTGGTTCACCCAATCACCACTGAGGCCCGCTGCGCGAGCAACCGTCTTAGGAACTGGGGCGGCAGCGCGTGCGGGAGGCGCAGCGGGAGCGACGGCACTGCGGGGCGCCGGAGGGGGCGGCGGAGGTGCAGGAGTTGCGGGAGCGGGAGGCGCAGGAGGAGTCTGGACGGGAGCGGCGGCAATGGCCTGGGGCGTGACAGCGCGGGCAGAGCGAGTCGCGAAAGGATCTGTGCGCGAGGCAGGCGGCAGCGGAGCGGCAGGTGGAGTGATTGGCGCAACAGCAACCGGTGCGGCGGAATCCGGCATTGCCCCTTTCAAAGCCGACACGCAGCACTCATTGTGATATGTCGTCGTCATCTGACTCTTGAGGTCGCACATGGCGGCGGAGTTTCCGTTTGCCGCTGGAAAGTAAGTGTATCCCTGGCAGGCAGCGTTCACATTGCAGTGCTGTTGGCAGGCTTGCGCGGCGCCGGCTGCTCCGCTCTCGAGGACTACGCTCCCCAGGGAGACTCCCGTAAGGCTGGTCTGCGGGAGTTCCTTATACGCGGTGACGCCTTTTCCCGGCGCGGTCTTGATGAAGCAAAACGAAGGCGGCTCCACCGGTTTCCCGGACGAATCGTAAGACCAGAGCGTAACGTAAAGGCTCTGCCCGGCGGGAAGACCGGCAAACTGAGCCTGAACGCCGGTGATGATTGCGGTATCGCCATCGCGGCTGGCGCCGGGCGTGGGGCCGAGGAGAAGCCGGTAAGTCACGGTCTGCGATCCCGGCTTCCAATTGAAGGTGATGGGATCCTGCACCGGTTGATTCGCAGAAGGGCAAGCCAGGACGGCCGGAGTCCCCTGGGTCCCTTCTTTCGGGCCAGCGGTATTGGGCGCGTTCTGGGCGGCCAGCCGCGTCACGATGATCAAGCCGCAGATCGTTATTGTCCTGAGAATCGGCATCGGCATTTACCTCCTCTTAGCTTAACTCCCGCTCGCCCCGTTTCCTCTACGATAGAGTCGACGAATCCGGCAAATGGAAGGCGAAGCGATGGAGAAACGCAAAATTGTGGTTTTGGGCGGCGGCATGAGCCATCGTCCGCCGTGTTTTGGCTGACTCGCGACCCGGGGTGGCAGGAAAAATTCGAGATCACGGTCTATCAATTGGGCTGGCGACTGGGTGGGAAAGCCGCCAGCGGACGCCAGCGCGAGGATTTCGACCGCAGCGCGGAGCACGGCTTCCACGTCCTGCTCGGTTTTTACGACAATACCTTCCTGGCGATGTTGGAGTGCTACCAGGAGCTCGGCCGGGGTCCCGGTCGGCGCGCTGCCCTATATCTGCGGCGAGTTGATTGAAGCCAGCCCGGCCTGGCGCAACATGATCGAGAAGGTTCTCACCAGCCGGCACAGGTGATGCAAGGGAATGTCGAAGAGGGGTTGGCCGCGATGCGGGAAGGACGCGGCTTCGCGCAGCAAGCCGGAGAACGGTCCGGCGCGATGCACTACGGCGCCGTGGTGATCGAGGCTTTGTGCAGCGCCAGGCAACTGGACGAGGCTCCCTTCAGCAATGCCCAAGCGGCTGCGATCAACGCCGGCCAGATTCCGCCCGGGCCGCCGTAGCGTTATCGCGGAAGCGGGTTGACGCCGAATACAAATTCCTCAACCGGCTTTCCGCCGATGAGGTGCTCCTGCACGATGCGCTCGACCACTTCCGGCGTGACCGAGTGGTACCAGACGCCGTCGGGATAGACCACTGCGATCGGGCCCTGTTCGCAAACCTTCAGGCAATTGGCCTTGGTTCGATAGACGCAGTTGTCCCCCTCCATCAGCCCGACTTGAGCCAGCCGCTTCTTCAAATACTCCCAGGACGGATTGGTCACTTCATGGGGAGCGCACTTCGGTTTGGATTGATCCGCGCAAAGAAAGATGTGGCGCTTGAGATGCCCGATTCCAAGAGAGCGGGCTTTCTCCGCGAGGTGTTGCTGTTCGTCTGAAGTCAATGGATCTCCTCCAACTTCAGAATCGCATCCCGGCTGGGAAAGGTCACGCGCCTGGGAAATGTCAGTGTGACCCGTGACATTTGTCATACCTGGCGCCTGACGAACTTCACTACCGTGCAACCCCTGGTCCGCTCAGTATGGACCTAGACCTCGTATCGGGGTCGCCGAACTCTAAATCGAAAGGAATATCGCAGGATGGAAATGACCATGGCAGTCCCCGGCTCTCTAAATTCCAATGCGCGGTTGAAGGGCCGCGCCAGAGGTGCTCTGATCTGCGGCGTCTTCGGCGCCGTTTTTATGATCCAGTCCGCATTTTTTGGAACGATCGTGAATCCCGCATGGCTCGCGGCCATCGCCCTCTCCGCGGTCACCTTCATAGTTTGGCCGGTGACCGAGGTTCGCTCGCGCCGTCACTTGGAGTACTCGCCCGCCGACCGGCAGCGCTGGGCGGCCGTTTCAACTGTATTCTGGACTGACTGTGCGATCGAATGGCTGGCATGCACGGCCGCGTGCATCTGGCTGGCGAACATCCGCCGCTACGACCTGATCCCTCATTTCCTGGGAGGCACTATAGGGCTGCACTTCCTGCCTCTGGCGAAGGTCTTCAAGATGCCGCTTTATTACTGGACGGGAACGGCCATGGTCTTGGGGGCTTGGGCCACTCTGGCGATTCCCGCGGGGCACGTCCACAATTTCGCCGCGTACGGCGCAAATGGACTCTCTCTGTGGGCAACCGCGGCGGTGATTCTGTGTCAGGATAGGCTTTCGTCGAGATGAACATGCGCCTGCTGCCGCCTGACGAAAATCTCAGTTGGACACCCTACGTCTGGCTGATCTGGCTCGGGATCTTTTTCGTGCAGCCCGGCTTGGACAGAGCGGGCTGGAAAGAGTGGCTGGCGACGGCCCTGGGCGCGAGCATTTTTCTGGTCCTCTATTTCGCGGCGTACTGGCGGCAGGGCCGCCGGCGCCTCTGGATCCTCGCGGCGATTGCCCTGCTGGGCGTGGGGTTCGCGCCGTTCAATGCAGGCGCTGCGGTCTTCTTCGTCTACGCTGGCGCGCTGGTTCCATTCATGGGCGACCCCTGGTTTTCGGTGAAGGTGCTGGCTACGCTGGTCGCGGCAGTCCTGCTAGAGACGTTCCTGCTCCATCTCAGTCCCTGGTTTTTGTTCTACGGCACAGTTCTTACCGTAGCTTTGGGGTCCGTCAATATTCACTTTGCGCAGAGGAACCAGGCAAATCGCCAGTTGCGCAGGGCACAGGAGGAGATTGAGCGCTTGGCGAGAGTAGCGGAGCGGGAGCGGATTGCCCGGGATTTGCATGATGTGCTGGGGCACACTCTTTCCGTGGTGATTCTGAAGTCGGAGCTGGCGTCCAAACTGATCGGGAACGATCCTGAGCGCGCAGCCAATGAAATCCGTGAGGTGGAGCAGATCTCACGCGCAGCCCTCGCCGAGGTGCGCAACGCCATCGGCGGCTATCGAGCCGGCGGGCTGGAGGAGGAATTGGCCCGCGCCGCCTCCACACTGAAGACCGCGGGAGTAGCCGCCGAGTGCCAATCGATACACGTGCGGCTTTCCCCGGCTCAAGAAACGGTACTCGCGCTGGCCGTGCGCGAGGCCGTGACCAACGTGGTGCGCCATTCCCGCGCAACGCGCTGCCGGATGAGGCTGGAACAGGTGGATGGCTGCGGCCTTCTGGAGATCCAGGATGACGGCCGAGGTGGATCTCAGGACGAGGGAAACGGCCTACGCGGGATGCGGGAGCGGGTGGAAGCGCTGGGAGGGACTCTGCGGCGCGAAACGAGTGCGGGAACGAGATTAACCATCACGTTGCCGCTAGGCTCTGAGAAAAGGAACGGCACGGCGTGAATCCCGCCTCAAAAAAGCACAAGCCGATCCGCGTCGTGATTGCGGAGGATCAGGGGATGGTTCTGGGAGCGCTGGCGGCGCTGCTCGAGATCGAAGAGGATATTACCGTTGTTGGGCAGGCGCGCAATGGCAAAGCGGCTCTGGACGCCGTGGCGGAGCACCAGCCGGACGTTCTGATCACCGACATCGAAATGCCGGAAATGGGTGGCTTGGAAGTAGCGGCGGAACTGAAACGGCTGCAGTGGGCCACACGGACGATCATCCTGACGACGTTTGCACGCGCCGGCTATTTGCGCCGCGCCATGGACGCGGGCGCGTTGGGGTATTTGTTGAAGGACAAACCAGCCCAAGAACTGGCGGACGCTGTGCGGCGGGTGAATCTGGGTCTGCGCGTCATTGATCCCGAGCTGGTGGCGGAGGCTTGGGGCGAACGCGATCCGCTTACAGATCGGGAACGCCAAGTGATTCGCTTGGCTGGCGAGGGCGTTAGTGGCGCCGAAATCGCAGAGAAGCTTGGGCTATCGGAAGGGACGGTGCGAAACTACCTTTCTGAAGCGATGAGCAAGCTCGGCGCCAACAACCGCGTGGAGGCGGCGCGGATCGCGCGCGCGAAGGGCTGGCTGTGAGTCAATGCTGTGAGGATTACTCCGCTTCCATGGCAACCTCAGCGCGCAGGTTCTCGAGATCGCGCGAGATCGTCGCGACGGCGAGCGTTTTGCCGGCGCTCTTATATCGGATGGCGCAATCTTTCGCGGCGTCTTTCCCCCCCAGGTCTCCTTCGATTTCGGTCGAGGCCCACTTCTCCGCGTGACCGACATATTTGATCGAGACGCCATATTGCTCGGTCCAGAAGAAGGGCACAGCGTCGTAGCGGCGGCCCCGTCCAAGCATGTTCTGCGCCGCCACTTGTCCCTGCCGTTCCGCGACCACCCAGTGCTCCACTCGAATTAACTCTCCCGTGCGAGGATCCGGCCAGCGCGCAATGTCGCCGGCAGCGAATATTCCCGGGGAACTGGTTTCCAGGTATTGGTTCACCACCACGCCGCGGTCGACGGCGAGTCCGGCTTCCTCAGCGAGCTTAAGGGACGGCCGGACACCCACCCCCACCACCAGGAGATCCGCCTCCAGCGTTTCACCGTTGCTGAGCGTGACTCGGGTTCCATCGACGCGCGCGACGGTCTGGCCCAAATGAAAGACCACGCCTTGGTTTTCGTGAAGACCGCGGATGAATTTGCCGATTTCCGGACCCAGCACGCGTTCGAGCGGTTGCTGCTCAGGCGCAACGATGTTTACGGCAAGGCCTCGCGTCCGCAGCGAGGCAGCCACTTCGAGCCCGATGAAACTTGCTCCCACCACGACGGCGCGCCGCGCCGAACCCGCTTTCTCGATAAGCGCGCGGCTGTCTGCATAGGTGCGGAGATAGTGAAGTTGGGATTCCGCCGCTCCTGGAATGGCGAGCTTCACCGGATCGGCGCCGGTCGCCAGCAGCAGCGCGCCGAAGTCGTAGCTGCTGCCACCTTCGACCTCGACCCGCTTTTGCGCCGCGTGAATTCGCGACACGCGCGCGCCGAGTTTCAGTTCGATCCGCTGCTCCTGGTAGTAGGCGGGTTGCCGCAACGGCATGTACTCTTCCGGCGCATTGCCGGCCAGGTAATCTTTGGAGGCATTCGGCCGGTCATAGGGCGCGAAGCGGTCCGCACTGAGCATGGTTACGCGGCCCTGGTATCCTTCCCGGCGCAACATGTCCGCGGCGGCGAGACCCGCGCCTCCACCGCCCACGATCACAACGGAGGCGGGCAGCCTCCCTTCATGCGGCTTCCCTTCGGGCACCGGGTTTCGCCGGGGCGCGGCGATTTTCTCGCGGACGAACGCCCGGCCGCCGGCCACTTCGACTCGCCAGCACGGAATCGCGTCGAGCGCAGGTGCACGCAGAGCCTCACCCGTGCGCAGGCTGAAGCAGGCGTGGTGCAGCGGGCAGCGCACTTCCTCGCCGGCGATGAGTCCCTCGGCGAGCGGGCCGCCGTAATGCGTGCAGGACGAACCTATAGCGAAGAATTCGCCGCCGCGACGCACCAGAACCGCGGCTTCGTCTCCCACTTTTCCCGAGACCATTTCGCCGTCGCGAAGCTGTTCCAGCGGAACTCCGTTCGCAAAATCGAGATCCTCGCTGGGGCGGGAAGAATTCATCCTTCAATACTCGCATTGCGGGCAATACTCGCATGCGGGATTTCAACGCATGGACATTGATGGCACGCCAGTTGCACGAGAAAAAGCAAGACCGGCGTCGACAGCAGTCAGACAGCCGTCCGGAAAGTGATCTCAAGAATGTTGGTATTGGAGTCGGGCGTGCGCCCACGGGCGGTGGTGCTGGCAGGTGGAGACGGCGTGCGGCTGCAGGAGCTGACACAGCGCATCTCGGGCGACTCGCGTCCGAAGCAGTTCTGTCCTTTCTTTGGAGACAAGAGCCTTCTGGTTCACACGCGGGAACGCATTCGGCCGCTATTTGGCGAAGGCCGCACTGTGTTTGTACTGGCTCGCGCCCACGAGCATTTTTACCGGGAGGATCTATCCGGAGTCCCGGCTTCGCGCAAGATCGTGCAGCCGGCCAACCGCGGAACCGCGGCCGCTATGGCCCTCTGTTTGCGAATCATCCTCGAACAAGACGAGGACGCGGTGGTTACCTTCTTTCCCTCCGACCACTACTATTCGAACACGCCGGCCTTTCAAAAAAGCGTCGATTGCGGCTTGCGGCTGATCCCGGAGTATCCGGAACACATTTTGATCGTGGGAGCCGAGGCGCGTTATCCGGAGGTGGAATACGGATGGATCCAGCCCGGTCGCCCCTTGGTCGAGACGCAAGGCCGCTGGCTGCATCAGGTATGCCGTTTTTGCGAGAAGCCGACGCTGGCTCAAGCGAAGCTGCTCAAAAGGCGCGGCTGTCTATGGAATACGTTCGTAACGATGGGGCGCGCCGCGACATTTTGGGCCATGTTGAAAGCCACGGTTCCGGTTTTGGTGGAGGGGCTGGTCAACATTTCGCGGCCCGAGGAAGTCGAAAGCCTCTACGACGCGATCCCATCGCTGGATTTCTCGAGATCGGTTCTATCGTGCCTGCCGGAGCGGCTTCTGATTCTGAAGGACGGGGAGTCGGGCTGGACCGATTTCGGAAACCAGCGGCGTATCATCGACACATTGACACTGGATGACATCCAGCCGTCATGGATGACGAAACAGCGGCCGGAGTTCGCGGAAAATACCAAGTCGCGGAAACTTCCGGCATCGGTTCCGACTCAAAAACAAGAGACAATTAACTGGAGGTCCTCGACATGAACGTTACGCAGAAATTGCACCAGGCAGGCCAAAGCATCTGGCTCGACAACATTACCCGCGACATGCTCGACAGCGGGACCCTGAAACGCTACATCGATGAATACTCGGTGACGGGGCTGACGTCGAATCCGACCATCTTCGACCACGCCATCAAGAACAGCACCGCCTACGACGCCAGCATCCGGGAGAAGCTGGGGCGCGGGAAGTCGGGCGAGGCCCTGTTCTTCGATGTTGCGCTGGAAGACATCACGCGCGCGGCGGCGTTGTTCGCGCCGGTGCACGAGCGGACCAACGGAGTCGACGGATGGGTGTCGCTCGAAGTGTCGCCCCTGCTGGCGCACGATACGGCCAGCAGCTTGGCCGCGGCCAAGGATCTGCACTCGCGAGCCGCAAAATCGAACCTGTTCATCAAGATCCCGGGCACGCCGGAGGGTCTTCCGGCGATTGAAGAAGCCATCTTCAGCGGCATCCCCGTCAACGTCACGCTGCTGTTCTCGCGCGAACAGTATGTCGCGGCGGCGGGCGCGTATATGCGTGGAATCGAGCGGCGTATCGAAAGCGGCCTGGACCCGAACGTGGGTTCGGTGGCATCCCTATTTATCAGCCGCTGGGACGTCGCGGTCACGAACAAGGCTCCGGAAGCGTTGCGCAACAAACTGGGAGTCGCTGTGGCGATGCGGGCCTACAAAGCGTATTGCGACCTGCTGGCGGACCGGCGCATGAAGGCGATCATGAATGAGGGCGGGTTCCCGCAGCGTCTGTTGTTTGCCAGCACCGGCACAAAGGACCCCAAGGCGTCCGATGTTCTTTATGTGAAATCCCTGGCCGCGCCGCTCACGGTGAACACCATGCCGGATGTGACGCTCAAAGCTTTCGCCGATCACGGAACCCTGGACGGGATTCTTGCGGAGGACGGCGGCGACTGCGAAAAGGTTCTCGCGCAGTTTGGGCAGGCTGGAATCGATGTCGACCGGCTGGCCCAGCAACTTCAGGACGAGGGCGCTGATTCGTTCGTTAAGTCCTGGAACGAACTGATGCAAGTGATCGCATCCAAGAGCGCCGGACTGTTGTCGGCGAAAGTTGGTTGAAAGAAGCCGGTTGAGAGAGTTGGTTGAGGGAAGGACCACCATGACGCCTCAAAAACAAGTAATCCCGCTTCCGGTTCCGCTGACCAAGCGCAAAGCCTGGAAGAAACTGCAAACGCACTTCAAGAAAATCAGCGCCACCCACCTGCGGATGCTGTTCGCCGAGGACGCCGAGCGTGGAAAGCAGTTGACCGCGGAAGGCGCCGGGCTGTTTCTCGATTACTCCAAGAACCGGGTCACAGCCGAAACCATGCAGTTGCTAATGAAGCTGGCCGAGGAGTCGGGACTGCGCCAGCACATCGACGCCATGTTCAGCGGTGAGAAGATCAACGTCACCGAAAAACGAGCCGTGCTGCACGTGGCTTTGAGGGCTCCGCGGGAGGCGTCGATTCAGGTCGACGGTGAAGACGTGGTTCCGCATGTGCACGCCGTGCTGGATCGAATGGCGGAGTTCTCCAACCGCGTTCGCAGCGGGGAGTGGACCGGGCACACCGGGAAACCGATCCGAAATGTGATCAACGTGGGCATCGGCGGGTCTGACTTGGGTCCGGTGATGGCGTACGAGGCTCTGAAACATTACAGTGAGCGCAGGCTCACCTGCCGTTTCGTCTCCAACGTGGACGGCACCGACTTCGCGGAAGCGGTGCAGGATCTGGACGCGGCCGAGACGCTGTTCATCATTTCTTCGAAAACGTTCACGACGCTCGAGACCATGACGAACGCGCTCACAGCCAGGTCCTGGCTGCTGGCCGCCATGGGAGGAGACGAAAAGTCCGTGGCCCGGCACTTCGTCGCCGTCTCCACCAACGCCGCAGAGGTTTCGAAGTTCGGCATCGATACGGCGAACATGTCCGGGTTCTGGGACTGGGTCGGCGGACGCTATTCGATGGACTCGGCGATCGGGTTGTCGACCATGCTGGCCATCGGCCCGGATCATTTTCGGGAGATGCTGGCGGGCTTCCATGAGATGGACGAACATTTCCGCAGTGCTCCGTTCGAGCAGAATCTGCCCGTGCTGATGGGCCTGCTGGCGGTCTGGTACGGCAATTTCTTCGGCGCATCGACGATCGCGGTTCTGCCCTATGAGCAATATCTGAAACGCTTCCCGGCGTACCTGCAGCAGTTGACCATGGAGAGCAACGGAAAGAGCGTGACGCTGGACGGAACACCGGTCGACTACACGACGGGAGCGATCTATTGGGGCGAGCCGGGCACCAACGGGCAGCACTCCTTTTATCAATTGATCCATCAGGGGACGCGGCTGATTCCGTGCGATTTTATTGCGTTCGGCGCGGCGCTGAATCCGCTCGGCCGGCATCACGACATCTTGCTGGCCAACGTGCTGGCGCAAAGCGAAGCGCTGGCGTTCGGCAAGACTCCGGAGCAGGTCAAGGCGGAGGGCACGGCGGACTGGCTGGTTCCGCATCGCGTGTTCGAGGGCAACCGGCCGTCGAATACGATCCTGGCGGAGCGGCTCACTCCCAGGGCGCTGGGCAAGCTGGTAGCGTTGTACGAACACAGCGTGTTCACGCAAGGAGCCGTTTGGGGAATCAACTCCTTCGATCAGTGGGGCGTCGAGCTGGGCAAGGCCCTGGCGCAACGCATCATCCCGGAACTGGAAAGCGCGGCGGAACCGGCGCCCGCTCACGACAGCTCCACCAACAATTTGATTCGCCGCTACCGCGCCATGAAAAACAGCTAAGATCGCAGGATGAGCTCTACGCAAATTTCACCGGCCACAACGCCTGCTGCGCTCGATCAACTTTGCATCAACACCATCCGCACACTTTCCATGGACGCGGTGCAACAGGCGAAATCCGGGCATCCGGGAACGCCCATGGCTCTCGCGCCGCTGGTTTACACGATCTGGAACCGCGTGATGCAGTTCGATCCGCAGGACCCGATCTGGCCCGATCGCGACCGTTTCTTGCTCTCCAACGGGCACGCGTCGATGCTGCTCTGGTCTGTGTTGCATCTGACGCGCACGCAGGCGGTGAACGCGGAGTACGAAACGCTGGGGCATCCTTCGGTGACACTCGAAGACATTCGCCACTTCCGGCAACTGAGCAGCAAGGCGCCGGGCCACCCCGAGTATCACTGGACTTCCGGCGTCGAGGCCACCACCGGTCCGCTGGGCCAGGGCATCGCCACCAGTGTGGGCATGGCGATCGCAAGAAAATGGCTGGCCGCGCGCTACAACCGCGAGGGATTCCCGATCTTCGACTACAACATCTACACGGTCTGCGGCGACGGCTGCCTGATGGAGGGCGTCGGCTCAGAAGCGGCTTCGCTGGCCGGCCACCTGGGGCTCGACAACTTGTGCTGGATTTACGATAACAACCACATCACTATCGAGGGCAATACCAGCATCACCTTCACCGAGGATGTGGCGGCGCGCTTCCTGGGTTATGGCTGGAACGTGCTGCGCGTGGGCGACGCCAACGATGTGGATCGCATCCGGCACGCGCTGGCCGTGTTCCGGAAGACTCAGGACCGGCCGACGATCATCATTCTTGACAGTCACATCGGCTATGGCGCTCCCCACAAGCAGGACACCGCGGATGCGCATGGTGAGCCGCTGGGGGACGACGAGGTCCGGCTGGCCAAACGCAACTACGGCTGGCCTGAGGATGCGAAGTTCCTGGTGCCGGAGGGGGTGTACGAGCACTTTGCAGAGGGCATCGGCGAGCGAGGCGCGAACTTGAGGCGCCAGTGGACCGAGCTTTTCGCAGCATATACGGCCAAGTATCCGGAGCTGGCCACGGAGATCGGGCAGATGCAGCGCCGCGAGCTTCCCTCCGGTTGGGATCGCAACCTGCCGGTGTTTCCTGCGGATGCCAAGGGATTAGCGGGGCGGGATGCGTCCGGAACTGTCCTCAACGTGGTTGCTCAGAACATCCCCTGGTTCCTGGGAGGGTCCGGGGATCTGGGGCCGTCCAATCGCACCACGCTGAAATTTGCCGGCGCGGGCGACTTTGAATCCGCGACGCCTACCGGCCGGAATCTGCACTTCGGCATTCGCGAGCATGCCATGGCGGCGACCCTCAATGGACTCTCGCTTTCGAAGCTGCGCCCGTTCGGGGCGACCTTCTTCATCTTCAGCGACTACGCTCGGCCGGCGATCCGGCTGGCGGCGCTGATGGAGCTGCCGGCCATCTTCGTCTTCACTCATGACGCCATGGGCGACGGCGAGGACGGCCCCACGCATCAGCCTGTCGAGCATCTGGCGTCCATGCGCGCGATTCCCGGCCTGGTCACCCTGCGGCCCGCCGACGCCAATGAGGTGGTGGAGGCTTACCGCTACATCCTCCAGTTACGGCACAAACCGGCAGTGCTGGTGCTTTCGCGTCAGCCGCTGCCGACGCTGGATCGGAGCAAATACGCCCCGGCCGCCGGCGTGGCGCGCGGCGCCTACATTCTGGCCGATGCGCCGGGCGGAAATCCGGAGGTAATTCTGATCGCCACGGGCAGCGAGGTCAGTCTCGCCGTGGAAGCGCATGAATCTCTGCTGGCGGAGGGAATCCGCTCGCGCGTGGTCTCCATGCCGTCCTGGGACATCTTCGAAGAACAGAGCCAGGAGTATCGCGACAGCGTACTCCCGCCCAAGGTGACCGCCCGTGTGGCCATCGAGCAGGCATCCACGTTCGGGTGGGAGCGGTACACCGGCGTAAGCGGACAAATCATTGGGATGAAAACCTTCGGGGCCTCCGCGCCGCTCAAAGAGCTCCAGAAACACTTCGGATTCGAGCCGGATCGAGTGGCTGCGGTGGCCAAGAAGGTTTTGGGCCGAGCGTAAGAGAGGCTCGGCCAGTGGCCGTTACTGCCGGATCGCGATAAACCAGGAAGCGATGATGGGGCCCTGCGGGCCGCGTCCGCGCCCACGCCCTCCCGGCGCCGGGGCTGGTGTGCCCGCGGCAGGCGCCGGAGCAGGACCGCGCTCGGGTTGAAACAGGTACGCAGTGTGCGTGTGCGGATCAACCGCGATGGTTTTCGCGCCAGCAAAGGTGGCGACGGTATCGACAACCGTATACTTGTCGGGCGAGTCCTGATGGACCACGGTCACGTTGCCTTCGCCGCCGTTGGGAATGTACATCAGCTTCTTCGACGGGTCCCATCCCAGGGCATCCACGCGAGTGCCGTTCTTGATCACCGCGACAACCTTTCCGGTGGCCGCGTCCATCGCCACGGAGTTGTTGCTGCATCCGGAGAAGACGCGGTTTGAAGCCTTATCGTAGGCGATGCCGGTGGGACCGGTGCACGGAGCCAGCGGCCAGGAAGCTACGGCTTTCCAGGTTTTCACATCGATCACCTCGATAATGCTCTTGCTCTCGTTGTTGACGAAGATGTGGCCTTTCCCGTCGGCCGCGGCGCCTTCGGGAGCGTTGCCATCCAGCTCCGCCGTGCCGGCGATATCCCCGGTCTTGGGATCGATAGCGGTGAGCGTACCGATGGGCCGGCTGTGATTCGTAAGAATGATTTTGTCGTCCGGCTCATCGTAGGTAATGCCGTCCAGCCCGCCCTGCATCACCGGAATCTGCTTGATCACCGCCAGCGTTTTCAGATCGAACATGGTGACCATGGAGGACTGGCCATTGGTGGTGAAGCCGTGCCCGGACTTGGTGGCGATACCGGCTCCATGCACGCCGGGCGTGTCGGGAATGTCGCCGAGGACTTTGCCGGTGGCGCCCGCAACCACCATCACGTGGGTGCCGCGCGATACAAACACGCGCCCCGTGGCCGATTCGACGGAGATGTAGTCCGTGCCGCCATCGCCCTTGATGTCGTATTTCTCAACCTTGAATGTCTGCGCCTGCCCGACGCCCGGAACAGCAAGACTTGCCGCGAAGAGCATGGCAGCCAATCTGAAGAACAGTTTCGTCATAGAGCCTCCTCAAAGATATTCGTTTTTCGATCTACGGAGTAACAGCCCGCAAAACGGAGCCTGGGTCGCGGCCAAACCGGCTGTTACTCCCGTACATTGAGGGCCGCGACCGGCCCTTTGCGGGCTACTCGGAACCAGCGGTCTCATCGAACCGGCGGTTCGCGTTCGATGGTCATCAGCGTAAACGACCCGGGTAATACCGGAGCTCGGCCTCGCCCGCCCGCCGGCAGGGAACCAAATTTCGCCGACACGACAAAAATGCGGTGGGTGGCCGCGTCCAGCCCCATGTTGCGCGAGCCCTGCGGCGTCGCTACCGACTGAACCACCCGATACTGATCCGGCCCGTCCTGATGAATCACCGTCAAGGCGCCATCCGCATTTGAAGCAAAGGCATCGCCTGCGGCCGGATCGTAGCCCGCGCCATCGACGCCCATTCCGATCGGAAGGGTCGCCACCACCTTCCCGGCCTGATAATCCGATACAGCCATGACTCCGCTGCGGCATCCGCTGAATAACCGGTGGTGCGCGGCGTCGATCGCCATGGAGACGGGTTGCTTGCACGTTCCGGTGGACCAGCGCCGGCTTACGGTAGCAGCCTTGGTGTCGATCTCGACGACTTCGCTGATGTCGGTGAGGTTGGCGTACAGTTTGCCATCGCCGGCCGAGGCGCCGTATTCGGGCTTGCCGCCCAGCGGGACGTTGGTGATCAGCTTGCCTTCTTGCGCGTCGATCACCGTCGAAGAGTGCGCGTCGCCATTAAGCGTGAAGACACGGTTGGAGGGGGCATCATATACGATGGCGTCCGCGTCTTCGGCGGCGGGAATACGCCCCAGAGCCTTGTACGTCTTCAGGTCGAACATCACCACGGACTGGTCGTTGCCGGAGGTGGCAAAGCCGTGACCGCTGGCGTTTGCCACTGCCGTTCCGTGCGCGCCCTGAATTCCTGTAACTTCCCCCAGTAGCATCCCCGTGTTTTCGTCGACCACCATCACGCGATTCTGGCGAGCGATGAACAGCCGGTGGTTGGGCGGATCGGGCACAATGTAGTCCCAGCTTCCGTCCCCGCCCAGTAAATAGGTATGGCTTACGCGGTAGGACGGCGACGATTGTGCCAGGAGCGAGATGGCAGCAGCCAGCAACAGAGCCGGTGTTCGCATGCGCATGGGCAAAACTCCTCCCCGGATAACGCTAGCACCCGAATCTGAGCATTTGCTGAGTACTCTGCCGGGCCGCATGAGGCAGCATCGCAAGGAAATCCGGCGAGTCGAACCGCTATGCTTTCCTCTGGTTGGCGGCCGGTTTCGCGGCGCTCGGCCTCGCCTTCGCACGCGCCTTATGCTTCGAAGGTTTGTGCTTCATAGCCGCGGCCCGGTGCGAGGAGGCATGATGCGACGCAGCCCTGTGTGACGACGCATGACGCGCCGAGGAATGGTGCGTTACCGGCGCTGCGGCAAGCTCCAGACTCATCGCGGCCAGGACAAAGGAACTGAACAGGAATCGCCAAGTCATAGTCGACTCAACCCAAGTCCTGGCACGTTGGAGTCCAGAACTATCTTTCCTATTATCTGCGATTTGAAGGGGCTTGGGGAAGATGAACTGCGAGCTGTCGCGCAGGCCCGCGTATTATCACTGGAAGGCGATGTCTCCATCACAGATCCGCGATAGCGACGGGTTGGCGAAAGAGTTACTCTAACTGGACAGAGTCCTTGAATGAAAGCACAAAATTTAGAGACAGTGTTGGCCGGTGCGAAAGGCATCGCGCACTACTTATATAACCAGCAAACGGGGCCTAACGTTTATCCCGGCGTCCCCCCAGAATTCACCAATTGGCGCGATGAGCAGAAGGCCTGGCAGCAGACCTGCGTCCTGTTCAATCAGTCCTACCACATGGCGGACCTGGAACTGGACGGGCCGGATGCTTTAAAGCTGCTGACCCATCTGGGTGTGAACAGCTTCGCGAACTTTCCCGTGGACCGGGCCAAGCAATTTGTCCCGTGTTCGCCGGAAGGCTTCGTGATCGGCGACGTCATCCTGTTCCATTTGGCCGAGAACAAGTTCAACATGGTGGGCCGCATCCCGGTCCTGAACTGGGTTCGCTACCACGCCGAGACCGGCGGCTACAACGTCAAGGTGGATCTAGACGAGCGGACGGCGGTTCGCAAAGATCCCACCCGGCGGCGCAGCTACCGGTTCCAAATCCAGGGTCCCAACGCGATGAAAGTCATTGAGAAGGTGACCGGCAAGCCCGCTCCCGACGTGAAATTCTTCCACATGACGCACATCGAAATCGCGGGCAAGGCGGTCCGCGCGCTGCGTCACGGCATGGCCGGGCAACCGGGCCTGGAAGTATTCGGGCCGTGGGACGACGGGGAAGCAGTGCGTATGGCGCTAGTAGAAGCGGGCAAGGAGTTCGGCCTGCACCAGGTGGGCGGACGAGCCTACTCTTCGAATACGCTCGAATCCGGCTGGATTCCCTCGCCGCTGCCGGCCATCTACACCAGCCCGGAGATGAAGGCGTACCGCGAATGGCTGCCTGCGGATTCTTACGAAGCCAAGGCCTCCATCGGCGGCAGCTTCTACTCGGACGACATCGAGGACTACTATCTGACGCCCTGGGATCTGGGCTACGGACCGATCGTGAAGTTCGATCACGACTTCATCGGCCGCGCCGCCCTGGAAAAGAAATCGAAGGGCCCGCACCGGCGCAAGGTGACGCTGGCTCTGGACACCGATCACGTCTTGAAGGTGATGGCTACGGCCTTCGCCAAAACCGGGCGCGCCAAGTTCATCGAGTTTCCCAGCGCGGTGTACTCGATGCATCCCTTCGACCGGGTGCTGGCGAGCGGAAAGACGGTGGGTCTGTCGACCTGGATCGGCTACAGCTCCAACGAAGGCAAGATGCTGACGCTGGCGATGGTGGAGGAGGATTGCAGCAACCCGGGGACCCAGGTGTCGCTGCTGTGGGGTGAACCCAATGGCGGATCGGCCAAGCCGAACGTCGAGCGGCACGTGCAAGTGGAGATTCCAGCGATCGTGAGTCCGGTTCCGTACGCGGAAGTGGCTCGTGAGAAGTACGCGCCTCCCGGCTGGAGGACGCATCAACCTGCCCCACAGGGCGTGCGCTAAACGCACCGCGCTCCATACCGGGTTACCCCGGAACACGCAGGCGATGGGAGAGCTCGCGGAGATGATGGCGGCCTCTTCGCGCTCCCTCCAGAGTCGCGGCCTTGTCGGCGTTGCCGTGAATCTCCAGGATGAAGGTCCCGTTGAAGTGCAACTCTTCGAGGTGCGCCAGCAGGTCCGCCCACCTGATCGCGCCGTCTCCAGGTGGGAGATGATCGTCGCGATGGCGGTGATTGTCGCTGGCGTGCACCATCCATAAATGCCCTGACAACTTGTGAACCACCGCGGGAAGATTCTCGCCCAAATGCGCGTGACCAGTATCCAGGCAGATGCCGACTTCGCAGGTATCCAGTGCGCCCAGGATCCATAGCAGATCCCGCGTTCTGCCCGCAAATAAGTGCGGCAACTGGTTCTCCAGCACCAGCCCGACGCCCAGTTGCTTGCAGCGCAGGAAGGTTCGGTTCAGCACGCCCGCCGCATTCTCCAGCCGCCAGAAGCGTTCGTGCTCCGGCAAAGCAGCATTTTCCGGTCCCGGATGAATCACGAAATAGCGGACGTGGAGCGCCGCAGCCGCCTCCGCGGCTTGCAGCAATTCGTGGAGCGCGAAATCGCGCGCCTGCGGATCGGGCGAGGTGATGTCGATGTGGTCCGAGAAGGGCGCGTGGAAGGAGTACGTTTCCAGTCCGAGCTCGTCGATCAAACGTGAGGCTCGCTTCACCTGCTCCAGGTCGTGATAGTCCAGGTGCGCCGGATAAGAGCAAACCTCGATTCTGCCGAAACCGGAGTTGCGAATCGCTTCCAGGCAGTCAAAGATGCTGGTCTGCCAAAAGCAGCCGGTCGAAAGGCCCACGGCCCAGTCGCTCACGTTCGCCTCCTCTGGCGCAAGATGTTCCGGAGGGTCGCCAGATTGGAGTGGCAGTCCGGGACCACGCAAAAGCCCTTCTCTTTGTGGGACACGCAGTTCATGTCAATCAATTGATCAGCGCCGGTCGAGATCATCCCGGCAAACAGACGGGTGTAGAACAGCGCGCGGGTGTCGGGCTCCAGCCGTTCCCAGGTGTTGCCCCAGTCGCAGTCCCGGCGATAACCGGCGGCAATCAGATGCGCGATCGCGCTGGTACGCCAACCCAGGGCAGACAAGACTCGCGTGACATGTTGGAGCGCAGCCGGCTTCAGGAGCCAGTCATTGGGCTGATCGAAGGGCAAGCCGAGGCACGGCACATCGCCAGGCACCGGCGGCGGAGCAGCGGAGAAATCGCCGTAACGGCCCAGATCCGCTTCGAATTCCGCATGA
Organism: Bryobacterales bacterium; assembly: GCA_963838455.1. GTDB lineage: Bacteria > Acidobacteriota > Terriglobia > Bryobacterales > Bryobacteraceae > Palsa-187. Next base: position 40,721 of record CAWISY010000120.1, read on the forward strand.
AAGGCGGCGAGCGCCGATTGTTGATACCGATCGAGGAGGTTAGCAGTGGCTTCGGAGGCCTCCGGGATTCGCACATCAACGCGGCCGGCCAGCTCTGCCACCGCTTGAGGATCCCGAGCCAGCACCAGCGCCTCCTGTGGATCCATGCCGCCGAGAGGAATCTCGAAGAAAGGCAGCAGCCGCTCCACTCCATCTGCTCCCAGTAGCCACTCGAGCTGCCGCGGCTTCAAATACGGGCTGAAGGGAATCCGGATGCGACGCGAATGCAAGGGATCTCCATACTCGGAAAGATCGAAGGAGACGATCTCGCGCCCATGCATTCCCGGACCGACCTCGATGGCGGCCGGCTTCACCGGGATCTCGCAGCGGCCATCGGTGTGGTGGAAGGTTTCGTGAAATAAGAACTCCATCAGCTTGCCCAATCCGGCAAACGCGCGGCCGAGTTCGGGACGCATGCGGAGTCCTGAGGGCGAGATGGCCCGGGCATACCGTTCTTCGAGACCGGCGGGCAGCGTTCCCAGTTTCACCAGCCGCGCGAAGACCGCTGAATCCTGACGGACGGCCCAGACCAGATGGAATCCGCGGCCGCTCACCAGAGCGAGCGGTTTCACCCGGGCCCCTCCAAGAATCTGCAGGATCTGTGAGAGAACGGGTTGTTGCAATTTGAAAGCTCTCGAAGGATTCAGCCACGCTTCCGCGGGATTGTCGAAATTGTGGCACTCCAGATCGATATCCACGATCAGTGAATCGCGATCCCACAACGAACGGCTGATTTCGAGACCGGAGGCGAGGAAGGCGGGCAACTCGCTCAGGGGCGCGGGTTCGCCGCCCGCGTCGAAGCTGCCATCCGAGCCGGTGATGTAGGCGGCGGACTCCGCGAACTCGGCCAGGCGCTCCAGAACGCCTGCGCCTTCGGCCATTGAATCCACTGCATCAGCCAAAGTCACCGTCTACCCTCAAGAAAAAGCCCTAGATTCCGATGGGTAAGGTGCACGTGGAGAGCCTAAGTGAAATCCGCGCCAAGCGCTTGCTTTCGCCTGCGGCGCGGCCGCCGGGAGTGCGCCAATTGACCCACTTCCCTGCGCGAGCCGCGCTGCTAGACTTGGCGCCTGGCTGCTAGACTTGGCGCCTGGCTGCTAGACTTGACGCCCGGCTGTTAGACTTGGCACATCGAACCCCGCTCAAATCCAGATCCTGAGTCGCTGAGCCTGCGCCAGAAACTGCTGTCGATGGTGACGGCGCAGTTCGAATTCAGCCGCGGCTCGCCGCTCCCGTTCGGCGCCACTGTTCTGCGCGGCGGGATCAATTTCAGCATTTTTTCGAAACACGCAACCGCAGTTACGTTAGTTCTGTTTTTCCCCGGCGCGGAGGAGCCGCTGGTCGAGTTTCCTTTAGATCCGCATCTGAACCGCACCGGCGATGTCTGGCATGCCTTCCTGCTGGGCCTGGATCCCGGAATTCACTACGGGTTTCGCATGGAGCGTGCGCCCAACGAAAACCCGCTGGTGTATCGCTACGACCGGCGCAACGTTCTGCTCGATCCGTACGCGCGGGCGATTACCGGCCGAGCCCCGCGGGAGACTCGCCGCGCTGCGCTCGTGGATGATCGCTTCGACTGGGAGTTCGACCAGCCGCTCAACATTCCGATGGCTGACAGCGTGATTTATGAGCTGCACGTTCGAGGGTTCACGCAGCATCCTTCCTCCGGCGCCGGCCGGCCCGGTACCTTCGCCGGCTTGATCGAGAAGATCCCCTATCTTCAATCGTTGGGCATCACGGCAGTGGAACTGATGCCGGTGTTCGAGTTCGAAGAAACCGCGTCCCCCGAAACCGGGGCTCCAGCCGACTATTGGGGCTACAATCCGATTTCGGTATTTGCGCCCAAGGCGGCCTACGCCTCGGAAAGCGGGGACGCCGCGGCGTTGAACGAGTTTAAGACGCTGGTCAAGAGCCTGCATGCGGCCGGGATCGAAGTGATCCTGGATGCGGTCTTCAACCACACCGGGGAGGGCGATGAACACGGACCGGCACATTCGTTTCGAGGCATCGACAATCCGGTCTACTACATGCTGAACCCGAGCACTGGTGCCTATCTCAACTACTCCGGGTGCGGCAACACCATCAACTGCAATCACCCGGTGGTTCGCGAACTGGTCACCGGCGCCCTGCGCTACTGGGTCACCGAGATGCACGTCGATGGATTTCGCTTCGACCTGGCTTCCATCCTGGGGCGAGGTCAGGACGGGTCCGTGCTCTCCGATCCTCCCCTGCTGGAGCAGCTCGCGCTCGACCCGGTGCTGGCGCAAACCAAGCTGATCGCCGAAGCCTGGGACGCGGCCGGATTGTATCAGGTGGGGAGCTTTCCCTCCTGGGGCCGCTGGGCGGAATGGAACGGCAAATTCCGTGACGATATTCGCCGGTTTTTGAAGGGCGACCCGGGGATGGTCCCGGCCCTGGCCGCACGGCTGATGGGCAGCCCGGACCTGTACTCGGGCAACCTGCGGGAACCCTGGCACAGTGTCAACTTCGTCACCTGCCACGACGGCTTCACGCTGGCGGACTTGGTGAGCTACAACGACAAGCACAACCAGGCTAACGGCGAAGGCAACCGCGATGGATCGGACCAGAACTGGAGCTGGAACTGCGGCGCAGAGGGACCTGCAGCCAACCCCGCGATCGAACGCCTGCGCGCCCGCCAGGTGCGGAACTTCGCCGCTCTGTTGATGCTTTCGCAAGGTGTGCCGATGATTCTTGCCGGCGATGAAGCAGGCCGCTCCCAGCGCGGCAATAATAATTCCTACTGCCAGGACAACGAGATCGGTTGGCTGGACTGGAATCTTATGGAGCGCAACGCTAGCCTGCTCCGCTTTTTTCGGCTGCTGATCCGCTTCCGGCGCGATCATGAGCTGCTGCGGCGCGGGACTTTTTCCGGGCGCGGCGGCGGTGACGCTCCGCAAGTTGAATGGCACGGCGTCGGTTTGCACGCGCCGGACTGGTCCCATCCATCCCGCTCTCTGGCTATGCATCTCCACGGCCGCCCGGACCACCAGCAGGATCACATCTATCTGATCGCCAATGCGCACTGGGAGCCGCATGAATTCGAGCTTCCCGTGGTCCCGGGCTGGACCTGGCTGCGTTCGATCGACACCAGTCTGGAGCCTCCGCTCGACATCGCGGAGGCGGACGCGCCCCAGCCGCTCGCCCATCCCTTACGTTACCTGGTCCAGCCCCGATCGGTGGTGGTTTTGGTGGGCCGTCCGCTCCCCTGAAGAACGGCCCGCGATTCGCCGGATATTCGTCATTTTGCGATCGTTCTTCATCACTATCGGTGGGCCACAGGCCCATGAGGACTCCCTTCGGCCGCGCTCCCTAAGAACTCCGCCGCTGAGCCGCGCCCGGAGGAAGCGGTTTCGGTTTTATCGCTTCTTACGCCCCTTCTAGTCCCCAGACCTCGCGCGCATACTCGCGAATGGTCCGATCGCTGGAAAATTTCCCGGAGCGCGCGATATTCAGGATCGCCATGCGCGTCCACGCCGCCTCGTCCAGGAACGCCGCACCGGCCTTCGCCTGCGTGTCCAGGTAGGAGGCGAAATCGGCCAGGTGAAAGTATTCGTCGTTGTCGTCAAGGAGGGTTTGCGCCACCCAGGCGAACAGATCCGCCTCGCCGGGCGAGAACCGGCCGGAGCGGAAGGCATCCACCACCCGCCTCACGCGCGGATCCTGCCGGTAGATCTCCTGCGGCCGGTACAGCCGCTTCTCGCGCAGGGTGCGGACCTGGGCCGCGTTCAATCCGAACACGAACATATTCTCCGCGCCGGCCTCCTCCAGGATTTCGATGTTGGCTCCGTCCAGAGTGCCGATGGTGACGGCGCCGTTGAGAGCGAACTTCATGTTGCCGGTGCCGGAAGCCTCCTTGCCGGCGGTGGAGATCTGTTCGCTCAAGTCGGCGGCCGGGATGATCTTCTCGGCCAGCGACACGCGGTAATCCGGGATGAAGGCGACCTGGATCCAATCGCGGGCGCGCGTATCCTTGGCGATAACGCGGCCGACGCTGTGAATCAGCTTGATGATCTGCTTCGCCAGCCAGTATCCGGGAGCGGCTTTCCCGGCAAAGATATAGGTTCGCGGCGCAGCCGGCCTGCGGCCGTCTTCGATCAGCGCCAGATAGGCATGCATGATCTGCATCACGTTCAACAACTGCCGCTTGTAGGCGTGAATCCGCTTGGCCTGAATGTCGAACAGAGAATCCGGATTGACGCTCAAGCGCGCGGTTTCCAGGATCACCTTGGCCAGCCGCTGCTTGTTGGCGCGCTTGATTCTGCGGAACGCGGCCTGAAAGTCGCGGTCGATGGAATGGCTCTCCAGCGCCCGCAGCTCATCGAGATTGGTGATCCAGCCGTCGCCGATGGCCTCGCTGATCAGACCGGCCAGAGCCGGGTTTGCGCTCAGCAGCCAGCGCCGTTGCGTAACGCCGTTGGTCTTGTTGTTGAAGCGCTCCGGAAAGAATTGGTAGAAATCCGGCACCAGTGAGGTCTTGATCAATCCTGAGTGAATTTCCGCGACGCCGTTGACCGAGTGGCTCCCGGCGATGGCCAGGTTCGCCATGCGCACCTGCTTGAGCGAAGATTCTTCGATCAGCGACATTCGCTCCAGGCGGTCCGCCTGACCCGGGTAGCGCGCGGCAACCTGGATCAGGAAGCGCCGGTTGATCTCGTAGATAATCTGCAGATGCCGCGGCAGAACCCGTTCCATCAAAGCCACCGGCCATTTCTCCAGCGCCTCCGGAAGCAAGGTGTGGTTGGTGTAGCCGAGGGTTGCCTGCGTGATCTCCCACGCCGCATCCCAGGCCAGATCCTTTTCGTCCACCAGCACACGCATCAGCTCCGCGACGGCCAGCGCCGGATGCGTGTCGTTCAGTTGAATGGCGACCTTGCCGGGAAAATCCCGGTAGCTCAAATGCCGCTGCTCGAAGCCGCGGATGACGTCGCGCAGGGTGCAGGCGACCAGAAAGTACTCCTGGACCAGCCGCAGTTCCCGGCCGGGCACGGCTGCATCGGAGGGATACAGCACCTTGGAAATGGTCTCCGATGCCATCTTCTGCTCGACGGCTTTGAAGTAATCGCCGTCATTGAAGATGCCCATGTCGAAATCGTGGGAGGAGCGCGCGGAGTAGAGGCGCAGGAAGTTCACTGTGCGTCCGCCGTAGCCGGGAACCAGCATGTCGTGCGGAATGCCGATCAGAATGTTCCAATCCATCCACATGGGGTTGTAGCCGCCGCGCCGGTCAACGCTGTGCTCGATCCGGCCGTACACCGGGACCAGGCACGCCTCTTCCGGACGCGCGATCTGCCACGGGCTGCTCTGCGCCAGCCAGTTGTCCGGCTTCTCGCGCTGGTAGCCGTCGTCGATCTCCTGCTTGAACAGCCCGTATTCGTAGTTGATGCCGTAGCCGCAACCGGGCATTCCGAGGGTCGCCAGCGAATCCAGGAAGCAGGCCGCCAGCCGGCCCAGCCCGCCGTTGCCGAGAGCGGCGTCGGGCTCGATGTCCTCCAGTTGCTCCAGGTTCGATCCCAAATTGCCGACAGCTTCCCGGCAGGCGTCGCGAATCTGCAGATTGTGGAGATTGCTCCGCAGCGACTGTCCGATCAGAAACTCGATGGAAATGTAGTAAAGGCGCTTCGCGTCCTTGCGCCGGTAGCGCTCTTCGGTCTCCAGCATGCGGTCGATCATGCGGTCGCGAACCGCCAGCGCGACGGCGTTAAACTGCTCCCGCGGCGACAAATCGCGCCAGTTTTTTCCCAGCGAATACCGCGCATGGCGCTCGATGGAGTCCTGCAGTTCCCGTGCGGCAGCGGTGATCGAAGCTAGCTGGAGTGCCATCAAGCGCGGGCGGGTTGGGCGGTGAACGCCTCAACCGCTTCCTCTCGAGTGTTGTAGATGTCGAAGATCCGGTGCATGCGCACCAGCTCGAACAGCGCGCGGACCTGCTTGGACATGCCGCACAGCTTGAGGTCGCCGCTGCGGGCGCTCAACTGGCGCAGGCACGAAAGCATCGCGCCCAGCCCGGAGCTGTCCACGAAGCGCAACTGCCGCAAATCCAAAACCAAGTGAGGATAGACCTGCAGCACGGGCGCGATGTCGCGCTTGAATTCGCCGGCGTTGCTCGCATCCAGCTCCTCCACCGGCACCTCCGCCACGGCCACGCCGTCAAAACTTTGAACCGGGATCTCCATTGTTCCTTCCTTCTTTCTTTCCGTTGTTTCCGTTCGCGGGCGCCTTTGTGAATTTCACCAGGGAAACGCAGTTCCTGCCGCGTTCATCGCGGAAATAGCGCGCCTGGTCCACGGACTGGTTGATGATGTACGCGCCGAAGCCCGATTCGCGCGATCCGTCCAGGGACGGAGGCGCGGCTTTCGAGGGATCGAACGGGTCGCCGAAGTGATACAGGCGGATGGCGACACGCCCCGGGAAAGCCTCGGCATCCATGTGAATGGATTGGCCCGGCCGGCCGTGGTAGGCGTGCTTCATGATGTTGCTGGCCGCTTCGTTTACCGCCAGCTCGAGGGCGGCGGTGTTGTCCGGATCGAGCTGCGGGGCTCGCGGACTGCGGCAAAAGTCGCGCACGAATTCGCGGATGCGCCGGAGATTCTTCAAATCGCTGCCGGTCTCGATCTCGGCCCGCACCAGGGGAAGAGGCCGCTCCTCTACGCCCATGGCCACGCAGGTCAGATCGTCGCCCACGCGCTCCTCTCCGGAAAAGGCAAACACGGCTTTCCGCAGACCCTCCACCAGTGCGTCGGGGTTCAAGGCGCCGTTCGAGCGCACGTACTGTTCCAGGCGCTCCACGCCGAACCGATCGCCGGCTGCGTTGCGCGCGTCCGTGACGCCGTCGGAGAAGAGCAGCAACCGGTCGCCCGGCTCGAACCCTGAGGTCCTCTGCTCATAGATTTCGTTCTGGCGGACGCCGAGAGGCAGGTTGTCGCCGTGCAGCATCTCGCTATCTCCCGTTTTGGCGTGCCAGTGAATCATCCCGGTATGGCCGCAATCCACCAGCGTTAGAGTGCGCCGGGCCAGATCCAGGCGCACATACATCACGGTCACGAAGCTGTCCAGATCCATCAGGTGCCTGGCCAGCTCGGCGTGCGCCTGCATCACGATCGCTGCGGGCTCGGGAAGCTTGCCCTCGTGCGAGGCGACGACCAGGTCGCTCAGGGCCCGCAGGAAATGGCTCTTGGTGGCGGCGCCCAGCAGCGCGGCGGAAATCCCTTTGCCCATGACGTCGCCGATGATCACATCCAGGCAATCCTCCGAATACGGGAGAAACGCGTAGAAGTCGCCGTCGACGCGCTGCGACGGGATGGTCATCGCGGCCACTTGCAGGCCCGGCAGATTCCGCGGCGGCTGGTCCAGAAGCAGGCTTTGCTGGATGCGGAAACCGGTCTCGGCTTCCCGTTCCCGCGCCTGTTCCAGTTGCTGGTTCGCGTTCTGGAGCTGGGCCGTACGGCGGGCGACGCGCTGCTCCAGCTCCGCGTTCAGAGTTCGAACCTCGGATTCCGCCTGCTTGCGTTCCGTGATGTCGATAAAGGTAACTACGGCGCCCAGCGCAGAGCCGTTATGGCTCAGCGGATGCGACCAATATTCCACCGGGATGGAGGTCCCGTCGGCGCGCCACAGGACTTCGTCGTCCACGTGGACATATTCGCCCTCCCGCAGCGCGCCGTGCGCTTTACAGGTCTCCACCGGCAGCGGCGTGCCGTCGGCGCGGGCGTAGTGGGCAAGCGCGTGGAGGTTCTTGCCCAGCAGGCCGGCCGCGTCCGGGTAGCCCAGCATGGTTACGCAGGCGCGATTGACCCAGGTGAGGTTGCCGTCGGGGCTGAGGCCGCAAATGGCTTCCGCGGTGGAGTCCAGCAGCAGCCGGATGCGCTCCTCTTTATCGCGCAGAGCCAGCTCTCCCTCGGCGCGCTCCTCGCGCGTGCGCAGCGTCTGAATCCCGAAAGCGAGGTCGCTGGCCAGCTCGGTGAGCAGCTCGACCTCTTTGTCGCCAAAAACGTTGGGCTCCGCGGAATAAATCATGAGCGCGCCGAAGATGGTGGAGTCGAAAGTCAGCGGTATGGAAATGCTGGAGGCATAGCCGCGTTTGAGGGCGTCGGCGCGCCAGGGGATCATGACCGGATCCGAGGCGATATTCTTCATCACCACCGTTTCGCGTTTGCGAACACAAGTTCCGGTCGGTCCGCGGCCGCGCTCGGTGTCGGCCCAGGTGATATTCAGCGTGCCCAGGTAGCCCGCGTCGAAGCCCGCCTGGGCGATGGGCCGCACGGTCTTGGCCTCGTCGTTTTCGGCGCGGCCTACCCAGCAGAAGCGGTAACCGGCCTCCTCCACGATCAGGTCGCAGATGCGCTGCAGCAGCGCGGCTTCCTCGGTCGCCCGGATAAGAGCCTCGTTGCATTTGCTAAGGACTCTCTGCGCCAGGCTGACCCTCCAGAGCTGGGTTTCGGAGCGGTGACGCTCAATCGTCGAGCCCAGAGTGTTTGCCACCGCTTGCAGGAAGTCCACTTCATCGGGCCGGAAGGCTCGCTTGCGCCGGCTGTGCGCACCCAGCACTCCGTAAGGACCTTCGTTGGTGGGAATCACTACCGTCAGCCCGCTCAAAATCTCGTGTTCGTGCAGCAGCGCGGTGCCGGCGAAGCGTTTTTCGGTTTCGAGGTCCTCGACCAGAACCGGCTGGCCGGACAATAAAGTGTAACCGGCTTGAGAATCGCGGCCCAGGCCGACCGTAGCGTGGCCGACGTAGCCCGGCTTCCAACCGGTGCCCGCGACCATCAGCAGCGTGCCCTGGTTCGGAAGCAACTCCAGGACCTTGGAACATTCAACGTCCAAAGCGTGCACAACCTGGTAGGCGACGTCCTCCAGCATCTGGTTCAAGGGAGTGCCCCGCAGCGCGCGCTTGCCCAGATCCGCCACCACCGACTGCAAATTGGCCAGTGTCCGGATCTCATCTTCGGCCTGTTTGCGAGCCGTCATGTCGTACACGGTGGAGCGGCTCATCAGGAATTTGCCGTCGGGTCCGGTGACGGCGGAGGCGCTCAGCAGAACCGGGAAGGTCGTGCCATCTTTGCGCACCAGCTCAAAGTCGAAGTCGTGAATGATCCCGGTCGACTTCACCTGCGGGAAGCTGATGCGGAAGGTTTTGAGACCCTCCGAAGTCAGGACCTTTGCGAAGCTCTGCCCCAGCAGTTCCTCGCGGGTGTACTGCAGCCATTCGAGCTCCGTGTCATTGATGCGGACAATGACGCCGTCCGCGTCGACCGAGTGGTAACCGCAAGGTGCGTGGTTATAGAGATCGCGGATCTCCTCCGCCGAATGCTCCAGTGCTTCGTCGGAGCGCTGGCGCTCGATCATCGTACCCAGTACGTTGGCCACGGCCTGGAGAAAGATGACCTCGTCTTTGGTGAACGTGCGCGCTTGCCGGGTGTGGACGCTGAACACTCCGTAGGGTCCTTCGCCGGTGCGGATCACCGTGCTCATGCCGCTGGTCACTTCGGGATCTCCGAACATGGGCACGCTCGCAAAGCGCTTCTCCGTGCGCAGGTCTTCGAGAATCACGGGCTCTGTCGATCGCAGCGTGAAACCGGCCTGCGTATCGGGCTGCGCGCTCACGGTGGCGTGTCCCACCACGCCCTCATTCCAACCCACGCCGGCCCGCAACAGGAGCGTCTCTCCGCCAGGCTGTAGTTCCAGCACCCGTGCGTAGTCGACGCCCAGGATTTGCACGGCCCGCTCCACGGCCTCCTGCAGCACTTTTGAAGAAGGCTGGCGGCGAAGCGCTTGCTGGCCCAGTTCGGCCACAGCCGTCTGGAACCGCGCCACCAGACGAACCTCGTTTTCCGCCCGGCGCAGTTCCGTGATATCGCGGGCCGCGGCGAAGACACCGGCTGGCTCGCCGGACTCATCGCGAAACACCGAAGCATTGTAGAGCACCGGAATCCGGCGCCCGTCGCGGTGCTGGAATTCGAGCGGAAAGTCGCGGACGGAGCCGTTGCGGAAAACCTCCTGGTAGCCTTGCTTGGCTTTGGCGGCATCCACGAAGGAATCGGCAAAACTCGCGCCGAGCAGCTCGGATCGCGAACGTCCGGTAATCGCTTCGGTGGCGGCATTCGCATCCGTAATTTTTCCGTCTTTCCCAATGGTCAGCAGCGGATCCAGGCTGGCCTCGATCAGGCTCCGGTTGTAGGCGTTGGCGCGCCGCGCTTCGGCCTCCTTTTTCTTGGCCCAGGCCGACAGCCGGCCCGCGGTCAAAGCGGTGATGAAGAAAGCGGTGAGGGCGACCCAGTTCTTCGGATCCGCAATCGTAAACGTGTAAATGGGAGGAAGGAAGTAGTAGTTGAGCAGGAGCATGCCCACCACGGAAGCGGCCAGCGCCGGCCACGCCTCCCACCAACTGGCGATGAACAGCACCACCAGCAACATCGCCAGGGCAACCGTCATCTCATTGATGCGGCTCCGCAACAGGCAGCAAATCCAGGTTACGCCGGCAATTCCAAGAACGGCGGTAAGATAGCCGGCGATGGCTCGCACGTTGGGCGATTTTCGGCGCACTTCAGGACCCACATGATGCTTCTACGCAACCGTCGACCCAACCAGGAATCGAGGCGCCCGCTTCCCGGAGCGGCTGCCAGCAAGTGCAACCGTAACATCGCTAAGGACAAAAACCACCCGCACCCGCTCCTGATGCCGGTCCCTGGAGCTGGCTGCCTCGCCGCGTGGGCGAAAAGGCGCAAGCTGAGGCATCGCGCGCACGCCATTGAAGCGCTCCATCCCGCCGGTTGAAACGCTCTATCCCGCCGGAACTCGCGCCAATACGGCAGACTCCGGCGGACAACGGGTGTATACTCCAGAGAAGCGTTTTTAGAGGTAATTGCGAGGGCTATGTATTCGACTACGCGCGTCTTACTCACCGCAGCCGCCCTGGCATGCTGCGCCCTGGGCCAGAGTGACAACTGGACCCTCATCATCCTCCACGGCAAAGTGACCATGGAAGATGGCTCGCCGCCTCCCAAGATGGTCGTGATCGAGCAGTTGTGTTCGGACCAGCTCTCCGGCGATAACGTCACCTTGACGGAGAAGAACGGTACGTTCACCTGGAGACGGTCGTTCAATCCCATGGAGGACCGCGTTTGCACCATCCGCGGAGTATTGGGGGGGTACCGGTCCAGCAGCTACAGTCTCCCGGCGATGACCGTCTTCAGCGATCCCAACCTCCCCCCGCTCACGATGACCGCGAAAGGGTCGGGGACGCAACTCGACATCATCGCGGGATCTACCGAAGGCGCGCTGTTCGGCGGCGCGAAAGGCGTACCGGAGTCGGTTCAGGTTCCCTGGAGCCGCGCCTTGAAAGCGATCCAGCAAAACAAGCTGCCCGAGGCCGAGCAGCAGCTCACCATGATCACCGCCAAGGCGCCCAAGTTCGCTTTGGGCTGGAACACTCTGGCCATCATTCTGGACCGGGAAAACAAGCCCACCGACGCCTTCCAGGACTACCGGCGGGCCGTCGAGATCGATCCCAAGCTGACCGGCGCCTACATGCCTCTGGTGCGGCTTTCCGCCGCAATTAAAGATTGGGAGAATGCCGACCACTTCTCCACGGAATTGATCAAGCAGGACACCACGGCCAAGTACCCTGAGGCCCGCATGATTCAGGCCACCGCCCGCTATCAGCTCAAGAATTACGACGGCGCGATCGCCAGCGCCGGCGAAGCGCTTCGGCTGGACGGAACCAAGCATAAGATGAACTACGCCGAGTATCTGATGGCGGTCAGCATGAGCGCCAAGAAGGACTACGACGGAGCCGCGGAGCATCTGCGCAAGTATCTCGCTCTGCTGCCGTCGACTTCGCCCGAGGTCGATTCGGTGCAGCGGCTGATCGCCTCGGTGGAAAAGTCGAAGCAGGACGGTCTCGATCCAGGGATCGCGCCGTCTGAAGACGCCATCGTCGGCGGCTTGAATCTCGATAACCTGGGAGTCCCGGGCGAAGCCTGGGTACCGGGCGGGCGCAAGGCCTTGGCTGCCGTGACCGGCCTGAAGGACGCCTCCAGCTACGACGATTTCTTCACCGAATACTGCCGCATGCTGGCGCGCGAGATGACCGTAGGCACCTCCCGCGGCATTCCGGAGTACCTGACCACCATCCGCATTTATATGGATACGGTCAGCCAACTGCTGCCGCTGGGGCAGCGCGAGGGGGATAACACCAAGTTCGCGCTCTCGCTCGCGACCGATCCGCAGCGGCGGGCCACCGACCGGGTGCTGGGCCTGCTGGGCTGGAGACTCGTGGCCAAGGACGGCGCCTATGTAGTCGAGCCCGGCGATCAACCCGCCGACGGCCCGCGCCAGCACTTCCCCAAGCTGTTCGGAATCGACGAGATCGACATGCAGCAGTCGCTCCAGTCGGGCAAGGAGTTTTCCTTCGTAATTCCGTCCGAAAACGCGCGCATCGTGGGCGGCAATGACTGGAGCGTGATCATCAAGCAGCTCCCCACTATTTCGGGAGGCATCGCGGCGGCGTTCACTCAGGACGTGCGCATCGCCAAAACCTACGCCGGCCTGGGCGCCATGAGTCCGGAAGCCTCGCAAGCGGTGATTCGCTCGATCGGCATCAGCGACCTGGTGCTCAAATACTCCGAGGTTCTGTCCCGCTACGGCGAATCCATCGTGCTGGCCCGAGAACCGCAGGCAAAAGATGGCGCGCAACCCAAGGAATACGTCTCGGTGCCCGGCGGACCTGCGGCGGAAGCTGCCTGGAAGAAGCTGACGGGCGCCAGTCCCCACGAACCCAAGGCGTTTCTGAAGGCCCTGGTGGAGAAGAATGACGGCCGTTTGGCTGCGTTCTATTACGCCATGTGGAGCGCCGATGACGCCCACAAGAAATACATCACCGCGAGCGAGGCGCGGGCCGAGCGTTTCTACGCCTGGTATCGCGATTCGGATGAGTTCAAGTACGGCATCCTGCGCCAGGTTCCCGGCTGGCACACTGAGCTGCTTCACAACCTGCCGCTTGAAACGCAGGGCGATACCCAGAGCATCCGCTTCCCCGGAGGCCGCCACGGCTGGAGCGCCTCGGCCGCTCCCGACGACGAGATCCTGCTCAGCCTGAAGACGGCGGAGGCTCTGCTGCCGTTGACCAGCCTGGAGAAGCGCCGCGGAGCGCCCCTCGATGAAGCCTCGGTGACGCTGCTGGTGACTCACTATTCCGACTGGAAGGGATTATTCCCGTACTTCGAAAAGCTTCCCTCCCTGGGCAAGGACGAGTTCACTTCGTTGCAGAATTTCGCCGCCAACATCGCCAAACAGCCGCAGGTCCGGCAGAACCAGGTGATGGGCGAATGGTACTCCACCGTCGAGCTGATCGCGCGGGGATACAAAGCCGGCTCGGTGGACCCGGCCGCCAGCGCCAAAGCGTTCCGCAAGCTGTGCGACGGCTTTACCGTCGAAGCTCACGCCGCCAATGCCCTGGCCGTGCTGCGCGACATCGCTCCCGGTCCGAACCTGACCGAAGCCGTCGCCAACATGCTCAAGCTGGACGACGAGCGCCGGGCCCGCTTCCAGCGCGTGCTGGAACTGCAGGGCGTTCCCAGGGTGGACATGAATGCGAAGTATCCCGATCCGGCCAAGGTGGTCGCAGCGCTGAGCGGCTATGTTTACGCCGCCTCCGTCGATCCCGATGCGCTGCTGGTCAGCGAGGATCCGCACTTGCTCAGCCGCCACCAGTTCGTGACCGAGGATACCGCCGGCAAGCCGCCGTTCGTCTTCGTGCCCGCCGCGCTGGTGGAATCCAACACGTCTCCGGGATCGTTCGTCAAGGGCGGGTTCGGCAATTTCGATGACATCGCGCGCACTCTCGCTCCGGGCGGGCGAAGCGTTCCGCCCATCGTTCTGAAATCTGAGGCCCCGAAAGCTCCGGCTTCCACCGGCGATCCGTCCCTGCCGCTGCTGGCCAGCAACGAAATCGGTAGTACCGATATCGTGTTCCATGCCAAGGCCCGCGTGGTGGAGGCCTACGCCACCGTTACCGACTCGCGTGGGCGCTATGTCGACGATTTAGGCGAGGACCAGTTCACCCTGCTCGACGGCCAGCAGGCGACCAAGCTGGTGGGTTTTGAGTCGCACGCCCAGCCGGTTTCGGTGGCTCTGCTGCTGGACACCACCGGCAGCATGAGTCTGGCGCTGCCGGCTCTGAAAAGCGCGGCCCTGAAGCTGATCGGCGAGCTTCGCCCGGTCGATTCCGTAGCCGTTTACAGTTTCAACAAGTCGGTGACCGTGCTGCAGCCCTTTACCACGGACATGAATCAAGCCAAGCGCGCGGTGCTGAGCACCGAGGCGCTGGGAGAAACCGCTCTCTACGACGCGCTGGCTCGCGTCTCGCGCGATCTCTCCGGCCGGACCGGCAAGAAAGTGATCGTGGTGTTCACCGACGGCGAGGACAACTCAAGCACCCTGACCACCGACACCGCCGTTTTGCGCGCCAAAGCCACGGGCGTTCCTTTGTTCACGATCGCCGAGGGCATCGCGCTCGACAGCAAGAATTACCTGAACCAGCTCGCGGAACTGGCCAAAGCCACCGGCGGCGAATCCTTCGCCATCAAGGACGCGACCGAAATCGGCGCGGTGTTCGAGAAGGTCTCCGAGGATCTGGCGCATGGCTACCTGCTGCAGTTCGAGCCGCCTTCGAACGAGGATCATGCCTGGCATCCCATCAGCATTCAGGTCAAGGTGCGGGGCAACAAAGTCGTGCGCGCTCGCGAAGGATATTATCCGGAGTAACGCTATTATCCGGAATAAGGAGATTGACATGCATCAGAACAGTGCGAAAATTCTCGTGGCCCTGGGCGTTGCCCTGAGCGCCGCGGTCTTCAGCTCGGTCGCCCAGGAGCCCGCCGCGCCGGGCGCCGGACAGGGGAAAGGGAAAGGCGGGTTTAAAGGCAAGGGATTGCCTGCCCGGCCGGTGCTGGTCTTCAAGGAAGAGTGGAAAAATTCCGCCGGCAAGGAGCACCCCTTCGCTGCAGAGGATGTCTCCAGCGCGAATCTCGATTTCAAGGTCTACGGCGTGAAGACCACCGATGTGCTGGTGACCGGAAGCGGCCGCGACGGTGACCCGATCCACCTGTGGACCGGCCTGTGTCCCTCCGCCTGCGCCGTCACGCTCAAGGACAAAGCCAACTTCGTCGATCTCAGCGGCCTGGCTCGCATCCGCTGGGTCAGCAAGATCTCCGGCTTCCATGAAGTGCGCCCGGTGATCAAGCTCGCTGACGGGACCCTGCTGGTGGGTAGCCACGTGGATGAAGCGCGCGCCGACTACATGGTCAGCGAATTCGGCATTTCCGAGGTGCGCTGGATCCGGCTGGACCCCGATAAGGTCCAGACCAAGGGCGATTTCGTCGCCAACCCGGATCTGAGCAAAGTGGACGAGATCGGCTTTGCCGATCTGACTCCCGGCAGCGGCCACGGCGCCGGCGGCTGGATCGACGTCGCCGCGATCGAGGTGTACGGCAAGGCGGTTCCGAGAACCTAGCGACCGCTCCCGGCCCACGGGGCACCCCGTCGCGGCTCGGCAGAATGTTGCAACCACGCTGACGCGTTTCCGAGCCGCGCGCGCAGCAAGCGGTTCTTGCCCTTTTCCGCATCCTGTTATATTTGAAGTCGCGTGGCCGCCATCGGAGCACCTCCGTTATCCCTCACCGGGCTCGGCGTCGACGAAGGCTGCCTCAGAGAGACGCAGATCCGCGCCGTCGCCCGCGAAGGCCTGGAGCAGTTGCCGCTCGACGGTGCGCGCGTTCTGGTGCTGATCCCGGACGGCACGCGCAGCATGCCAATGCCGCTGTTATTCGAGATCCTCTCGGCCGAATTGAGCGGGCGCGTCCGGTCGCTCGATTTCCTGGTGGCGTTGGGCACGCACCAGCCTATGAACGACGCTCAGCTTTCGCGGCTGGTCGGCCGGAGCGTCGCCAACGGAATCTGCGGCCGGCATCGCGTCCTCAACCATCGTTGGGACCGCGAGGAGAATTTTGCGAACCTGGGCGAGATCCCCGCGGGCGAGATCGCGGAACTGACCGGCGGACTGCTGCAGGAATCCGTTCCGGTCAAGCTGAACCGCCTGATTCTCGACTACGATCACATCCTGATCTGCGGCCCCGTGTTTCCTCACGAAGTCGCGGGATTTTCCGGCGGAGCGAAATATTTCTTCCCCGGCATCGGCGGAGCGGAGCTGATCAACCTGACCCACTGGCTGGGCGCGCTGCTCACCAGCTACGAGATCATCGGCGCCCGCGAAACCCTGGTTCGCGCGGTGATCCATCGAGCCACGGAGTTGATCCCGACTCCGCATTCACTTCTTGCCGCGGTGGTGGTGAATGACGGTCTCGCCGGCTTGTTCTGCGGTCCGACGCTCGACACCTGGGCCGAAGCGGCGGAGTTGTCCTCGCGGCGGCACATTCATTGGCTGGACCGTCCCGTGGATCGCGTGCTCGCGCTGATTCCGCAAATGTACGACGACCTGTGGACCGGCGCCAAGGGCATGTACAAGACCGAGCCCATCATCGCCGATGGCGGCGAAGTGGTGCTGTATGCCCCGCATATCCGCGAAGTCAGCTACGTTCACGGCCGTCTGATCCGCGAAATCGGCTATCATTGCCGCGACTATTTTCTCCATCAATGGGAGCGCTTCCGCAATTACCCCGGAGGCATCCTCGCGCACTCGACGCATCTCAAAGGCAAGGGCGTCTACGACCCCGTCTCGCGCACCGAACAGGCACGGATTCAGGTGACACTTGCTACCGCAATTCCGGAAGAAGTCTGCCGCAGCATCAACCTCGGCTATCGCGACCCGGCTTCGATCGATCCCGCCTCGCTTGCGCGGCAGGGATGGTTCGTGGTGCCGCATGCGGGCGAGATGCTGTACCGGCTTCGCGAGGTCGCGTCATATCAGTTTTCCGCTGGCGTTTTGTCCGCCTGATCCACGACCAACACCTCCAGTCGCACCTTCCGCTGCTCCAGCTTGAGCCCCAGCTCCTCTTGCAGAGCCGCCGTCGCCACGTCTATCAGCGCGTCGGTCATTCCGGGAGTGTCGCGATTCACCAGGGGAGCATCGCTCTGGCGTGCCGCCACATACGGCCTCAGGTCGAGCTTGAAATCGTAGGTTCCCGGCAACCCGGTCATGTCCAGCACCGGCATTCTCAGAGCGCCTGAGACGATATCGGCCAGCCTCGAAAGCGGCATCTTGCGGGCCTCGAACACCAGGCCTCCGCCGGTCATGCTGCCTTCTCCGCCTCCCTCGGCTTGCGTCACCTTCGGCGCGGTTTTCCCCTGCACGATGGCGAAGCCGGGGAGATCCTGCGGCTGGCGGTGAAACACCAGCTTGAACCGTTCCTTGAGCAGCGCCTGAAGCATCAGCCGCATCTGACCCTCGGTGGTGGCGCTGCTGGCTTTCCCAATGATGTCGAACCGCTTGTCACCCAGGTCCTGCGGGGCGCTGATCTCGTACGTGCTCAACTTGTACGCGTAGCGAATCGTGGTAGGCAGCGTCACGTTGCGCAGGTTCAGCGTGTCCGGAGAACTGCTGATGTCCTCGCGCAGACTGGGCAGGCCTTTCCCTTGCGGCGTCTGGCTGGGACGGATGGAGGCGACTTCGAAGGATGGCGGCGCGCTCTGGGCCCATGCCGAAACGCAGCAGATCATGAGAACAGCAGGAATAATTCGTTTCACGCTTTAGACTCCTGTTCTGGACTTGACTGATTGTCGATGATCTAGGTATGCTTGTCAAGAGAAAATATTTCCGATGCCGAAGCCATCCGATCTTCTCCAAGGCACTCTCGATCTCCTGATTCTCAAGACGCTGGTGCGCGAGCCGCTGCATGGCTGGGGCATCTCCAAGCGCATCGGGCAGCTCTCCGATGAGGTGCTCTCGGTGCAGCAAGGTTCGCTGTATCCGGCGCTGCATCGCCTGGAACAGCAAGGCTGGATTGCGGCCGAATGGAAAGACACCGAGCTTGGCCGCAACGCCAAGTTCTACGCGCTGACGCGCGAGGGCAAGCGCCAACTGGAGCGCGAGCTGGACTCCTGGCAACGTCTCTCCTCCGCGGTGGGACTGCTGCTGAAGAGGGCGTGATGAATCCGGCTCGCTTCCGGCGTATTGCCGCACATCGCTGGCGATCGCTATTCCAAGCCCATCGCGCCGACCAGGAGCTCGCGGGCGAACTCGCGTTTCATCTGGAGCAACTGGTCCAGGAAAACCTCGAAGGAGGGATGCCGCCCGTGGAAGCGCGCCGGGCCGCGCGGCGGACCCTCGGCAACGTGGCGCTGCTGGAGGAGCAGTGCCGCGATCAGCGCCACATCTCCTGGCTTCGCGATCTGGTCCAGGACGCGCAGTATGCCTGGCGCACCATGCGTCAAAACCCCGGGTTCACGGCGATCGCGGCGGCATCGCTGGCGCTCGGCATCGGCGCTAATACAGCCATTCTTGGCGTTGCGGACGCGATGTGGTTCGGCCATCTTCCTTACCCAGCCCCGGACCGCTTGATGTTCATCCGGACTTACTCGCAGGACGATCCTGGCCAGGTCACCAACGCGTCGCAACCCGATTTTTTCGCGGTCAGCGACGGAACCCGAGCCTTCGCCTCGCTGGGTTGTTCGCTGGCCGATCAAAAGAATCTTGGCGCTGACAGCAGCGACGACGGCGTGAATGAGGACGCCAGGGCCCCGGAGCGAATCTTCGGCCAGGGATTTTCGCCCGGTCTCTTCGAGACCCTCGGCGTCGCGCCGATGCTGGGGCGTACCTTCGCCGGCGCGGATTACCATCGCGGACCGCCTTCGGTGGTGATCCTGAGCGAACCGCTGTGGCGGCGGCGCTTCGGCGCGGACCCGAAGATCCTGGGCAAACGCATCCGGCTGAACGGCGCCTCCACCGAGGTCATCGGCGTCATGCCCGCCGGCTTCCACTTCGGCGAGGAACGCCCGGAGTATTGGGTGCCGATGCAGCTCCAGCGCATCGACTGGCAGACCGGCATCCGTTACTACATCGTGGCGGGGCGGTTGAAAGAGGGAGTCTCGATCCAACAGGCGCAGAGCGAATTGAACCAGGTGGCGTCCCAGCTCGCCGTGCGCTTTCCGGATACGCATACGGGCTGGGGGATGCGCCTTCAGCCGGTGCGCGAGGCTCTGTTCGGATGGACCCGGCGCGCCATGCTCACTCTGGAATCGGCCGTATTGCTGATGCTGCTGATCGCTTGCGCCAACGTAGCCGGGTTGCTTCTGGCGCGCGGATCCTCGCGCCGCAAGGAGCTGGCGATGCGCGCCGCCCTCGGTGCCGGACGCGCGCGAATTCTCCGGCAGTTGCTGGTGGAGAGTCTGATGCTCTCTTCGATCGGCGGCATGCTGGGCGTGGTCGTCGCCTGGGCGTCATTGCGCGTGATTCCGTCGATTCAACCTCCTCCCTACGCGCCGCGCCTGCAGCACATCCCGCTCAACTGGCACATGCTGCTGCTGGCCGCGCTAACCTCGATGGCCGTTGGGCTGGTTTTCGGAACCGGACCGGCGCTGGCCTCCCTGGGGCAGGACCTGACCGCGGCTTTGAAAGATTCGCCGGCCGGCTCCGGCGTGCCGCATGGCCGGCTGCGTTCGCGGAGTCTTCTGGTGGCCGCGCAGATTGCGCTCGCCTTCGTCCTGTTGATTGCGTCAGGACTGTTCGCCGACAGCTTCCTGCGTCTATCGCGCCGCGATCTCAACTTCACGCCGCGCGGCCTGCTCACCTTCGAGTTCCGCCTCCCCACCTGGCAGGCCCTCTCCATCGTCGGCAACTACCAGGGCTTGCCCTACGTCCAGGCCGACCCGGTGCAGTTCGCCAAGTTCGAGCGCATTCTCGACCGCCTGCGCGCCTTGCCCGGAGCCGAATCGGTCGCGGGTACTGCCTACCCTCCGGTGAACAGCCTCATCGTGCCCAGCATTTCGCTCACGGTCGAAGGCTCCAGTCACGACTCCGGTGAGACGTCGTACTTCCTGGTGACGCCGCGCTTCTTCGTCACCATGAAAGCCGCCATCCTGCGAGGCAGGGAATTCGCAGATGAGGACACAACGGGCGCACCCTGGGTCGCGGTGGTGAATGAAACCGCGGCGCGGCGCTTCTGGCCCGGCCAGGATCCCATAGGTCAGCGCTTCCGGTTGGACAGCGGGCCGGAGGACCGCCCGCGCGAAGTGATCGGGGTGGTGCGCGATATTCCCACCGGCAACCTCAGCGTCAACCCCGCGCCGGTGATTTACGCCTCTTACTTCCAGCAGCCGTCGCGCAGCGGTCTGCCGTGGGGCATGATGCTCTCGCAGATGACGTTTGTGGTCCGCGCCTCAGGAAACACGCTGGGCCTGGCGCAAGCGGCGCAAAAAGCCGTCGCGGAAATTGACTCGGAAACTCCGCTCGCCAATATCACTCCCATGGAAACCTACACGCGCCAGTGGACCGCCGAGGCTTTTTATTACTCGGCCGCACTGGGCGGATTCGCATTCGTGGCGACCCTGCTGGCGGCCATGGGCGCCTACGGCGTCATGTCGTACCATGTCGCCCAGCGCACGCGCGAAATCGGCATACGCCTGGCGTTGGGCGCGCAACCGTGGCAGATTTTCCGGCTGGTGGGCGGCAGCACGCTGCGCATCATCGGCGCTGGACTCGCAGTGGGATTCCTGGCGGCGCGTCCGCTTGTCCGGTTGCTCGCCGCACAACTTTGGGGCGTCGCGCCCACCGATCCGGCCGCGTTTCTGGCGGCTTTCGCCGTTCTTGCCGCCGCCGCGGGATTGGCCAGCTTCGGACCACTGCGCCGTTCGATTCGCTTGACTCCGATGCGGGCCCTCAGCGGACGCGCAACCGCTCCCTAGCGGTCGCGGCTCGGCCAGACGGGTTTCCGAGCCGCGCGCGCAGCAAGTGGTTTCTACGAAGGCTTCGCCGGCACGAAACCGTCGCAGCGGCTGATTGGAGTCACCTTCAAATGCAGGCTGACGTTGCGCGGATGACCGCAATCGTCCACGAACGTTTCCGGCGCTTCATGCTTGGTCCGGATGGTAGTGATCTGGTTGTTTACCGCATGCGTCTCGCCGAAGTGAGCGCACACTCCGCATTGTCCTTCCTGTACGTGCAACATGGGACCTCCTCTTTTGAGTAACTGCCCGCCAAACGGAGCCTGGCCGCGGTCGACCTGGGCTGTCACTTCGGTACATGGGGCCCGCGACCGGCCCTTTGCGGGCTTACCGGATCGACTTCAGGCAACTCGCAGGCCAGACGCGGGCGGACTCGATCCCATGGCCAGGCAGGTGCGGCGCAGCCTTTGCCTCTGTCTCTTCTCGATCCGTTCCTTGGCCGAGCGGCGGGCGCGCATGAAGCGAATCCGCACCGCCGTCTGCGACACGCCGCGCTGATTGGCGATCTCTTCCGCGGTGATGCCCTCGATCTGCAGCTCCAGCAGGGCACGCTCGCGGCCGCGGCACAACCCCAGCACAGTCTGCATATCGATCGGCGCCAGATCGATCTCGAACTCGCTGTGGCGCTCGCGCAAGGGCACGATCATCTTCTCTTTGCGCCAGACGCCGCGGTACAGGTTCAACGCGATCGTGTTGACCCAGGTCAGCAGCATCCTGTCGTCGCGCAGTTGATGCAGCCGCTCCCAGCCGCGAACCCACGCGGCCTGCGCAGCCTCTATTGCGCCGTCGCAAGCGGCTCCCCGGGATAAAAGAAAACGCACAGTGCGGTCGAATCCGGCCCGATAAGCTTCCCCGTAGGCGTGATCAGTCACGGCGGTCGGTAATGCAGGTCCGAGGCCAAATCTATCCTATTGATTCTATTGTGGTAGCAATTTCCGACAGGGGTGCAGGATTTGCACGGAGCCGGATTTCTGCACTGGGGTAAAATGATTCATCCGCATGGCTCTTACGATTGGCGACAAACTGGGGCCTTACGAAATCGTCGGGCTGCTGGGCAAAGGCGGCATGGGCGAGGTGTACCGAGCGCGCGATCCGCGGCTTGGTCGCGAAGTCGCCATCAAGGTCTGCGCCGAGCGTTTCTCGGAGCGCTTCGAACGCGAGGCCCGCACGGTCGCCGCGTTGAACCACCCCAACATCGCCCACCTCTACGACGTCGTTATTTCAAAAGACGCCCCGAATTACCTGGTCATGGAGCTGGTTGAGGGCGAGACGCTCAAAGGCCCGCTCCGCGCCGCCGAGGTCCGGCGCATTGCCGCGCAGATCTCCGCGGCGCTCGAGGCCGCGCATGAGAAAGGGATCGTGCACCGCGATCTCAAGCCCGCCAACATCAAGATCACGCCGGACGGCACGGTCAAGGTGCTCGATTTCGGGCTCGCCAAAGTCGGCGCGATCACGGGTCCTGCGGAGGATTTGCCCACCTTACCCATGGGTTTGACCGAGGCGGGCATGATCCTGGGAACGGCGGCTTACATGTGCCCGGAGCAGGCGCGTGGCAAGCCGGTGGACAAGCGCGCCGACATTTGGGCCTTCGGTGTGGTGCTCTACGAACTGCTCAGCGGGGACCATCTGCATCAAGGCGAGACGGTATCCGACACGCTCGCCAGCGTGCTCACGCAGGAGCCCAATTGGGAAAAAGTTCCACCGAACTTCCAGGTCCTGCTGCGCCGCTGTCTGGAGAAGGACCCCAGGAAACGCTTAAGAGACATCGGCGACGCGATGCCGCTGGTAGATGAAGAGGTTGCAACCGCTCCTTCCAGCCGCGGCTCTGTGCGGGCGGCTTGGCTGGTCGCGGCAGCTTGCGCGTTCGCGGCCCTCGCGCTCGCCGCCATTCACTTCCGCGAGAAGCCGCCGGCGCCTCCGCCGCTGACCCGCTTCCAGATCCACCTTCCGGAGGATGTGAAGTTCACGACCAGCGGAAGTTTCACAATGTCACCGGACGGGAGACACGTGGCTTTCTCGGCCCACGCGGCGAACCAACGCCCGGGGGTTTGGATCCAGGATCTGGATTCGCTCAAGGCCCGCTATCTTCCCGCGACCCTCACCGGTCCCAACCCGCCGCCGTTCTTCTGGTCGCCCGATAGCCGCTACGTGGTTTATTCGGAGAACAGCCCGAGACTCAAAAAAGTGGACATCGCATCCGGCTCTGTCCTGGACATCTCCGACAAGCCGAGTCCGCCCATCGGGGGCGACTGGAACCAGGACGGAACCATCATTTTTGGCAGCACTAACGGCGGTCTATGGAAGGTTTCGGCTTCCGGCGGAACGCCTGCGCCGCTCACCGCGCTCGATCCTGCCCGGCATGAGCGCGAGCATGAGTTGCCCTCCTTTCTTCCCGACGGCAAACATTTCCTATACCTGCGCTACTCGACTACCAATCCGGAAAACAGCGGCATCTTCGTTGGCTCGCTGGACGATCCGCCGGACAAGCAAAGCACCAAACGGCTTCTGGAATCCCAGACTGGCGCCTATTACGTCCCGGCTCCGCAAGGCGGATCGGGTTGGCTGATCTACCTGCGAGACAACACACTGCTCGCTCAGTCCTTCGATCCGAACTCGCTGGAAACAAGCGGAGAGCCGATGCCGGTTGCCGAAGGAGTCGGCTTCGTGTACGAGACCGGCTATTTTTCAGCCAAGGGAAACGTTCTGGTGTACCGGGCCACGCGTACGCTTCGAGACTTTCAACTGACCTGGTTCGACAGGCAGGGGAAGATCGTGGGTAAAGTGGGCGAGCCGGGGCAAATCGCTGAACTCCGCGTTTCCCCGGACGGCACCCGCGCGGCCTACCGCAAGGTGGCGGAGAATATCGCCGACCAGGACATCTGGATTCTGGATCTGGTCAAGGGTTCCACCTCGCGCTTTACTTTTGGTCAGCGCGCCTCCGCATATCCGGCGTGGTCCCCCGATAGCAGTGAACTCATGTTCGCATCCGACCGTGATGGAAACTTAGACCTGTTTCGCAAGCCCGCCAATGGCGCCGCCGAAGAGCTGCCCTTCCTGCAATCCACGATTCCCAAGCGGCCCGAGAGCTGGTCTAAGGATGGCCGCTTCCTGGTTTTTTCTACCGGACAAGGCTCCGGCTTCGCGGAGTCAGCTTTGTGGGTCATGCCGCTCCAGGGAGCCGACCGTAGGGCCCTCCTTCTTCAGCAAAACAAGTTCGTTCAGACCGAGGCCAGTTTCTCCCCCGATGGCCGCTGGATCGCTTACACCTCCAACGAGAGTGGCCGTTTCGAAATCTACGTGCGGCAGTTCGACCCTGTGAGCGGCTCGCCGGGCAGCGGGAAATGGCTGGTTTCGAATGAAGGCGGCTCCGATCCCGCATGGCGATCGGACGGGAAGGAACTGGTCTACATCGCGCTGAACGGCGACGCCATGTCCGTCAGCGTCGACGCCACCCACGCCTTCCAGGCCGGAACTCCCAAGAAGCTTTTCCAGATCCCCATGGGATCGACCGAACCGGCAGCCTCCGCCGATCTGAAGCGGTTTCTCATTCCGGTTCCGTCGGAGGACAAGCAGTCGCCGCAGATCTTCAACGTGATCCTGAACTGGACGCCGGGGATCAAGCCTAAATAGGAGCCTGCATACAATCCGTTTTATTCGTGCGTGAAGTGTGATAAAGTGATTCGCTGCACCCCCTGATGTGTAATTTTGGACACCGCTATCACCGTCATTGATATAGATGGGCAGGAATCATCGTATGAATCTCTGGACTCGACCGACAGCCCCGGCGCTGCTGTTGGCCTCCTTAATTTTCAGCGCCCCGGCCTTCAGCCAAATGGATCTATCCGGGACCTGGACCCCGCAGTTTTCTGAGGACCAGCCGGAGCGTATCCCTGGCCCCGATCTGGTCGACTATCTCGGGATTCCGATTAACGCCGAGGCGCGGCAATGGGCTCTCAGTTGGGATCCGGATCGCCTCTCGCTTCCGGAGCACCAGTGCCAGCAGCATAGCGTTGCTTATATTTACCGCGGTCCGGTCCAACTCCGCCTGTGGGAGGAGCGCGACCCGGTCACTCAGGAACTGGTAGCGATCCACAGCTACATCAATATCTACGAACAGGCACGGACCATCTGGATGGACGGCCGTCCGCATCCTCCCGACTACGCTCCCCATACCTTTGCGGGATTCTCCACCGGGCACTGGGACGGCAACGTCTTGACGGTTACCACCACGCATATCAAGCAGGGCTGGCATCGCCGCAACGGGATCCCGTCCAGTGACGAGATCACCCTGACCGACCACTTCATCCGGCACGGCGACCATTTGACCCACGTCAGCGTGGTGAGCGATCCGATCTACCTCACGGAGCCCCTAATCAAGAGCGAGGACTTCGTGCTGAACCCGAATTCCAATCAAAATTGGCTGTGGCCCTGCGAGTACGTGGACGAGGCGCCCGGCCGCTCACAGGGCTATGTCCCCGCCTTTCTCCCCGGCCAAAACCCGTTCCTGACCGAATTCGCGGCCAAATACGGAATTCCCGCGCAGGCCGTTCTGGGCGGTCCGGAGACCATGTATCCGGAGTACCAGCAGAAGCTGAAGGGCATGCCGATTCCGCCGAAGGTTCCCGTAACCTCCGTGCCGGCCAGGTGAAACCTAAACTAATGACGAAGATTTCCTTCCAACTTCCGGCCCTGTTCGCCGCCTGCCTGGCGCTGGGTGTTCCATTGGGTGCCCAGCAGGTTAGACCGGACGGCCAGATTCACATTCTGAAGGTCCAAGGGAACGTCTACATGCTGGTGGGCCCGGCGGGCAACACCGCGGTCCAGGTGGGGCCCATGGGCGTTCTGGTGGTGGATACGCAAACCGCAGATGTGAGCGAGAAGCTGATCGCGGCGATCCGCACGCTATCCGATAAACCGATCCGCTACATCATCAACACCAGTTTCGATAACGATCGCACCGGCGGCAATGAAGCCGTGGCGAAGGCTGGCGTGCCGACTACCGGTCTAGTGGGCGGCAGTTTTGGCCGGGGCGCGATGATTCTGGCTCGCGAGAATGTGCTCGATCGCATGAGCGCGCCCAGCGGGCAGAAGGCTCCCACTCCCGAAGGAGCCTGGCCCACGGACACCTGGTTTGAAGGCAACAAAGAGGTCTTCTTCAACGATGAGCCGGTGATCGCCATGCCGGTTCCGCCTGGCCACAGCGATGGCGATGCGATCGTGTTCTTCCGCCATTCCGACGTCATCGCCGCGGGCGACATCTTCGACATGAACTATTTCCCGATGGTCGATCTGGCCGCCGGAGGGAACATCCAGGGCGTGCTGGACGGGCTGAATCACATGCTGGACATCGCCATTCCGGAGCACGAGCAGGAAGGCGGGACCTATATCATTCCCGGCCACGGGCGGCTCACCGATGAGCACGACCTGCTGGAATATCGCGACATGGTCACCATCGTCCGCGACCGGGTCCAGGAAATGATCAAGAAAGGAATGACCCTGGAGCAGGTCAAGGCCGCGAAGCCGACTTTCGAATATGACAAGCGCTGGAGCGCCCCCTCCGGCCCGGCCAGTACCGACGGTTTTGTAGAGGTGGTGTACAAGAGCCTTAAGAAGTAGCAGCCACGCAAGGAGCGTGGCCCGGTCACAGCGCGGTCACTGACCGGAAGCTGACCGTAAATCGGTGGGTTCGAGGCGGGTTGCGTGATAGCGTAGATTGGAGTAGTTTTAGCAGTATTTTTTGCGGGAGGGTTTTCTTAAGAATGCGAACCAAGGTTGTAGTAATCGCGGCCGGTCTGGCTGCACTCATCGCCGGAATTCCGGCGTCGGCCCATCACTCCTTCGCGGGAACCTACCTGGAGGATGCTCCTCCGGTGAAGGTGGAGGGGACGCTAAAAGAATTTTTGTTGCGGAATCCGCACTCGTTCGTCATTGTGGCGGACGACAAACTGAAGGACGAGAAGGGCGAACCGGTCCGCTGGTCGATCGAATGGGGCGCTGCGGGCCAGTTGGCGCAACAGGGCCTCAATAATAATTCGCTCAAGGTCGGGGACCACGTCATCGTGATGGGCAGCCCGGGACGCAACTCCAACGATCACCGGCTTCGGCTGCGTTCCATCGACCGTCCCTCCGACGGCTTCCACTATCCGCAGAACGGACAAACGTTTAATTAAAGGCTCGTCCGAGCCTTTGGGGATCATCTACCATGCATCGTAGAACAGCGCTCCGGCGCATCGTCTCGTTGGTTGGCGTCGCCGCAGCGCCATCGCTTCCCGTTTTTGCCCAGGGCGGAGGCGGGGCCCCGGGAGGCAATGGCCGAGGCGGACGCGGCGGACGAGGCGGAGGTGGGGCGCCGCAGACCCCTGAGCAATCGGCTCCGCTCGATCTCACCGGCTATTGGGTCGCACTCGTCACCGAGGACTGGCGCTTCCGCATGGTTACACCGGCCAAAGGCGACTTTGCCAGCGTGCCCATCAACGGAGCTGGCCGGGCTTTAGCCGAGGCATGGGATCCCGATAAAGACACCGCCGCCGGTCAGCAATGCAAGTCCTACGGCGCCGCGGGATTGATGCGCGTCCCCACGCGACTCCACATCACCTGGGCCGATCCGAATACGCTCAAAGTGGAAACCGACGCCGGAACCCAGACCCGGCTGCTGCACTTCGGCGAGCCCGCACCGCCGGCGGAGAATTCTTTGCAAGGGTTCTCGGTCGCGAGCTGGGATGGCGTCGGCCGGGGAGGCCGCGGATTTGGCGGAGGTGGAGGCGGCGGGCGAGGCGGAGGCGGGGCTCCAGCGGCTCCGAATGCAGCGGCCGCTGCCGGGCTTCCGCCGGGCACGCTTCCTAATGCTGCACCCGCGGCTCCTGCGGCCCCTCCAGCAGCACGAGGCGGACGCGGTGGCGCTGCCGCCGGCGGGATTCGTCCCGGGTCGCTCAAGGTCGTCACCACGCACCTGGCTCCCGGCTACCTCCGCAAGAACGGCGTGCCCTACGGCTCCAACACGGTTCTGACGGAGTACTTTGACCGGACCTACGAACCCAACGGCGAATCGCTGCTGATTGTCGCCACGATCGTCAACGATCCCGAGTACCTCACGGGCGAATTCATCACCAGCACGCACTTCAAGAAGATCGCCGATAGCGGCCCCGGCTGGAATCCGACTCCCTGCGAGGCCAAGTAGGCGCTTCCGCGCCCCTTTTTTAGCCGTCAATGGATCTCACTCACATACACCTGCTGTTGAACCACGTTCCGACCGTGGGCACGATTATCGGCATTGGCCTGCTCCTGCTGGGCTGGGCGGCCAAGCGCGACCACGTCAAGGAAGTCAGCCTGATCCTGCTTCTCGGGGTCGCTCTGGCGACCATCCCGACCTACGTCACCGGCAACGCCGCGGCGGAAAAAATCTGCAAGATGACCGGGCCCAATTCCCCGTGCGTCGACCCCACAGTCCTGCGCGCATTCATCGAAGCGCATGAGGGCGCGGCCTTCCCCGCCATGCTCATGATGGAATTTGTGGGAGCGTTCGCCTGGCTGGGTCTGTGGCAGTACCGTCGATCCGGGCACGTGCCGGGGTGGAACACTGCCATCATCCTGCTGCTTTCGGTGATTACCTTCGCTGCCATTGCTCGAACTGCGAACCTGGGTGGCGACATCCGCCATCCCGAGATTCGCGAAGCCGGCGAAGTCCCCGCCCCCCCGCTTGGCCGCGAGATCGGCGCCTTCGTGGTCGGCACCAAGTGGGTATGGCCCACCTGCGAGACGCTGCACTTTATCGGACTGTCTCTGTTTTTCGGCGTCGCCGCGCTGGTGGATCTGCGCCTGCTGGGTCTCATGAAGAGCGTGCCGTATCATGCCGTTCATCGCATGCTGCCGTGGGGCATTTTAGGATACGGGCTCAACACCATCACCGGGATGTTTTTCTTTGTCGGTGCGCCCCAGCAATACACGCAGAACACGGTCTTCCAGTGGAAGATGGTGCTGATTCTGGTGACCGCCCTCAACGTGCTCTACTTCACCATTTTCGATGAGCCGTGGAGACTTGGGCCGGGTGAAGACGCTTCGCCCTTCGCCAAGTTTGTGGCGGCATCGGCCATGATTCTGGTGGTGGGCGTGCTGTTCTGCGGGCGCATGCTGCCCTTCCTGGGGAATGCCTTTTAGATGCTGCTAGGATTCCAGGTAGCGGGGCTGGTTGTAAGCGCTATCGTTCTCACCGCCATCGTGGGTTACTTGATCGAGAAGAGCTCGGAATCGGAGAATCACGCCAGCCGGGAGGAGTCCCACCGCGCATGATGGAATTTCTCTCTTACCTGGAGCACTTGCAGTTCTCGATGTGGGTCCTGCAAACCCAGGCCTACGCCTACATCCTGACCGCGCACACCATCGGCATGGGAATTGTCGCCGGCGTCGCGACCATCATCAACCTGCGCCTGCTGGGAGTCTCTCCCGCCATCCCGATTCGTCCGCTCGAAAAGCTCTACCCGCTGATGTGGGCGGGCTTCTGGGTCAACGCCGTCACTGGCACCACGCTGATGATCGCCGACGCCACCACCAAGCTCACCAACCCCGATTTCGGCATCAAGATGGTCTTCGTCTTTTCCGGCGTGGCGCTGATCGTGATCCTGCGCAAGAAAGTTTTCCGCGACCCCAATCTCGATGACGGACCGGTACCGGGCAACATCAAGCGTCTGGCGTGGCTGTCCCTGTTCTGCTGGACCGGAGCCATTACCGCGGGCCGTCTGCTAGCCTACCTGGGGCCAGTGTCGGGTGTGCCCGGGCTTTCCAACCAGTAAGGCCGGCTCTAGCAGGATGCTGAAAAAGTCATTCATAGCCGCAGATCAACGCAGATCAACGCCGATAAGCCACTTGTTTTCAATCCGCGTTTATCGGCGTTCATCGGCGGCTAACTAACCCTTTTTCAGCAGCCTGCTAGAGCAGTTTGAACACGCGGTTCCATCGAATCGGACCGCGCGGCGCCTTGCCGTCCGGGGACGTCTCCCTTGACCAGTAGATCATCAGCGGTTTGCCCATCAAGTCCGCGCCCTTCACAAACCCGGTAAACCGGCTGTCGAAGGAATTATCGCGATTGTCGCCAAGCACAAAATAACTCATCTTCGGCACCACCACCTCGCCGTTGATTACGTGATGATCGAGCATGTCCAGCGCCTCCGGTTCCAGCGGCACGGTGGGCCTTCCCGGAAAATTATCGCGATAGGGATCGATGTAGTCGGTCTTGTGAATCGCGTACGATTCCTGCAACGGTTGGCCATTGAGGAAAACCTGCTTGTTGGCGATCCGGATCCGGTCGCCGGGAACCCCGATCACGCGCTTGATAAAGGCTTCCGGCGGCTTTGCCTGATAGCGGTACACCATCATGTTTCCGCGTTTGGGCACGACGGACGGCCAACGCTCGACCAGCACGAAATCTCCGATCAGCAGAGTGTTTTCCATCGTACCTGTGGGAATGGTATATGCTTGCACAAACAGGAACGGAACCGAAATTGCGCAGGCCAACGCAATCCATGGAACGGCATTCCCGGCCGGAGCGCCGCTTGCGGCCAATCGTCGCCCAACAAAAAAGTAGAAGACGGCTAACATCAGCCCTGCAGCGGCATCGGCGCTGAAGCCCTGCAATCCGTCCCGAAGGCGGATGATGAGGAGCACCGCCAACCCCGCCGTCTCAAGCAGGCAGACGCCATAGGCGCTCCATGCTCGGCCGCGCAGCATGCCGGCCGCGGCCACAAGGAAGATGGGGATCGGGATGAGATTGAGGAACTGGCCCGTCGTAATAGCCGAAAAGGCAGCCAGCGCCGCAAGAATGAGCGTCAGGACGGCGGCCACGCGAGCAATTTTGGGTAGCTTGTTGCCAGTAGAATCCATGTCCGGAGGCGTTCATTATATCCGGACGCGCCCCCTTGTGGAACGGGAACCTTCCTCGTCGTTTCTCCGTATTGGTGTGCTAGGGTACAAAACATGTCCACTTTGCCGCCGGGCGCGCCTTTGCCAATGGGCGAATCGCTCGACCGCCTCCAATGCCAGTGGTGCCAAAGCATGAACCCGATCGGCGCGACCGCCTGCCACGCCTGCGGAGCGCCGCTGGATGTCCGCAACCTGGTCAGCGAATCCGGATGGCGCGAGGCTCCGCGCATTCGCGACATGACCGAGATCGGCTTCAACTCCAGCACCTGCCAGGTGGAGGGCGACGTGGTCCCAGTGGCCGAGATCAACCTGGGCCAGGGCGACGCCGTCTTCTTCGAGCATCACGTCATGCTGTGGAAGGATGAGCGCGTCCCGCTCTCGCTATTGCCGCTTTCCGGCGGCATCGCGCGAGCGTTCTCCGGCATGCCGTTCCTGATCAGCGTGGCGCAAGGGCCGGGGCGAATCGCGTTTTCCCGCGACGCCACCGGTGAGCTGGTGGTGCTGCCGCTGCACCCCGGCATGGAACTGGATGCCCGCGAGCACGCGTTCCTCCTGTCCTCCCACCAGATTCAATATTCGTTCGTGCGGGTGAAGGGGCTCGCTAATATCCTGTTCGGCGGCCAGGGCATGTACATGGACCGCTTCGTCACCACCAATACGCCGGGCCTGCTGATCCTGCACGGCTACGGCAACGTGTTCGAGCGCAGGCTGGCCCCCGGCGAAAGTATCATGGTCGAGCCCGGCGCGTTCCTTTACAAGGATTCCAGCGTCAGCATGGACGTCGAATTTCAGCGCCTGGGCTCGGGGCTGTTCGGCGGGACCACCATGAGCATGGCCCGGCTGACCGGGCCCGGACGCGTCGGGATTCAATCCATGTACGTGCACCACAAAACGGAGTAGCGCCATTATGTTCTGTACCCACTGCGGCGCACAACTGAGAGACGGCGCGAGCTTCTGCGTGTCATGCGGGAATAAAATCGGCGGCGCGCCTCTGGCGCCTTCTGCGCGGCCTCCGGCCGTCGTGACACCACCATCACCCGTTACGCCCCCACCGCTGCCGACGCCGGTTCCTCAGCCTCCTGCAGCATCGGCCCCGCCCGCTCACGCGACCGGGAAATGCGTTTGGTGCGGAGCCGTCGTCACCTCTTCCGATTCCAGTTGCCCCCGTTGCGGCGCCGCCTTGCGCGCCGATCAAATGGTCACCGAATCCGGCTGGAGGGAGCTCCCCGGACGCAAGGACATGGCCAAGCTGCAATTGGGCAAGTCTGCGTGCCAGATTGAGGGCATCTACGTTCCGGTCGCCGACTTCAATCTCGCTCCCGGCGACAGCGTCTATTTCGCGCATCACGTGATTCTGTGGAAGGACCCGCAGGTCAACATCACCACCATGTCGCTCTCCGGTGCGCTCAACCGCTTGTTCGCCGGTATGCCCCTGGTCATGACCGAGGCGCACGGCCCCGGCCACATCGCCTTTTCGCGCGACGCGCCGGGCGAGCTGATCCCGGTTCCTTTGCAGCCGGGCCAATCCCTCGACGTGCGGGAGCATCTGTTCCTCGCCGCAACCTCCAGCGTCCAATACGACTGGTTCCAGACCAACGTCTGGTTTTCGACGCAGCAAGGCAACGACACCGAGACGCACTATCCGGTCGGCAACTTCATGGACCGCTTCGCGGCTAACCAAGCCCCCGGCCTGCTCATGCTGCACGCCGCCGGCAACGTGTTCGTCCGCGACCTGGCCCCTCGCGAAACGATTCTGGTGAAACCCACCGCGCTGGTGTTCAAAGATCCCAGCGTGCAGATGCATCTGCACTTCGAGCGTCCCGGAACCGTCTGGAGCGGCTGGGGTTCCTGGGGTAATCGCTACATCTGGCTGCGCTTGGTCGGGCCCGGCCGCGTCGGCGTACAATCCGTGTTCGAGCGGATTGAAGGTGAAACCCGCAACATGTCCAGTTACTCCTACGCAACGGAACGGGTCTGGTAAAAGGTAGGTGGCATTGTAGTGCTAGTGCCATTTCCGATAACATGGAGTTATGAGCTCCGCCAAGAAATCTCCGGCGCGATCGAAGCGCGACAGCAAGTTCGTCGATCGCTTCACCGAGTTGGCGGTCGCCCATTTATCAAAGCTGCCTGACGAAGAGCAGGAGCGGCTACTCAAGAGGCTCAAGAACCGAGTCGGGATCAGCGACCATGCCGATCGTCCCAAGCCTGCACGAACTCACGAAACTCCGGCGATCCCTCTGCTAGCCCAAGGTCGCGAATAGCTTCCAAGTAAGCTTCCCTATTGTTCCCGGCCTCGAGGAGCCTCGCGGCTTTCCGGATAGTCCTCTCCCTCTCGCGAGTTACGCCGCGAACTGGGCGCCGCTTGCCCCGGCTGCCCTCTTCGATGTAAACTTCCCGAACACCCTCATCTCGCTTGTCCATTATTGTCCTGCCCGTATTTTCAAAACAGTCTCGGCCCCCTTTTCTTGTACGTATAGCGCCCAGGGGCTCGCTCCTCGATTTCATCCTTGGCCTTTAGCTTCTGAATCACCGAATACGGATAGCCGCGAGCGATCGGGAATCCGGCCTTCTCGGCAGCTTTCCTGATCTCGGCCGGCGTCATTCCCACGCTTCCAGCTCGCGCCAGAACGACACGCACAAAGTCTGTCTTATTCTTCGCGAATACTCTCGCGGTCTTCTCCGACACAAGGTCGGTCGCGATCGCCTGGTTTAGCTCGGGGTCGCTCGAAACGCCGGTCGGATCGATGTCGGAAACGTCTGAATAGGGGTTAGTGCTCTCCCCGTCCGGTAACATACCGCGCGAACCCACCAGAGTCCTGAAGGCGTTCAGCACCGCGTTCGCCTTGTCTAGGCGCTCCTGGGCAGCGTCGCGCTCCTTTAGCGCCGCTAGAGCGTCCCTCTGGGCGCGTTTAAACCGCCAGAGGTCGTACTGAGCGATCCTCTGTTCCTGTTCGTCCAGCTCTTCACTTTTGCCCGGCGCTTCGCTCATATCTTATCTACCCATTGGGTAGATTCCACTCTGGATAGTAAAGGAATGCAAGCGAAGAAAAGGGGCCAGCTCCGGCACTCCTTTTCCGTATGCCTCGCGCTCGTCGCTCTCACGGAACAAGCCACCTTCGGTTAGCGTTATCCTTTTTAGTGAACCGGAGGCGTGTATGGCACTGCGCGATTTTTTAGAAAAACAATTCATCAAGATAGTCCAGTGGACGGAGTCCGACCAGGACACCCTGGCCTGGCGATTCCCCATGCAGGACATGGAGATCATGAACGGCGGCCAGCTCACCGTTCGCGATTCTCAAGCCGCGGCGTTCATCAATGAGGGAAAACTCGCCGACGTATTCGGCCCGGGCCTGTACACGCTCAGCACCCGCACCCTGCCCATCCTCACCGACCTGATGAACTGGAGCAAGGAGTTCAAGTCGCCGTTTAAAAGCGACGTGTACTTCTATTCCACCCGCATCAAGACCGATCAGCGCTGGGGCACGGCCACGCCCATCACCATCCGCGACAAGGAGTTCGGCGCGGTGCGCGTGCGCGGTTACGGCATCTACTCCTGGCACATCGACAACCCGCGCATCTTCTACACCAAGGTCAGCGGCACGCGCGAGATGTACAAGATCGGGGATCTGGAAGGCCAGCTCCGCAATACCATCGTCGGTCGCATGACTGGAGCGTTCGCCGAAAGCGGCGTGCCGTTTCTGGACATGGCCGCGAATCAGGTGGAGCTCGGCGGCAAGATCGCGGAAGGATTGAAGCCGATGTTCGCGGAGCTGGGTCTGGCGCTCGACAGCTTCGTGGTGGAGAATCTCTCGCTGCCCGAAGAGCTGCAGCATATGCTCGACACCCGCGTGGGCATGAACATGATCGGCGACATGGGCCGGTACACGCAGTTCCAGGTGGCGAACTCGATGCCGATCGCAGCGGCAAATGAGAGCGGCGGGGTGGCCGGGCTCGGCGTCGGACTCGGCGCCGGCCTCACCATGGCGAACCAGATGATGAACGCGCTCAATCCGCAACACCCGGCTCCTGGAGCTCCGCCAAGTCCTCCTCCTGCTCCTCCGGCGGAGCCTTCGCCTGCGCCGGCATCTCCCAACGCGGCCGGCGGTGGACCTCCGGCTGTGCCCGGAGCCGAAACCAAGTTCTGCGTCGAATGCGGCAAGTCGATTCCCAGGAAAGCGAAATTCTGCCCCGAGTGCGGATCTCAACAGTAACCCGGGCAATAATACGGCCATAATAGAAGGAATGTCCGGTTGCGAGTGGATCGTGGAAGCTCATGGGTGCAATCCCGTAAGCTTGGCGGATTTGGCGCGCATGAAACGCTTCTTCACGCGTCTGATTAACGGCATGGGATTGCACGTGATCGGCGAGACCGCCTGGCACCAGTTTCCGAAAACCGGCGGCATCACCGGCCTGAGCCTCCTTCAGGAATCGCACATCGCCTGCCACACCTTCCCCGAGCATCGGTCCCTGTGCCTCAACGTCTTCTCCTGCCGTCCTCGTCCCATCTGGGAATTCGAAGAGGAGCTGGCGCTGGAGTTCGGAGCGCTCACCGTGCAAGTGAGACTCGTCGAGCGGCCTTTTCAGGTATCATGACTCACGCATGAGCCAGCCTCAGGCAAATTGCCCGAGTTGCGGCGCGCCGATCCAGTTCCGCTGGTCGAGCGCGGTGCAGACCGTGTGCACCTTTTGCCACTCGATTCTGGTTCGAACCGATCTGGATTTGACGGCCGTCGGGAAAGTCGCGGATCTGCCGCCCGATCCTTCACCCATCTGCCTGTTCACCGAAGGAACGTACCGGGGGAAATCCTTCCAGGTGATCGGCCGCATTCTTTATGCGTGGGAAGGCGGCGGGTGGAATGAGTGGCACATCGTATTCTCAGATGGGTCCAGCGGATGGCTCTCCGACGCGCAGCTCCAATACGCCGTCTCGTTCCTGGTGAGCGCTCCTGGGCCGCTCCCAGTCGAAGGCGAAGTCTTCCGCGGCCGCCAATACCAGTTCAACAACGTCACCTACGACGTCTCCACCACCACGCGGGCCAGCTACAAAGGCGTCGAGGGCGAGCTTCCCTTTCCCTTTTACGGAAAGTCGGACATGCTCTTCGCCGATCTGCGAACCCCGGGCCGCGAGTTCGGCACGCTCGACTACAGCGATCCCAAACCGCTGCTGTTCCTCGGCGAGTGGGTGGAGTTCGAAGACCTGCACCTCAAGAATCTGCGCCAGTTTGAAGGATGGTCCTGAGTGAACCCACAGGCCCCGCCCATCGTCGTCAAACCGCAAGCGCTCTCCTGTCCCAACTGCGGCGGACCGGTCGAGCGCCGCGGCTTCGGCTACTCGATCACCGCCGTGTGTCCGCAGTGCCATGCTGTGCTCGACGCCTCCACGCCGCAGCTCCAGATTTTGCAGAAGGTAGAAGGCGCGCAGAGCCAGCGGACGCCCTTGATCCCTTTGGGATCGCGAGGGGCCATCGCCGGGACCAAGTGGGATTTGATCGGGTTCCAGACGCGCCAGGACGAGGAAGGATACGAATGGGAGGAGTATCTGCTCTTCAATCCGTATAAGGGCTTCCGCTATCTCACGCAGTACGACGGGCATTGGAACTTTATCACCGCGCTGGAGGCGATGCCGGAATCGAGCGAACGGCTCAGCCGCTACCCGGTTTTCTACGGCGGCCGCGTGTACAAGCATTTCGGGGGCGGGCCCGCGACCACCACCTTCGTGCTCGGCGAGTTTCCCTGGCGCGTGAAGACCGGCGACCGCGTGACCACGCAGGATTACGTCAACCCTCCCTACGCCCTGTCTTCGGAATCGACGGGCGGCGAAATGACCTGGTCGCAGGGCGAATACATCGCCGGCAGCGTCGTCTGGAAAGCGTTTGCGCTCGAAGGCGCGGCGCCTCCAGCCAAGGGCACCTATCTCAATCAGCCTTCGCCCTATCAAGGCGGAATCGGCGGCATCTGGACCAGTTTCGCGATCATGCTGGCGCTGCTGATCGGACTCGCCCTCTTCTTTGCGACTTTTTCCAGGCAGGAAACCGTATTCCGCAGCCGCTACGCCTTTGCGAGCGGACAGACCGCCGAGCCCAGCTTCGTGACGTCAGACTTTACTCTCACCGGCCGCCCTGCCACGCTGGAACTCGCCGTCAACACGAATCTGGACAACAACTGGACCTATTTCAACTTCGCCCTGGTCAACGAAGATACCGGCCAGGGCTTCGATTTCGGCCGCGAGGTCAGCTACTATCACGGCTCCGATTCCGACGGGCCTTGGGATGAAGGCTCCCGCAATTCCTCGGTCATGCTGCCTTCGGTCGCGCCGGGCAAATACTATCTGCGGGTCGAGCCGGAGATGGACTCCGGCGCCGTCGACTATTCGCTGACCCTGCGCCACGACGTTCCCAACTATACTTGGTTCTTGATCGCATTCGGGCTCTTGTTGATCCCCCCCATCTGGTACACCATCCGCTCGCGCGGCTTCGAGACGCAGCGCTGGATGAATAGCCAGCAGCCGCCGGGGCACATTGGCTCGGGCGGGGACAACTAAAATATGCGCTTCTCCGGCTATTTGATCTACAGCATGCTGCTGCTCACCGGAACGTCCGTCGCCGAGTATCGCGGCTGGACGCTGCAGCGCGTCAATCAGCTCAACGATGTTCCCAAGACCGTTCGCGACAATCCCGGCGCCTGGCGCGCCCATTACGGCTTTTATCCACGCTACGTCGGAGGCAAGTGATTCATGGCTCAGAATCTCGGCAATGCCCTGATTTACGCCCTTTTGGGCACCCTGATCTTCGTGTTCGTTTTCGTGCTCATTGACAAGTTGACGCCGTATCATCTGTGGCGCGAAGTGGTGGACGGCAAGAACGTCGCGCTGGCGATCCTGGTCGGCTCGGTGGCGCTGGGGATTTGCATCATCATCGCCGCCGCCGTGCATTAATGGAGCCGCGCACAACGCTTCGCTGTGCGCTCAAAACCCCTTGGCTGTTGCCTTATTCCTCTCCGTCCTCCTCATTGCCGCCTGCGGCCTGATCTATGAGCTGATCGCTGGGACGCTCGCCAGCTACCTGCTCGGCGACAGCGTCCTGCAATTTTCCACGGTGATCGGCTCCTACCTGTTCGCGATGGGCATCGGGAGCTGGCTCTCGCGCTTCCTCAACGGCGGCCTGGTGGAACGCTTCATCAGCCTGGAGCTGATGATCGGCGTGGTCGGCGGCTTTTCCTCTTCTCTGTTGTTCCTGGCCTTTGCCTACACGCACAGCTTCGTGTTCGCTCTGTACGCGCTGGTGATCGCGGTCGGCGTGCTGGTTGGCCTGGAGATCCCTCTGCTGATGCGAATCCTGGAAGGCCGCTTCCGCTTCCGCGATCTGGTCTCTCACGTTCTCACCTTCGATTATTTGGGCGCTCTGGGAGCCTCCATCGCCTTCCCGCTGTGGCTGGTTCCGAAACTCGGGCTGGTTCGCGCGGCGATCCTGTTCGGCATCGTCAACGTGCTGGTCGCGCTGTGGTCCACGCATCTTTTTTTCGATCAACTGCGGAGTCCCCGCATGATGCGTGCCGCTTGCGCCGCGGTTTTGCTGTTGCTTTGCGGAGGCATGTACGCCTCCAACTGGATTTCTTCGGCCGCCGACAA
The DNA here is from genome assembly GCA_963838455.1 of Bryobacterales bacterium. GTDB lineage: Bacteria > Acidobacteriota > Terriglobia > Bryobacterales > Bryobacteraceae > Palsa-187. The sequence continues at coordinate 79,212 of CAWISY010000120.1, forward strand.
TCAGCTCTATGCCGACGACGTCATCTTCCAGCGCCAGACTCGCTACCAGCGCATCGTCATCACGCGCTGGAAAGATGACCTGCGCCTGTTCCTCAACTCCCATCTGCAGTTCAGCTCGCGCGATGAGTATCGCTATCACGAAGCCCTGGTTCATCCCGGGCTGGCCGCGCTTCCCTGGGCTCGCCGGGCTCTGGTTCTGGGCGGCGGCGACGGCCTGGCCGTGCGCGAGCTGCTGAAATATCCGAATCTCGAAAGCATCACGCTGATCGATCTCGATCCCGAGATGACGCGGCTGTTTACCGATCACCCCATGCTCGCGCCCCTGAACGGAGGCGCTTTCAAGAACCCGCGAGTGCACGTGATCAATGACGACGCCTTTGTCTGGCTGGATAAAAATGAAGGCTCCTGGGATTTTATCGTCGTCGATTTTCCCGATCCCACCAGTTTCTCGCTGGGCAAGCTCTACACCACCGCGTTCTACCGGCTGCTCAAGAAACATCTCAGCGCCAATGGACTGGCCGTGGTGCAAAGCACTTCACCCATGTTCTCGCGCCAATCCTACTGGTGCATTGTGGAGACGCTGAAACAGGCCGGCTTTCACACTTGGCCGTACCACGTCTACGTCCCCAGCTTCGGCGAGTGGGGCTACACGCTCGCAGGCGAGGCATGGGAACCTCCCCAAAAACTCCCCGACGGTCTGCGCTTCCTCACCGTCTCCGGCGTCCCGGAGCTGTTCAATTTCGCTCGCGACATGCAGCCCGTTCCGGCCGAGGTGAATCGCCTCAACGACCAGGTCCTGGTGCGATACTACGACAAGGAGTGGAAAGACATCGCGCGATAATCGCGCAACTGGAACCTCGCTTGCAGCATCTCAGCAAGCATGTGGATGCGCCCGGTCCGCGTCATTTCTTCCAGGTGGCCCCGCCGCTGGCGCGAAGCTCGCATGTTCGCGCGCGCAATGGTTTCGAAGGACCATCCCATCCTGGCGCAGATCGTTCCGATACGGCGCTGTAACCTATCCTGCACTTACTGCAATGAATTCGACAAGAATTCGCAACCGGTGGCGACTCCGGACATGCTGCGCCGCATCGATCTTCTTGCAGGTCTGGGAACCGGCATCGTCACCTTCAGTGGCGGCGAACCGACACTTCATCCCGATCTGGACACTCTGATCCGCCGCGTCCGGTCCCACGGCGCGATGTGTACATTGATCACCAACGGCTACTTCCTGACGCCGGACCGCATTCGCCGGCTGAATCGCGCCGGCCTCGACTATCTCCAAATCAGCATCGACAACGTCCAGCCCGACGACGTGTCGAAGAAGAGCCTGAAGGTGCTCGATAAAAAACTCGAATGGCTGGCGGAATATGCCACCTTCGACGTCACCATTAACTCTGTGCTCGGAAGCGGGGTGCGCCGGCCGGAAGACGCTTTTGAGATCACGCAGCGCGCGCGCCAGTTCGGCTTCACCAGCACGGTCGGCTTGCTGCACGACGGAACCGGCCGATTGCGGCCCCTCGGCGAGGACCAGCGCAGCGTTTATGAGCGGATCACCGCCCTCGCCAACGGCCTGTTCACCTTCGCGCATTTGGATACGTTCCAGCGAAATCTGGTCAAGGGTCTGCCCAATGACTGGCACTGCACGGCGGGTGGGCGGTTCCTCTACATCTGTGAGGACGGCTTGGTGCACTACTGCTCCCAGCAGCGCGGGCACCCAGGCATCTCGCTCGAAAACTACAATCGGGACGATATCGTACGCGAGGCTGCCGCGCCAAAAGCCTGCGCGCCCTTCTGCACCATCTCTTGCGTGCATCAAACCGCCATGCTGGATGCCATTCGCGAGCGCCCCAGCGATACTCTGGCCGGCATCATCGAACGCCGGCGGGAGAGGGATGCGGCTTGGAAGCCACCCGCCTCCGTGCGGGCGCTCGAATGGATGTTCCTGGGTAACCCGGATCGCCGCAAGCGCTTGGGAGCCATCGCTCTGCGGCTGCTGAACACGCGCCGCCGCCCGTCTGTAATAAATTGATTTTAAGCAGTTATTAGGGGGCGTCCGTCCGGGGCGGGAGCTCAGGAGGCGACGGTCTCTCGAGATCACTCTGCAGCGGACGGCGATTCCAGATCCGACCAGTCAGCTTCCCAGTCAGCCTCCATCTCTTTCAGGAGCTGCTCCGCGGCCTGAGTGAGATCGTCGCAGTTCTCTGCGGGTTGTGGCGGGACTTGCTTTTCCACGGTAACAATCACTCTATCAGTAGCTTAGGGAGGAATCAAGCCAGTCCATACGAGTCTTCGTTATCAACCAAACTTGACAACGCGACACTAAGATCGCATAATGTGATTAGGCTAAATCAAGGCCGCAGATTTTTGGGAGACGGAGAAGCAGAAAAATGAGCAAGATCATAGGCATCGATCTGGGGACGACCAATTCCGTCGTCGCGGTGATGGAGGGCGGACAGCCGGTTGTGATCCCGAATCAAGAGGGCGGCCGGACCACGCCGTCCGTGGTCGGTTTCACCAAGAATGGCGAGAGACTGGTTGGGCAAGTGGCCAAGCGCCAGGCCGTGACCAACGCCGAGAACACGGTTTATTCGATCAAGCGCTTCATGGGGCGGCGCTATGACGAGGTTTCGCAGGAAATGAAGCTGGTCCCCTACAAAGTGGTGGCCGGCGAAAGCAACGACGCCCGCGTGGAGAGCATGGGCAAGAAGTACTCGCCGCCGGAGATTTCGGCGATGATCCTGGGCAAGCTCAAGGAAGCCGCCGAGGCGTATCTGGGCGAGAAGGTCACCAAGGCGGTGATCACCGTCCCGGCCTACTTCAACGACGCGCAGCGGCAAGCCACCAAGGACGCCGGCAAGATCGCCGGCCTGGAAGTGATGCGCATCATCAATGAGCCGACCGCCGCGGCTCTGGCCTACGGGCTCGACCGCAAGAAGAACGAGACCATCGCGGTCTACGACTTCGGCGGCGGCACCTTCGATATTTCGATTCTTGAAGTCGGCGACGGCGTGGTGGAAGTGAAGTCGACCAACGGCGATACGCACCTGGGCGGCGACAACATCGACCAGCGCATCATCGACTGGATGATCACGGAGTTCAAGCGCGAACAGGGCGTGGACGTCTCCAAAGACCAGATGGCTCTGCAGCGCTTGAAGGAAGCGGCCGAGAAGGCCAAGATCGAGCTTTCGACGCTGTTTGAAACCGAGATCAACCTGCCGTTCCTGACCGCGGACGCGAGCGGTCCCAAGCACCTGGCCATCAAGCTGACCCGGGCGCGCTTCGAGCAGATGGTGGCCGATATTCTTGAGCGCTCGGTCGAGCCATGCAAGAAAGCCATGACCGACGCCGGCGTCACTCCCGCGAATATCGATGAAGTGGTGCTGGTGGGCGGCTCGACGCGCATTCCCAAGGTCCAGGAGATCGTCAAGAACCTGTTCGGCAAGGACCCCAACCGCAGCGTGAACCCCGACGAAGTGGTCGCGGTGGGCGCGGCGGTGCAGGGCGGCGTGCTGGGCGGCGAAGTGAAAGACGTGCTGCTGCTGGACGTGACTCCGCTCTCGCTGGGCATCGAAACCCTGGGCGGTGTCTTCACCAAGCTGATTGACCGCAATACGACGATTCCGACGCGCAAGAGCGAGACGTTCTCGACCGCGGCCGATTCGCAGACCTCGGTGGAGATCAAGGTGTACCAGGGTGAACGCGCCATGGCGCGGGACAACCGCATGCTAGGCGTGTTCCAGTTGATCGGCATTCCTCCGGCTCCGCGCGGCATTCCGCAGGTGGAGGTGACCTTCGACATCGACGCCAACGGCATCCTGAACGTGACCGCCAAGGACAAGGCCACCAACAACGAACAGAAGATCACCATCACCTCTTCTTCGGGCCTGAGCAAGGACGAAGTCGACAAGATGGCCAAGGACGCCGAGGCGCACGGCGCGGAAGACAAGAAGCGCAAGGACGAAATCGACGCGCGCAACCGCGCCGACTCGATGGTTTATCAGGTCGAAAAGATGCTGAAGGACCATCGCGACAAGATCAGCGATGCCGATGCCAAGAACGTCGAAGAAGCTCTGGCCGGCGCACGCAAGGCGATGGAAGGCGGCGGTATCGAAGAAATGAACAAGGCCGTCGACAATCTCACGCAAGCCAGCCACAAGCTGGCCGAAGCGATGTACAAGAGCTCATCCACCTCAGGCGCTCCGCCTCAAGGCGGCGCTGCTCCGGATGGGGCGGGGCCCTCGGGTGACGGCGCGGGCGCCAAGAAAGAAGACGTTGTGGACGCCGAGTTCGTCGACGTCGAGGACAAAAAGAAATAAGAGGGGCGACGACTACCAACAGAGCCGCGACCAGAGGGAGCGGTTGAGACGATGCCTCAGGACTACTATCAAACCCTCGGGGTGGAGCGTAGCGCGAATGCGGACGAAATCCGCAAGGCTTACCGGAAGCTCGCGCGCAAGCACCACCCCGATCTGAATCCCGGCGATAAAGCGGCGGAAGACCGCTTCAAGAAGGTGCAGGAAGCCTACGACATTCTAAGCGACGACAAGAAGCGCAAGATGTATGACCAAGTGGGCTTCTACTCGGAGCACGGAATGCCGGGCGGAGGCGCAGGCCCCGGGGCGGGCGCCCACGCTCCCAACATGGACTTCGGAGGGTTCGACTTTTCCGACGCGTTCGCACGCGGAGCGGGCTCGCGGGGTGGAGGAGGGACCGGCGCGGGCGCAGGCCATCCCAACGCTGCCGGCGGAGGCAACTTCTCCGACATCTTCAGCCATATCTTCGGCCGCCAGCACGACGAGCAGACCGCACCCGCGGCGGAGAAGGGCTCCGATCTCGAATACGGTCTGAACATCGATTTCTGGCAGGCCATCAAGGGAACGCAGGTGCGCCTGAACATCGCACGCCAGGAAATCTGCACGGTCTGTGGCGGAACCGGCTCGCGCCCCGGCGCCAACCCGATTTGTCCGGAGTGCAGCGGTAACGGAACGGTGAACCAGGTAGCCGGCGCGATGCGCTTCAGCCTGAGCTGCCCCCGCTGCAACGGCACCGGCCGGCTGAAAAACAAGTGCTCGAATTGCGGCGGCGACGGCCGCATCTCGACTACCGAAACGGTCGAGGTGCGGATTCCGCCCGGCGCGCAGCAAGGCTCGCGCTTGCGCGTGGCGGGCAAGGGCAATGCCGGCACCATGGGCGCGCCTTCGGGCGACCTCTACATCACGGTTCGAGTCGAGCCGCACCCGCTGTTCCGCCGCCAGGGCGACGATATCGAGATCACCGTCCCGGTGCGCATCGACGAAGCCGGGCTTGGCGCCAAGATCGAAGTGCCCACCATCGACGGCCGCGCGTTGTTGAAGATTCCGCAGGGCACGCACAACGGCCAGAAGTTCCGCTTGCGGGAAAAGGGCGTGGCCAATTCGCGATCCCAGAAGCGCGGCGACCAGATCGTGGAAGTGAACCTGGTTGCGCCGGTGGTGCAGGATGAGCGCACCAAGGAGCTGCTGCGGGAGTACGCGCAGATTCATCCGGAGGACCCTCGCGCCAGCATTTGGACGCAGGTGTAGCAGGTATAGATGTATGGGAAAACGCGGCAAAGCGTACATGATTTCGTCCGTGGCGGAGCAATACCAGATCCATCCGCAGACGCTGCGGCTGTATGAGCGCGAGGGGCTGCTCAAGCCTTCGCGCAGCGATGGCAACACGCGCCTCTACACGGACCAGGATCTGGAGCGGCTGGACGTGATCCTGAAGCTGACGCGCGACCTGGGTGTGAACCTGGCCGGGGTCGAGATCATCCTCAACATGCGCGAAAAGATGGAAGAGATGCAGCGCCAGATCCAGGAGTTCGTCGCCGGGCTCAACACCGAAATCAGCCAGCGTCCACGCCAGGCGCCGCAGCCGGTGAATTCGCTGATCCCGGTGATCGAGATCCGCCGTCCGAAGAAGGGTGCGTAGCTCAGTTTCCTTCGGGAAACCGTTCCGCATGGTCGATGACGACCACCCGGAGCGCGATCTTCTTCTGGTCCAGCCTCAGACCGAGTTGCTCCGGAAACGCCGTGAAAATGCTGGGAGCTGGGTCGTCTGCGGCTGCGAGGTCCAAGCTCGGCGGCGCGAACTCCACGTAATAGTCATACTCACCTGTTAATCCGGTACGATCCACGACGGGTCCGTCGAGGGGAATTCTCTCCGCCAGTTGTGCCATCGTCCCTCCGCGGCGAGCCAGGTAGTCGCGCGTCCGCGTTGTGAGAGATCCGCTCATCAGGAGGAGGTTCTGGGCGCCGGGCGAGAGCGCTCGAAACGAAGGCGGCAGGCTTTCCTCGAAACCAGCCTCGTGCGGCGGTCTGAGCTTCGGCCCGTTCTTTGTGATCGACAATTCATAGCCATCAATACTTCTGGTCACCTCGTGCGCGACCAGGCGAAAGCGCTGCGCCAAAAGGTCACGAAGCATCTCCTGCAGTTGTGCTGCTGTGGAGCCGGCGGCTAGCGTTGCGGCCAAGTCGTACCTCTGGGTATTGATCCACGCAGGCCCGTGGATTTGAATGCTCCTGACGTCGTACGCCGCCATGAGGATGGCGACCAGTTGGACATTCGAATAAGCGATCCGTCCTGGATCGGAACTGCCGGGCCCCCCGCGCATGGACGAGCCTTGCGCCTGCGGTGCAGCGGGCCTGATCGAGGCGGCTTCGAACGCGGGATGGGTCTGTCCCGAGCTGTTGCGCGGCAGGACGAGTAGATATGCGGCTACGAGCACGATTCGCATCGTCGGCTCCTTTTCCAGGCGTCAGGTAAATGACGCTGGCGGACGCTAAAAAGTCGGCGGACGTACAATGAAGTTACTATGCCGACCCTCGATCGCATCACTCGCAACCCCGAAGTCATGGGCGGCAAGCCTTGCCTCCGCGGCATGCGCGTGACCGTGGGGACGGTTGTGGGTCTTGTCGCCGCGGGCCATTCTACAGCGGAGATCCTTGCCGCCTATCCCTACCTTGAGGAGGACGACATTCGTCAAGCGCTCGCCTGTGAGACCTGGCGGGCCTGAGGGCGCGTTGCCAAGCGGTTCCCTGAGGGCCAACCGTTTCCCCCCGCCCTTCGTCTACCTCTCAGATGCTTCTTTGGTTCCTCTTCACCTTCGTCGCGCTAACGGCCCACGCACAGGCCGTTCCTCAGGTCTCACGGCGCGGTCTCATCGTCGACGATCAGGGCACCTACGTCTTCGACACACCAGCCACGCCCCCGAAACCCGATGATTGCATGAACCAACGGGAGCAGACCCTGTTGCGGAGTCTCGTAAAGTCTGCGCCCAATGCGGGTTTCCTGCCCCCTGCCGCCTCCGCAGCGACCTGCGCGGAGTTTGAAACGTGGCTGGAACCGCTCCCTGAAAATTTCACTCCCAGCGTCGCCAGCGGCTTTTCCGGATTCGAGAGAGGCGCGGCGAAGAGCACCTTCGTGAGGTTTGTGCGCGACAACCTGCTCCGCATTTACGTGAGCTACTCGGTCACCATCGAAGCGGCCCCGGAATCCGGAGCCTATCGGGTCTCCTTCGGTCCCTCCACTGCACCCTCCCTTCCTCAGGATTGGAAGACAGCGTCCCCGGCTGGGCTACCGGTTCCGCAGATCATGCGCGATGGCGATGAGCTGCCCATCGAGCTGTATCCGGCTGGCCCGAACAACCTCAGCCTCATCGATTACCTGCGCGTGGGAACTCGCGACAAAATGCCGCACCGCCAGGAAGCTCCCCGCGACGCCTACGCCGAAGACGCCGAGTTCACCCTGTCTCAACCCAGGCTCAGCCTGAACGGCGTAGCGTCCGCCGCTGTGCCTGAAACAATTCACGGAGCCGCCGTTTGGATCTACGTTCCCGGCAACGGCCGCTACGTCTTATCCTTTGCTCCCCACGCTGAGCTGGGATTCAAACGCGCCGGCGAAGCCAACGGAAGCCTGGTGACCCTGGTGATCGATGGAAACGTATTCCGCATCGCCTGCGCCGATCGCATTGCCTCCGGAGGAGGAATCTACAACGTCTATTCGCTGCGGAATCCGCAATGGGAGCCCACCGATCCCTCCGATCGCGGCCGGCCCCTGATCGGCGCATCGCCCGGGATCGAGGCGGCCATGGGGCGTTAGCCCGTTCGTGAGGAGCGAGCGTTAGCCGCCTCTGCTAACCTCGATTCATGCAACAGGGACAGCCCAGCCGCACCGCCCTTTCGGCGGCCGCGCACCGGGCGGCGCACCAGGTGCTGGAGCAGGCTCGATTCTTCTACGATCCGCTCGCGTTGAGCATCCTGGGCGCCGATGCCATGGCGCTGGTGCAGGAAGCGGCCGAGAATCCCGAGCGCAAGCGCATGCGTGTGTTCATCGCCGTGCGCAGCCGATTTGCGGAAGACTCGCTGGCGGCGGCCGTGGCCGGAGGCACGCGGCAACTGGTGGTGCTGGGCGCGGGTCTCGACACCTTCGCGTACCGCAGTCCCTTTCGCGAACGCCTGCGCATCTTCGAGGTCGACCATCCGGCCACGCAGGCCTGGAAGCGGGAGCGGCTCACGCAAGCCGGTATCGCGATTCCGGAGTGGCTGACCTTCGCCCCGCTTGATTTCGAACAGAAGAGCGCCTTCGAGGAGCAGACGCTCGCCGGAGGGCTCGCCGGCGCCGGTTTCGATCCGGCGCAGCAGACGCTTTTCACCTGGCTCGGCGTGGTTCCGTATCTGACGGAGCAGGCCATCTTCGGTACGCTCGGCTACATCGCGGGTATGGCCGGCGGAGCACACGTTGTCTTCGACTACAGCGACCCCCCGGAATCTTTCACTCCCGCGCTACGCGCTTATCACGATGCGCGCGCCGAACGAGTCGCCGCGCTGGGCGAAGCCTGGATCACCTACTTCAATCCTGCGGCGCTTCACGCGAGGCTCCAGGCACTTGGCTTCGCCGGGATCGAAGACCTGGGTCCGCCGCAAATTGCCGAGCGCTTTTTTCCGAATCGCGGCGCCAATCCTCCCGCGACCGGAGGCCATATCCTACGTGCGTCCACGCGGATAGCCTAGCTTCTGCCTTTTGGCGCGCGAATTGCTCCTCGGTCCGTTGAAGGGAGATCGATTGCCGTGCCTATTATCAATATCGCGCTGATCTTGATCATCATCGGCGTTCTGATGTGGCTGGTAAATAATTACGTCCCGATGGCCGGCAGCATCCGATCCATCCTCAACGCCGTAGTCGTGATCGCGGTGGTGGTGTGGGTGCTGCGCGCCTCAGGGGTGTGGGCCGATCTGGGTCAGTACCAGCTTCCGCCAATCACCCGCTAATGAGCGCCAAAGTCGCGCCGCACAACGTCGAGCCGCCGGAGAGCCCGCGTCCTCGAGATTACTCTGGCGGCTCTGGCTAAGGTGTCGCTTGATTTTGGGAAACCCAAGCGAGGCCTGTAAAAACTGCCGTTCGCGAACAAGCTCGATTGCTGCAACTGCTTCGAATGTCGATTTGGCAAGGTTCCTGCAGTATAGAAAAGCAAGGAGCGTACAAAATGTTGTATTGGGCATTGACGTTCTTCCTGGTAGCCCTGGTCGCGGCGATCCTCGGATTCGGGGGAATCGCGATCGCGGCTGCGGGTATCGCGAAATTGCTGTTCTTTATTTTCCTGGTGCTGTTTATTGTCTCTCTGGTGGCTCACGCTGCCAGAAGGGTCTAGTCCGCAAGCTCGACTTGCGGGCTATGACCAAACGAGCCGGCCCGGCGTGCCCGCGCGGCCACTGACACCCGTGGCTCACCTGCGCGCCGAGCGGCCCTATTTTCCGCATACCGCTTCGTTCGGTCGCGGCTCGGTAACTGAGCCGCGACCAAGGGGAGGGAAATTTTCCGGTATTTATTTGGCGATTTTGCAACTAAAGCTGGCCGCGTCGTTGGTCGAGCCGGTCCCGTTGTAAACCGCGACCTGAGGATACGGGCACAGCGGACGGCTCATATCCACCTGGCCGTTCGAAACATGATCGGCGACGATCTGCTCCGGAGCCTGATTCGACTCTCTCCATCTCTCGATCACCGCCATCTTGTTGAACTGGTCCGTGCCCGCTCCGCCGCTGCAGTGCTGCATGCCGGGAACCATGAACATTCGCATCCAATCGTCTTGTTTCTTGCCCATTTTGTCGAGCACGCTTTCGTAGTACATCACGGTGTGCCCCGGAGGGATCGCCGGATCGGCCCAGCCGTGATACAGCAGCAGCTTGCCTCCATGTTTCTTGAACGCCGACAGATCCGAAGTCAGCGCGTCGATGCCGGCTTTATCGGCCAGAGCGACATCTGCGTCCAGGTCGAATTTGTGCCAATCGTAGTTGGCATCCTGATGCCCTAAGATCCGGATGCTGTCCCATCCGCCGCCGGGAGCCGTTGGGACGCTGCGGAAGGAAGCGACCTGCAGCTCCGTGCCGGGCTCATAGCCGGTCCAGATCACTTCGCCCTTCTTGGTCTTGATGTCGCCGAACTCGATCTTCACGGTCTCCGCCTGGCCGGGCGTCAGGCAGTTGTCCGAATCCGCGCCCTTGCACAGCATGCTCTCCGGGTTGAATTTGCATTTAGTCGGATCCCCGATCAGGCCGTCCTTGACGCCGTCCAGCGCGTCGCAATGATCCAGAATGGCCTGGTGCAGCGCGTTCACCTTGGCCTGCGTCAGCGGGGCGTTGTTCTTGATCAGCTCGATCGAACGCTCCACGCCGGCCGCGTGCAGATGGATGTGCGGATTCGCTGGAGCGCCGGCGATGACGCCGTCAAAATCGTCCGGGAATTTGGTCACCTCTACCAGCCCTTGCCGGCCGCCGGTGGAGCATCCGTTCCAATACGAATACTTGGGGTCCTTGCCGTAGTACGCCTTGATCAGCATCTTCGACTTGACCGCCGTTTCATGCACCGCTCGATAGGCGAAGTCGGTGATTTTTTCGGGATGGCCCAGCGCGAACATGCCGTCCCCGCCGGAGTGGCCGGTGTCGGTGGCTGAGGTGGCGTAGCCTTCGCGCAGCGCGGCTTGCATCGCCGCCAGGCCCTGAATCGAGCCGGCCCATCCTCCATTGCCCTGCATCACGAACTTGCCGTTCCAATTCTCGGCGGGCAGGTACAGCTCCATCTTGATGTCCGAATCGGTGGAGGGTTTGAGCGTCGCGGCCACGCGGCAATAAGCCGGGAGCGGAGGCGGCGCCGCGGCGCGACCTCCCGGAGAAGCCCCACGTCCTCCACCGCGACCCGCTGGTGCAGGAGCCGCTGGAACGGCCGCAGTTCCCCGGCCAGCCGGAGCAGGCGGCGGACCTGCAGGCATCAGCTCCACCGTGGTGAAGACCGCATCAGCCGGTTGCAGAGCCTTCAGTTTCTCGCAAGTGTCATCGGCAAACGTCACGGCAGACGCGCCGAGGAAAGCCAACGCGGCCAGTGCGGTTCTCATGGATGTTCCCTCCTACTTGGGAGCTTTTTACTTCAGGAGCTTTTCACTTAGGAGCTTTGCAGCTAAAGCTAGCGGCGTCATTGGTCGAGCCAACGCCGTTATACGTGGCCACCTGCGGATATGGGCACAGCGGACGCGTCATGGTCACGTTGTTGCCCGTAACGTGTGCGGCCGTCACCGCCTGCGGCGCGGTATTGGATTCGCGCCAGCGCTCGATAATCCCCATCTTGTTGAACTGATCCGTCGCCGGACCGCCCTGGCAGTGGCCCATGCCCGGAATCATGTACAGCTTCACCCAATCGTCGGATTTCCCGCCGGTCTTCTTGACGATGTTGGTGTACACGTTGATGGTGTTCTCGGGCGAGATGGCCGTGTCGCTCCAGCCGTGGTACAGCAGCAGTTTGCCGCCGCGATTCTTGAACGCGGTCAAATCCGCGGTCGCGTTCACGTAGCCGAACTTCTCGTCCGCCGCCGCGGTGTCCTTCTCCAGATCGAACTTGCGCCAATCCCAGTTGGCGTCCTGATACGTCGCCACCTGGAAGGTCCCCATCGACAATCCCGGAGGCGCCGGAGTCTTCTGCGAGATCGCGGTCCAACTGGTTTCGCTGCCCGGCTCCTTGCCGGGGAAGATCAGCTCGCCGTTGGCCTTTTTCGCCGGCGTCATCATCAGCTTCACCGGACTCGAGCTCCGCCGGCGTCAGGCAATCGTCGTTGTCCGCGCCGGCCTTGCAGGCCAGCTTGCCGGGATCGTAGTTGCACTTGCGCGGATCGTTCAGCAGGCCGTCCTTGACGCCGTCCATGGCGTCGCAAGCCTCCATCACGGCCTTATTCAACGCCGCTAGTTTGGCCGTGCTCACCCAATGCTGATCGTCCTTGCGGACCCCCACTGCCACCATCATGTCCCAGGCATGCAGATGGGTCTGGTAATTGGCCGGCGCGCCGGCGCTGATCGCGTCGAAATCGCTGGGATATTTCTGTGCCTCCATCAAACCTTGCCGGCCGCCGGTGGAGCATCCCAGCCAATACGAGTACTTCGGGTCCTTGCCGTAATACGCCTTGATCAGCGTCTTCGATTTCACCACCGTCTCGTGCATCGAACGATAGGCGAAGTCCACCAGCTTCTCGGGATGGCCCAGCCCCCACGCCCAGTCTCCGCCCTTGTGGCCGGTGTCCGTCCCGGCCGTGGCGTAGCCTTCGCGCAGCGCCGTCCGCATATCGCCGAAACCTTGGATCGATCCCGCCATGCCTCCGTTGCCCACCATCTCGAACTTGCCGTTCCAGTCTTTGGCGGGCAGCCATACTTCCATGTCGATGTGCGAATCCGAGGACGGCGTCAGCGTGATCGCCACGCGGCAGTAGGCCGGCAGCATCACGGGAGCGGCAGCCGGAGCAGCGCCGCGTCCTCCCGCCTGCGGTCCTCCTGCCCGTCCCCCAGGCGCCTGTGGACCGGGAGCAGCCCCTCCACGCGCAGGTGGAGCGCCTCCTCGCGCCGGAGCAGCCGGCGCCGGACCGGCCGGAACCATCTCCAGCGCGGTAATGGTCGAATCAGGCAGCGCAATCGACTTCAGACTCTCGCAGGGAGTTTGCGCCAGCGCGACGCACAGGGAGCCGGAAGCCAGCAGGGCGAATGTTCGGAACACGGTTTCAAAAACCTCCAACAGTAGAAGCTATCACAACCTACAGAGGAGTGCGCTGCTCCTGTTATACTGCCCATCGTGCAAGCCCCTGTTGGCGAATTCCTCACCTCCCGCCTGGAGCGGGTGATTTACGGACCCGGAAAAATCGAGGATCTCGGCGCCGATCTCGAGCGTCGCGGTCTTTCCCGAGCCCTGGTCGTGACCACGCTCGCCGGGTTTCCGGTGCTCGATCGTGTGACCGCCGCCATGGGCTCGCGCTGCGCCGGAGTCTTCGGCGGCATCGTGCAGCATGTGCCGCGCGGCACCGTGAACGCGCTCGAAGCCGAGATCGAGCGGGTGAATGCGGACTGCCTGGTCAGCTTCGGCGGCGGCAGCCCCATTGACTCTGCGAAAGTGGCCATCTACGGCCTGCTGAACAAGGCGCAAGGCGCGCGCGAGCTCATTCATATCGCCGTGCCCACCACGCTCTCCGCCGCCGAGTACACCTACGCCGGCGGCGTCACCGATGAGGCGTCGCGCGTCAAGGGCGGAGTCTATGAGCCGCGGGTGTGCCCACGCACCGTCATCGCCGATCCTCTTCTCTGCATGGACACGCCGGACTGGCTGTGGGCCTCCACCGGCATGCGCGCGCTCGATCACGCCATCGAGTGCGCCTACGCCATCCGCCACCAACCCATCAGCGACGCGCTGGCGTCGAAAGCCATCGCTCTGCTGCTCGATCATCTACCTGCGTCAATCAAAACCACCGGCGAGGAAAGTGCCGCGCACCGGGGCCATTGCCTGATGGCGAGCTGGTTCTCCATCTTCGGCGCGATGAACACGCGCTTCGGCTTGTCGCACCTGCTGGGACATCAGATCGGGCCGCGCTGGAACGTCCCGCACGGCATCACCAGTTGCATCACTCTGCCGCACGCCATGCGCTTCATGGCGGAGCTGGCCGCCGTCCGCTTCGGCCCCATCGCCGAAGGCTTCGGCATCCCCTTCGATCCGGCTCACCCCAAGCCGGCCGCGCTGGCCTGTGCCGACAAGACCGCCGAGTTCATCGAGCGCTTTGATGTACCACGTACCTTGAAAGCCGCCGGAGTTCCTCGCGAGGAGCTTTCGCAGATCGTCGAGCCGATTACGCACGAGCTGGAAAAGATGGGCGTCACCGACCGGCCGCTTACGCGCGGGGAAGTTCTGGCGCTGCTGGAAGCGTCGTATTCCTAGCTCTGCCCCGCCACGCCTCGAACTGCGGCCACAGCAGCACGCCGACTGCCGGCAAGTAATGCCCCAGCACGGCCCAGAGCTGGCACCCGCCTGGCATCTCCGCCATGTTGGGCGAGAGCCACAGCACCACGAAGCTGATCCAGCTCGAGCACACCAGGAAGAACTGCTGCCGTTTGTTTTGCGCCACCAGCAGCAGGGGGAGCTGGTCGTAATAGACGCGCTGCGGCATCACCGCCATGGAAAGAATCAGCCACGCGCGGCGGTCGCGCCAGGCCAGCAGGCTGAGCAGCACCAGCGGACCGGCCGGCAGGATTAGAATCGGCGGCGTCAGACCCTGATACTGGCTGGTCTGGCGCAGCCATTCCAGAGGCCAGCTTGGACGGAGGGCCAGACTCACCGCCAAGACCGCGGCGCCGATGGCCGCCACGCGCCAGCGATATCGCGAGGTGAGCGCCTTACCGCATAACACCAGCGGCAGCGCGATATTCGGCTTCGCCAGCAGCAACGGCGCCAGCATAGGCAGGAACCAGATGGCGCACAGCAGTGGCGACCACTGCGCCCAGATCACCGCGTACACGAACGGCCACGCGGCCAGCATGCCCAGCCGCCACTTCTCTCCGCTGCGCAGCATGCCCCACGCGAGCAACCCCGTGGATACCGCGATGAAGATGCCTCCCACCACCGCATCCGGCAGCCAAGCGAACGGCAGGGCCAGAAACGCGGCCGGGAGCGGGTAGGGAATCCAATACGGTCCGGGCTCATGCGCGTAGGGATTGCGATGCGCCAGCAGATCGCGCGCTTCTACCAAAGCGTGCTGGAAATCCGCCGCCCCGGTGTGGAAGATCGTGACCAGTCCGAAGCAGACCAATCCCCACACCAGCCCGAGAAAACTCGCGACCAGCCACGCAGGCTCCTTGCGATCGCGTTTAGATGGTCCGCTCCCTGCGGTCGCGGCTCGGTTGCCTGTTCGAAAACTGAGCCGCGACCGGGGCGCCCCTTGGGCCGAGCGGTTTGTCACCAGCCCCTCCTATTGACCGAGCAGCGCTTGCAACTGAGTGTAGAGCAGGATCACAGCCGGTCCCAGCGTCACCAGGATCACGGAAGGGAAGATCAGGAAGAACACCGGGAAGATCAGCTTCACGCCCACCTTGCGAGCCCGTTCCTGCGCGTTTTGCCGGAAGCGCGTGCGCAGATAGCGGGCGTGGGTGCGCAGAGCCGGCCCCAGGCTGGTGCCAAAGCGGTCCGTGTCCAGCAGCAGGTGCGTGAACTTGCGCAGCTCGATATCGCGCCCGCGCCCGGCGAAATTCTGCAGCGCTTCGGTACGCGAGGGATTGGCGCGCATCTCCAGGTGCAATTGGGTGAGTTCCGAAGCCAGGCTGGGATGGCTGACGCGCAGCCCGCGGCTGGCTTCCAGAATCGCCGAATCCAGGCCCTGTCCGGCTTCCACCGCCAGCACCATCAGGTCGATGGCGGCGGGCAAGCCGCGGCGCAACTGGCTGACGCGCCGCGCCGCGAGCCTTTCCAGCACGCGGTCCGGAAGCATGTAGCCGAAGGCCGCGCCGCTCAGGATCGGTACGAACAGCAGGCTGGAGTCGGATTTGAGCGCAAGCCCCGCCCACAGGCATGCCGCGCCCACCATTACCGCGATTCCGCACTTGATGCCTAGAAAAACGGAGACTGCGGCGGGCCAGCGGAATCCGGCGGCGGAAAGCAGGGCGCGAAACCCGGCTCGCTGCGACGCTTTTCCCGGCATCGCTTCCCCGACCAGCCGGAACATGTCCAGCACGGCCGCCTGCGCGAAAGGCAGATCGGGCTGGCCCAGCACCAGCGGGGGCGTTTCTTCCTGCTCCGCTTCGGCCCGCGCAGGGCGCAGAACAAACACATACCCCGCCGCGGTGATCGCGGTGAGCGTAAACAGGAAGAACAGGGTCAGCAGCGCGGTGGCGGTCATACTTGAATGTCCACAATTCTGCGAATCACAACATGAGCCAGGATCAGGCAGCCGATGGCGATTGCAATCAGGTCCTTGCCGAACGGGTACTGATACAGAATCATCATGTAGCCCGGGCTTACGAACATCATCATGATGGCGATGGCCACGGGCAAAACCGTCAGGATGGCCCCGGTGAGCTTGCCGTGCGCGGCCAGCGCGCGGACCTCGCCGCGCAGCGACTGATTTTCGCGCATATTCTCGGCCACCGACGCCATCACCTCGCCTAGTTTTCCTCCGGTGCGGGAGTGCAACTGCACCGCCGCGGCGAATAGGTTGACTTCCAGAATCGGGATCCGGTGGCCCAGGTTTTCCAGCGCGCGGGCCCAGCCCATCCCCAGGTTCGCCTCCGCCGAGGTTCTGCGAATCTCTTTGGCAACCACTGGGGAGGCTTCGGCCACCACCGTGTCCATCGCGGCAGAAAGAGGATAGCCGGCGCGCAGCGCTCGCGCCAGCGAATCCAGCACGTCCGGGAAACCTTCGCGGAAGCGCTCGAAGCGCTTGGCGCGGGCCCGCAGAATGTAGGCGTAGGGCGCGAAGGCGACGGCTCCGCCAGCCACCAGCGCCGCCCACAGCGGCAGGATCTTTAGGACCAGCAGGAACGTGACCGTGGCGCCCAGCAGCATCGCCAGAGTCACGCGGCCCACCGACCAATCCAGCTCGGCTTCGCCCAAACGGGTTTTGAGAATTTCGACGAAGTCGAATCGCGCCAGCAGGCTGTCCCAGAAGCTGAGAGTGCTCAAGTGCTCGTTGCGGAACAACGGCGAATCTTCGCCCAGCCGGGTTTCAAGGGGTTCGCCTGCCGTATCCCCGGCCTCGGACTGCTCCGCCCTGCGCTTCAGGAACGTGATCCAGGCAATGGCAACCGTCAGGGTTGCCAGCAGGAAGATGAAAACAAAGAATGCTAAGAATGCTGCGATAAACATAGGATCCTCTGTAGGACCAATCGCTACGGCTTAGCTAGCGCGGGCTTCGGCGACGGCGTGGTTTCACGCGACGCGGTTTCACGGGACGGCGTCCCGCTGGCGCTATCCGGCGTAGCGGAGCCGCTGGTGCGCATGATCGCGTCGACGGTCAGCGGCGCTCGCTGGCGCGTCGTCTCATCCAGAGGATTGCGCAGCGTCAGGCGTACGCGCGCGCCTGAATCGGCCGCGGCGAGAATATCGGCTTCGGCCGGCTTGGCCAGAAGCGTCACTACCGGCAGGGTCGCGCCCTGCGAGCTCACTTCCGATTGCGCCTGCACGGATAGCACGCTCAAATCTTCGAGAGCGGTGCGCACCTCCGCGCCTGCATCCTTCGATTTCACCACCACCTGCGCATCCACTTTTTGACCCGCGCGCAGCAGCCCGAGCACGCCGGTCGAATCGGTCACGTGAATCGACACCGCACGCATCCCAGTGGGCACGCCGGACCCTGCGCCGCCGGACTGCGGGGTTGCCAGGCGCGAAGAGGTCACCGGTTCGCCTTCGCCGATCGGGTCGAACACGGTGTTACCGGCGACTTGATCGGTTGTCCCATAGAACCCCTCGGGCAATTGCTCGGCCGGCCACGGAATGGTCTTCAAATCGGTAGTTTGGATCTGCGTCCCGACCTTCAAGGCTTTGGCGGCGACCACCAAGGTCTTTCCGGTGCCCTGGCTGCTGGTGAGTTTGCCCACAAATAATCCATAGAAGATGCCCGTCGACACAATCGTGACGATCAGGGCAATTCCCAGAAGCTTCAGTATGTTGTTCTTCTTCATCGTTGCGCCGTTTGACCTCGCCTCATCGTCCGCTCTTTCTCTTTTATTCATCGGCCCCGGCGCAATGGCCCGATAGGGTCTCTGAGGGTCGGCACCTATCGGAGGTAGGAAGACACCCTAGAATGGGGGTATGGAAACGCTCAAAATCGCGGATCGTGAATTTCATTCGCGGCTTCTGGTGGGCACCGGCAAGTACCGCAGCTTCGCCGAAATGGCACGCTGCCATACGGCATCCGGCGCGGAAGTGGTCACGGTCGCGGTGCGGCGCGTGAATCTCAGCGACCGCTCCAAAGAATCCCTCCTGGACTATATCGACCGTTCCAAGTATTTTCTGCTGCCCAACACCGCTGCCTGCTTCACCGCCGAGGACGCCATTCGCACCGCGCGCCTGGGCCGTGAGGCGGGCATGTCCAATTGGGTGAAGCTGGAAGTGATCGGCGATGAGCGGACCTTGTTTCCGGACAACGCTGGATTGGTGGAAGCCACGCGCGTGCTGGCCAAAGAGGGCTTCGTGGTTCTGCCCTACACCACCGACGATTTGGTGAACGCCCGCCGCTTGATCGACGCCGGAGCCGCCGCCGTCATGCCTTTGGCTGCGCCGATCGGCAGCGGACTCGGCATTCAGAACCTGACCAATCTGCGTATCCTGCGCGAGATGATCACCGAGGTTCCGCTGATTGTCGATGCCGGCGTCGGCACGGCTTCCGATGTTGCCGTCGCGATGGAGCTGGGCTACGACGGCGTGCTGCTCAATACCGCCATCGCCTCAGCCGAGGACCCGGAGCAGATGGCCCTGGCGATGAAGCTGGGCGTCGAAGCCGGCCGCCATGCTTTTCTCGCCGGACGAATGCCCCGGAAACTCTACGCCTCCGCCAGCAGCCCCATGGCGGGCGTGGTGGGTTCTTGAGAACCGCTTCCTCTGGGCGCGGCTCTGAAGCAAAAGCGCCGAGCGACGTCGCAGGTTGGCCCATCCGGTCGCACCGGAGGTGAGGCTGAGCCGCGACTCGGAGGGAGCGGCCGGATCAAACGTTTTCGCCCAACAACGACTTCAACCGCGCGTAACCCGGTCGGCTCACCGGCAGTTGCTCGCCGTCCCTCAGCACCACCACGCGGCTGTCGCGCGTGTAGGGCTCGATGCGCACGATGCGGTCCAGGTTCACGATGTAGGAGCGGTGGATGCGCACGAACTTTTGCGGGTCGAGCTGCGCCTCGAAACTCGCGATGGTCTGCTGTTTCAAGTAGCTCTTCTTTTCGGTGTGCAGCGCGGTGTAATCGTCCTGCGCCTCCACGTAATCCAACTTGGCGATGGGAATGATGTGGATCTTCGTGCCGTCCCGGAGGACAATGCGTTCCAGCGTCTGCCCGGGAGGCCGCGCCGCCGCGGCTAGCTCCGCTGTCGAAATCGCCGCCGGTTTCGGCTGGCCCACGCGTGCCCGAGCCCGCTCCAGAGCCTTCTTGAAACGCTCCAGCCGGAACGGCTTCAGCAGATAGTCGACAGCGTTAGCTTCGAACGCCTTCATCGCGTATTGATCGTACGCCGTAACGAAAATCACAAGCGGAACGGCATCGACTAACTCCAGCACTTCGAACCCGTCCAACTTGGGCATCTGCACGTCCAGGAACACCAGGTCGGGTTTGAGCTCGTTGATCGCCTTGACGGCGTCGAAGCCGTCGCCGCATTCGGCCACCACATCGACTCCGCCGGACTCCCATAGGTACTCACGCAGAAGCTGCCGAGCGAGTTCTTCATCGTCGACGATCGCGGCTCTCAGGTTCACCTGGTCGCTCATTCGCTCCTCCGGCCCGGTTCGTTGGTCCGGCAAGGCACCGCAAACTCGGCGCGGAAGCGGCCTTCCTTGCTGGATGCGATTAGACGCCCGGCCGGTCCGAAACGCCGCTCCAGACGAGTCCTGACGTTGCGCAGTCCCAGCCCGCTCCGGGTTGGCGTAGGCGACTCAGGATCGAAGCCGTTCTCCACGCTCACCTCCAGCACCCCGTCGCGAACATGGCTGCGAAGCTGAATCGTCCCGCCCTCCACCAGCGTTGCGATGCCGTGCTTGACCGCGTTCTCGATCAGCGGCTGCAGGATCAAGGGCGGCACCAGGCAATCGGCGCACGCCTCATCCACGTCCACTTCAACGTTTAAACGCGAGCCGAACCGCACCTGCTCCACGTC
>CAWISY010000121.1:0-8274 GCA_963838455.1 Bryobacterales bacterium
ATGCTAGAATCGCTGGCATCTATTGTTGATGGCCGCGGCTGGATTGGCCGCGGCCTTGTGCCGTCGAGGATCATGGCTTATCTACGGCGCGGGCCTCGCCGCCGCGTTCCTGGCCTTCTGCTTCTATCTCAAGTGGCAGCCTTTTTTCTCGCGCTTGGAGCTTCCGCTGTTCGTGCTGGGGGCGCCTCTCATCGCCAGCCTGCTCACGCAACTGAGACCGCCGATCCTGGCCTTGGCCGTGAGCCTGTTCCTGCTGGATGGGACGCGCCATCCGCTGCTCGACAACTGGACCCGCCCGCTGCGCGGGCCGCGGGCGACTCGCGACCTGGCCTATTTCAACGACCTGACGCAGTTCCACAACCGCGAGTTTGTGCTGGGCGAGGTGGATCGCGTCGCGTCGAACGGCTGCGAGCTGGTGGGTGTCGACATCAACCAGAGCCAGCTTGAGTATCCGCTCCAGGCACTGCTGCGGGAGAAGAATCCGCAAGTCCGTTTCGTTCACGTGAATGTGAACAACCCTTCGCTAAAATATCGCCATGCCGATGAGCCCGCGCCTTGCATCACGGTCGATCTGAGATGATTCGGTCGCGCGGGGCACTAATCTTCGTACCCAGCTATGGCCGGCAAACTCATCCTGTTGTCGCTGTCGCTCTCTGCGGGAGCATTTGCTCAACTCGGGCCGGCCGATCACGCCTACGAAGCCCTCCGCGCGAAAGACTATGACCGCGCCATCGCGAGCTTTGAGCAGGCGGTCACGGCGACGCCACAAAATTCCGCACTGCGCCAGGATCTGGCGTACACGCTCTTAAAGATTGGGGAAACCGCTGCGGCGCGCGACCAGTTCGCCGAGGCCATGCGCCTTAATCCCGCTGACTCTCATATCGCGCTTGAATACGCCTACCTGTGTTACGAAACGCAGAAGCCTGCCGAGGCGCGCCGAACCTTTGAACGGCTGGCGCAAGCCGGCAATGCCGATGCCGCGCAGGCGTTTGAAAACGTCGACCGGCCCCTGCGCGAGGGCATCGCACGGTGGCAAGCCGCGCTGGCGCTGGCTCCCGACAACTTCAGCGCGCATGAGGAGCTGGCCAAGCTCGCCGCCCAGCGCGACGACATGGCGCTGGCAGCGGAGCATTACGAAGGCGCCTGGCGCTTGAAGATGGACCGGCGCGATCTGCTGCTGGAGCTCGGCCGGGCTTGGGAAGCGCTCGATCGCCACGAGGACGCCATGGCCGCCTGGATCGCGGCGTGGCGGGGAGGAACGCCGCGCGTCTCGGAGCAGGCTCAGGCGCTGCTTCCGTCGCGCTATCCCTATCTTTCGGAGTTCGAAAGAGCGCTGGCGCTCGATCCCGGCAATTTGCAGTTATTGCGCGATGTCGCCTATCAGCAGGGGCAGACCGTTCCGTCCGCCCCCTCCGCTTTGCAATCCAGGACTGCACCAGCCGAAGCGGCGGCGGTAGGAGACCCCAAAACGCTCGGCCTGCGGAGCCTCGAAAAAGGCTTCATGGCAGACGCGATCAAGTATCTCGATCTGGCCCATGAAGCCGACCCCACCGACGATGAAGTGATGCTCAAGCTGGGCTGGGCGTTCAATATGTACAAGGACGACGAGACCGCCCTGCATTGGTTCGACCTGGCCCGCCGCAGCTCCGATCCGGCTATCGCCCAGGAGGCGGCAAAAGCCTGGCACAATCTCGCGCCCGCTTATGAGCGTTTCCGCACCACCTTCTGGGTCTACCCCATTTACTCCTCGCGCTGGCAGGACCTGTTCGGCTACGCGCAGCTTAAAACCGAGATGCGCCTCCCGCACCTGCCCTTTCTGCACCCCTACCTTTCGCTGCGCTTCCTGGGTGACGTGCGCGGCCAGATCCAGGCGGCCTTCGGCCCCGAGTATCTCTCGGAGCGCAGCGTCATCCTCGCTGCCGGCTTGACCACTCACCCTTGGCACGGCATCACCGGATGGTTCGAAGCCGGCGAAGCCCTGATCTATGAAGAGACACCGACGGAGCGCCGCCGCTTCATGCCGGACGATCGCGGCGGCGTCTCCTACGCCAAGGGCTTCGGCAACCTGCTGACCAAGGGCTCGCACGGGCTCTTTGCCGAGACCAACCTGGACGGTGTCTTCATCAGCCGTTTCAACAATGACATGCTGCTGTATTCGCAGAATCGCGCCGGCTATACTTTGCCTTCAATCAGGGCCGGTCGCTCCGCCGAAACGGGAGGCTTCCATGCCCAACTCCTCTGGAACGCCAATATCACCGCCGACGCCCAGCGCCAGTATTGGGCCAACTACTTCGAAACCGGCCCGGGCGTACGTTTCCGCCTGGATAAATCGCCGGTACTTTATTCGGTCAGCCTGCTGCGCGGCGCCTATCTGGTGAATCTGTACAACCCGCGGCGTCCTAACTACACGGAGCTGCGCGTGGGGATCTGGTATGCGTTTACTCACTAGCCTCATACTCCTCCAG
Source organism: Bryobacterales bacterium (assembly GCA_963838455.1). Lineage (GTDB taxonomy): Bacteria > Acidobacteriota > Terriglobia > Bryobacterales > Bryobacteraceae > Palsa-187. The sequence continues at coordinate 2,466 of CAWISY010000121.1, forward strand.
GCCCTCGGCGCCGCTACACTGCACTATGATTCCTCCGCCGCGCCCGGAGCGTGGCCCGCAATTTTTTCTTCCATCGGCCTGACCGCCGGCAAACAGGGAGTCATGGTCGCCTCCGAGGCAGATCCCGGCCTGCCGATGCGAGTCGAGCAGGGAACCATCGTAATCGTCGAAGGCGATTCGCCCGCCGCGGCGATGTTCGGATTCCGAGCCAGCGAAAAGCGCGTCACCGTGCGCGCCGCAAAAGACCTCCGCCGGCCTGCGCTCGACATCATTTGGGAAGACGCGCTCGACCTCCCGGTCTTCGAAATGCCTCCCAATGCCCGCGTCTTCATGCAAGAGCGTCACCAGGGTGTGCCGCTGATGGCGGGCCTCCGCCGCGGCCAGGGTGGTGTGCTATGGATCGCGGCTCCCCCCGGCGCCCGCGGTTATGAGCGGTTCCCCTATCTTCCCCAGGCTCTAGCCGACCTCGGCCTCGCCGTACCGTTCCGCTCCCAGAATCTGTGGGCGTTCTTCGACTCCTCCTACCGTCTGCACGTCGATCTTGATTACTTCGCCGCCAAGTGGCGCGCCGCCGGCATTGCCGCCCTGCATGTCGCCGCGTGGCATTACTGGGAGCCCGACCCGCAAGCCGACGACTACCTGCGCCGTCTGATCGAGGCGTGCCATCGCAACGGCATCCTGGTCTACGCCTGGATCGAGCTGCCGCACGTCAGCGACAAATTCTGGGAGCAGCATCCGGAGTGGCGCGAACGCACCGCGCTGCTGCAGGACGCCCAGCTCGATTGGCGCAAGCTGATGAACCTGACCAATCGCGACGCCTTCCAGGCGGTCTCAGGCGGCCTCGCCGATCTGGTTCAGCGCTTCGATTGGGACGGCATCAACCTGGCGGAGTTGTACTTCGAATCGCTGGAAGGCTACGACAACCCGGCCCGCTTCACGCCCATGAACGGCGACGTTCGCCAGGCATTTCGCGCCGCGGCCGGCTTCGATCCGCATGACCTGTTCGACGGCTCCTCACCGCGTAACTTGAGCGCCAATACCGCCGGCCTCAAGCGCTTTCTCGACTTCCGCGCGGATCTGGCCGCGCGCCAGCAAGCCGAATGGATCGGCGTGGCGGAGCGCTTACGCACCGCCAAACCCCGCCTCGATCTGGTGCTCACTCATGTCGATGACCGCTTCGATCCCAGCATGCGCGAGAAGATCGGCGCCGACGTCACCCGCACGCTCCCCCTGCTGGCCTCGCACGAACTCACTTTTCTGATCGAAGACCCGGCCACCATCTGGAATCTTGGGCCGCAGCGTTATCCGCAAATCGCCGCCCGCTACAAGCCGCTGACGCAGCGCCAGGAGCAGCTCGCCATCGACATCAACGTAGTGGAGCGCTACCAGGACGTCTATCCCACCAAGCAACAGACCGGCGTCGAATTGTTTCAACTGGTCCATCAGGCCGCCGCCAGTTTCCCCCGCGTCGCCCTATACTTCGAAAACTCCATTCTGTCCCCGGACTGGGCCCTGCTCCCCGCCGCCGCCGCTACTACCGATCGCGTCGAAGAGGCGGGCTCGAAGTTGACCGTGCAAGCGCGCCGCGGATTGGGCGTCGCCTGGCCGGGCCCCGCGCTGGTCGACGGAAAGCTCTGGCCGGTTTACGACGGCTCAACCGTCTGGCTGCCGGCGGGAACGCATTCGATCGAGCCCTCGCCCGATCTCCCTCCTTTGCGCGTCGAATCCTTCAATGGCGAGCTGAAATCCGCCGCCGTCACGGCCTCCGGCGTCGAACTCGCCTATCGCAGCCCGGCGCGGGCGCTGGCACGGCTCGACCGCATTCCCTCCCGCATCGAAATCGACGGCGCGGAGGCGAAGCCTCAGTTCGCCGGGACGGTTCTGCTTCTTCCCCGCGGGCAACATCTCATTACCCTCTTTACTGGTCAAACGGATCCCAAGTAAATGAATCTGGCCACGAAGATCGCCGCCAGCACGTACACCACCCAATCCTTCTTCTGAAACTGCCCCCGCGCCAGCTTCAGCACCGCAAATGAGGTGAACCCGAACGACAGGCCGGTGGCGATGCTGAACGTCAGCGGGATGGTCAGCATGGTCAGGAACGCCGGAATCGCCGACGCCGGATCGTTCCAGTGAATCTCCGCCGCGTGCGACATCATCAGCGACCCCACCAGAATCAGAGCCGGCGCGGTCGCGGCCCCCGGCACCGCTCCCACCAGCGGCGCGACGAACAAAGCCGCTGCAAACAGCAGACCGGTGACGATCGCCGTTACCCCGGTTCGCCCTCCCGCCGCCACGCCCGCCGCGCTCTCGATGTAACTGGTCACCGTCGAGGTTCCGGCCAGCGATCCCACAATCGTCGCCGTAGCGTCGCACAACAGGATCCGCGGCAGGCGCGGAATACGGTTGGCTTCGTCGAACAGCCCGGCTTTCTTGCCCACCCCCACCAGCGTCCCCAGGTTGTCGAACAGATCCACGAATAGGAACACGAATACAATCTCCAGCAGGCCCAGGTGCAGCGCGCCGCGCACGTCCAGCTTTCCCGCCGTCGCCATGATGTCGGAGACGCGATACATCGACCAGCTCCACTTCACCAGCCCCAACAGGGAGCCCGCCAGCGTCGTCGCGACGATGCCGAGCAGCATGGCCGCGCGCACTCCCCACGCCATCAGCGCCGCGGTCAACGCCAGCCCGAAGACCGCCAGCAGCGTCTGTTTGTCGCGCAGGTTGCCGAGCGCGACCAGAGTCGCCGGGTTCGCCACCACGATTCCCGCGTTGCGCAGCCCGATCAAAGCGATGAACCAGCCGATTCCGGCGGCCACGGCGGCGTACAACTCGGTCGGGATCGCCTCCACGATCAACTGGCGCACGCCCGCGACGGTCAGGATCAGGAACGCCACTCCGGATAAGAAAACCGCGCCCAGAGCGGTCTGCCACGGCACTCCCAGCCCCTTCACCACCGTGTAGGCGAAGTAGGCGTTCAACCCCATGCCGGGCGCCAGGGCCACAGGGTAGCGCGCCACCGCGCCCATCAGGATGCTGCCAAACGCGGCGCAGAAGCAGGTGGCCGCAACCACCGCCTGAAACGGCATTCCCGCTTCGCGCAAAATTGATGGATTCACCAGGACGATGTAGGCCATGGTGGCGAACGTGGTCGCCCCGGCCAGGATTTCGGTGCGCCAGCTTGCTCCTAAACGATTGAATTCAAAGTATCGCTCAAGTCTTCGCTTGAGCCGGGGGCGCATCGGTCCATTGTACGAGTTCCCCTGGCGTGAGCGCGGGCCTTAGTACTCCGCAGCTTAGTCTCTCTCTAATACATTCCGTAGTCTCCGCCGATGGACACGTGAAGGGCGCATGTCGACTGCGGTTATTGCCTGAGTGGCTATCGAGATCAAACCCGATCACGAGCGGATCACGCGTCCGCTGAGCCTCGCCGCCTGCGCGCCCAACTGGGATAGCGTGCTGGAGGATGCCGCGCAGGCTCCCACGCTCCTGATCGTCGATGAGATCGATCTGAACCGCCGCCTGCTGCGCGCGATGCTCAAGACCGCGCCGTATCACATCCTGGAGGCCAAGCGGCCCTCGGAGGCGCTCGCCATCCTGGATCACGAAAAAGTGGATCTGGTGGTGGTGGACCAGGTGATGCCGGAGATGAGCGGCATCGAATTCTGCCAACTGGTCAAGAACAACCGCCGCACCCAGTTGATGCCAGTGCTGATCACCACCAGCGTCCAGGGGATGGAGAATGAAGTGGCCGGCTTCGAATCCGGCGCGGACGAGTTTCTGGTCAAGCCGCTGCGGCCGGCCCTGGTGCGCACCCGCATCCGCTCCATGCTGCGCAACAAGGCGTTGGTCGATTCGCTCGAGGAAGCCGAAGGCATCCTATTCGCGCTAGCGCAATCGGTGGAGCATCGCGACCGCTATACCGGCCTGCACTGCGAGCGGCTGGCCACCTACGGGATCGCGCTTGCGCAGGCCCTGGGGCTGCCGCGGCGGGAGCAGCAGGCGCTGCACCGCGGAGGCTATCTCCACGACATCGGCAAGATCGTGATTCCCGACTCGATCCTGTTCAAGCGCGGCCTGCTGACTGAGCAGGAGTGGCAGCTCATGCGCCAGCACACCATCCGCGGCGAGGAGATCTGCCGGCCGATGAAAACCCTGGCGCCGGTTCTGCCCATCATCCGCAGCCATCATGAGCGCTGGGACGGCAGCGGCTACCCGGATGGCCTGCGCGGCGAATCCATCCCGCTGCTGGCTCGCATCCTGCAGGTCGCCGACATCTACGACGCCTTGACCACCGCTCGCCCGTACAAGCCCGCCTTCTCCCACCAGCACGCCATCGAGATGATGCTCGAAGAAGCGCGCCGCGGGTGGCGCGATCCTGAGCTGGTGCCCCTGTTCGCCGAAGTCGCCCAGCAGGGGGGCGATGCCGGCGAGGCGTTCTTTAACGGCAGCGAAGGCATGCAGGCCTCGCTGGCCGCGATGCGCCGGGAACTTTCGAAGTAGTCACCCGTAAGTAACCCTCCCTAGACAAACCCGCATCGCCCGCCAGCGCTTTGGTAACGCGGCGCTTTGTAACAGCGGTATAATCACAATCGAGAAGGCATGGAAGAGCTTAAGAAGAAACTGCAGGAAGAGATTACGGCTCTCGAAATCGAGCTCCGCATCGAACTCCCCAGGGAGATCCTTAAGGCTCGCGCCCACGGCGACTTAAGCGAAAACGCCGAGTACCACGCGGCCAAGGAACGGCAAAGTTGGGTGAGCGCCCGGCTGGCCCAGCTTAACGGCCGTTTACGGGAACTTTCGATGATCGATATGTCGAAGATCCCGCATGACCGGGTGGGATTGGGTTCGACGGTCACGGTGCTGGATGTCAGTAAAGATGAACAAATCCGGTATAAACTGGTGACCAGCGAAGATGTGGATGTGGCCAAAGGAATGATCTCGACCAGCTCACCTATCGGCCGCGGCTTGCTGGGCAAGCAGGTGGGAGATTCGGTTAAGATCAACATTCCGGGCGGGGTTCGCGAGATGGAGATCGTCGAGTTGATCACCATTCATCAGCAGGTGTAAAGTAACCACGTGACGTTTACTGGCGCAATCGGAGCTGGCTGCAAGAAGGTGATCGTGCAGATCGTGCGGGGGCTCTCCCTGGCGCGAATTCACCCTAACGTCCTGACTTTTATCGGGCTGCTGATCAACGTGGGCGCCGCGTGGCTGCTGGCGGTAGGGCAGTTTCGCTGGGCCGGCGCGGTGATCATCGGAGCGGGCTTGTTCGACATGGTCGATGGCCGCGTCGCCCGCGCCACCAACCGCGTGACCCGTTTCGGCGGATTCTTCGATTCGGTGCTCGACCGTTACTCGGATCTGGGGCTTCTAGTAGGTCTTCTCGTCTGGTATGGCTCCATCAACCGCTCGCCGTACGTGGTGCTGACGGCGGTGGCGATGATGGGCTCAGTTATGGTCAGCTACACTCGCGCGCGCGCCGAAACCGAAATCCCCACCTGCAAGGTCGGCTTCATGGAGCGGCCGGAGCGAGTGGTGCTGATGATCATCGGCGCCCTGTTTATGAAGATGCCGCAAGTGCTGTGGGTGATTGCGGTGCTGGCGAATCTCACCGTGCTGCATCGCATGATCTTCACCTGGCAGGAGTCCAAGCGCCTGGAAGAAGCCCAATTGCGGCCCTCCGGCGCCCGCGCGGCCACGGCAGCCCGCAGTGCCGAAAAGCACGAGTAGGACGGCCCGGGGTTGACTCGTGGAGCTACGTCGATCAGGAATAGTGCTACGACGGAACTGGGGGCACGTTCGG